>CAZRKG010000040.1:14823-16595 GCA_964600635.1 uncultured Geobacter sp. | reverse complement strand
GCCATCACTGGATGAGCCGATACCACGGATAACAGCGTAGATTCTGTCTCCATCCCGCTCTGCATCGGCCAGACGTTTGATAACCACCAGCCCCAGCCCTTCACCCAGTATGGTGCCATCCGCCGAGCTGTCAAACGGTCTGGCGTTGCCAGTGGCTGAAAGGGCAGGGGTCTTGCTGAAACAGGTATACATGAAGATGTCGTTAAAGGTATCCACGCCGCCGCTTACAACCAGATCCGCTGCTCCGGTGGCCAGTTCCATTCCAGCCAGGTGCAGGGCACTGAATGAGCTGGCACAGGCGGCATCAACTACGCAGTTGGTGCCGCCCAGGTCATAATGCTTGCTGATCCGGCCTGCCACAACATTGCCCAGCAGTCCAGGGAATGAGTTCTCCTGCCAGCCAACGTAGGAATCGCTGATCCGCTGAACCACGTCTTCCGCTGTTGCAGCATCAACTCCGGCATCTTTCAGAGCATCACGCCAACGGGGGTGACCCAGTCTGGCCCCCAGGGGGATCACCATCTCCAACGCACCGGTCACCCCCAGGATTACGCTGACTTTGCTGCGGTCAAACTCCCTTTCAGTGCCGTATCCGGCATCTTTAAGTGCCTGTCCGGCAGCCACCAGCCCCAGCAGTTGCGAGGTATCAATCGCCTCCAGGCAGTTGGGCGGAATATTATACTCCATCGGGTTAAACGGGATCTGATTCAGGAATCCGCCCCGCTTGCCATAGGTTTTGTCCGGGGTTTTAGGATCAGGGTCATACAGGTCGGCAGGTTGCCAATGAGTGTCCGGGATCTCTGTAATGGCATCCACACCTTCACGGATGGTGGCCCAGTAGGTTGACTGGCTATCGGATTTCGGGAAGAGGCAGCCTATGCCGATAATGGCCAGTGGTACACCGCTGGTGTTAAGGGTGCGGTCCTGTTCTGACTGTTTCACGCAGGGTACTCCTTGATTTCAGGAATCATATCTTGGTGGCTGATCTGCTCACCATTAAAGCGTTTAAGGCTGATGCTGATGATCTGGGCGGCACCAGCCAGTATGTTGTGGGCAACAGAGGCTGCTTTCCGGTTGACTGGATCTTCCAGCAGGCTGCCCTTCACCCACTGGTTAAAGGCACCCATTGCCGGGCCACACCAGACCTGATAATCTACCACACGTTCTGGCACGCCATCCTTGGCCCAATGGGCTGCCTGCCCCAGGTACCAGCGGAAGACCAGGGCCATTTTATGCTTCGGGTCCCGTTCTGCCCGTTCCACCTGATAGGGATCTCGCTTTGTGAAAAAGCTGCGGGTTTCCTGCCAGATCTGCTCCAGCGGAGCCAGAAAAACTGTTTTTTCCAGCTTCTCCCGTTCTGGTGCCGGTATCTCATCCAGCCCTTTATGGTTGCGGTAAAGCTCGTACAGCTTTGCAGCACGCATGGCAAACATGGTGCCACGCTTCAACACCTGAACGGTTACACCCATTTCAAACATATCCGCTGCCGGTGCCATAGTCACATCTGCCTGGCGGGTCTGTGACAGCATCTGGCGGACAGCATCAGATGCCCCTGATTCAATACATGCCTGGTGAACAGAACCGACCATCACCCAGGCAGCACCCATGCAGAAGGCCGCCGCCGCTGCCTGGGGTGTGCCGATGCCGCCGCCCAGACCAACCCTGAGTGGCACTGAATAGCCGTATTGTTGTTGCATCTGACGGGCCACATTCTGGATGGTGGGCAGCAGGGCCAGGGCAAACACCGGGATGATATACGCGGAAGCGGTGTT
>CAZRKG010000040.1:0-14813 GCA_964600635.1 uncultured Geobacter sp. | reverse complement strand
GCCATCGGTATCTGACGTGCCAGCTCTGCCTGTTCCACTGTCATCAGACCCTGTTGCAGCAGGGTAGCAACCATTTTGTCCGGGGGAGGGGAGAAGAACTTTTCAGCCAGCTCTTCGCGGGAGACCTTGGCAATAATCCGGTTGGGTGTGATGATTTTTCCATCGCCCGAACGATGGATGCCATGCAGACGGTAACGGACAAGGGGCAGAGTCAGGGACAAAAAGGCCGAAGCCTCCACCAGGGTTATGTTTTTACGGATGTAAAGCTCTGCCAGGGCAGCTTCCAGATCAGGCTCCTGGGGGGAATGGATCAGGTTGCAGCCAAAGGGAACACCACTGGCAGTCAGCAGGTTTATGGAACGCTCCACTGTTTCCAGCGGCAATCCGGCGGCACCGTAAAAACCCAGCATACCGGCCTTGCCCAGGGCTATGGAGAGGTTGACCGAGCTTATCCCCTTGGCCATTGAACCACCCATGTATGGGTAGCGGATGCCGAGATCCTGGCAAAATCCTGTGTCTCCCAGCAGCTCTGGCCGGATCTTTTCAGCCTGCAAGCCGCTGGTGGTTGTTTGTATATTCAATGGCTGCTCCGTAAATTCAGGAAGTGTAAACAGATAAAAGAGAGCAAAATATATGAAATTGGAAGTTTTTTCAAGTATGAGGGTGTTTCAGCACGGTCTGTTATATGTTCAGGCAGGCAGCTTTGAATTATAAGTATCAGATCTGTGACTATGTCGATTCTGGCCTGGTAAAGGTAAGAACAAGCAGGTTACGGTTGTTTTTACGGTAATAGGCAGCCTCATCGGTCATGGAGCGGATAAGATGTACACCCAGGCCGCCTATTGTCCGCTCTTCCAGTGGCAGGGTCAGATCAGGTGGTGGTATTGACAGCGGATTAAAGGGGATGCCACTGTCAATAATCGCCAGCTTCAGGCTTCCATCGGCAGTTGCAGACAGTGTCACTTCAATGATACCACTGCTTCCTTTGTATCCGTGCCGCATCACATTGAGCAAAGCCTCTTCCAGCACAAGGTCCAGCCGCTGCAATACGCTGGAATCAGTACCGATGGACTCTGCCTGGCCCATGATCTGTTCCCTGATTTCTGGCAATGCTGAATCTGATGACTCAATTGTCAAATTCAACAAAATCTGTTCTTTCATATAAGGTTGCCCTCAGGGTCGCTTCTGGTACTGTCGGGCGACAAAGGTCAAAAGCATTTTTGCGTGTTCAGAAACCACCATCACCCGTTCAGGATCAAACTGTACGTTGTTCAGGTATTGCAGCTTGAGTATATCTCCATTTTCCAGCTCCGGGATCACGCCTGCAAACAGGTATCCCTTTTCCGCCAACTGTCCGGCAAGTACTGCTGTTTCACGATTCTCCAGGTGAAGGTTAATGTAGATCGCCTCCACCTTTTTTTCACACAATTCCCTGGTGTGGTGCAGGATCATCGCACAGGCATAACAGCCGATCCGTTCAAGCTCAATGGTGGCATCGTTGAAGGTGTCGCGTCGTATCCTGATGGCGAGCCGCGTCTCCCCCTGGCCCGTGACTTCGGCCATATCAACCTCTTCCACCTGCCTGTTCAGTCCGTTTTCTCTGTAAATATGCCGGATCAGTCCGGCGTAAAGCGTAGGTGCATGGATTGTGCGTAACGGTTCCTGGTTCAAGCGGTAATAGAACAGCACCAGGGCCTGACGTTGCCCCATCAGTTCGTTATTGATCTTTTTGAAGGCCACGTTTTCCGAGACATAGGATAGCAGAATGCCGGTTTCCCTGGCACCCAGGGACAGGTTGCCCTGCTGGGTGTAGGGATGGATGGTAACTGCCTCGCTGTAGATGCCGTACAGACCTTTGGCAGTTGCATGGCTGAACAGAAACTGTTTCATCTCTTTGAACAGGTTTAAGCCACGGTAGCGTGGTTCCACCATTGCAGCACCGCATTCAGCCACCTTGTCTTCAATCTGTCGGTAGAACAGACTTAATGCCCCGATCACCCGGCCATCTGGCATAACTGCAACGCAGGTCTCCATCAGGCCGGTTTCGAGCTGTTCCCTTATCAGCTCAGGATAGTAAAAAACGCTGACGTAGGTGTAGCCGTAACTGCGATAGGCAAGCTGGGCCAGGGCCAGGGCTTCATCTGGCTGTAGCATCCGTAGCATGGGCGTATCTGTCAGGATAGCACCTTCAGTACCATTGAACTGCTGCTGCTCCATGACGGTAACAATACTTTTGGTGGGGATGGTTTTTACAAGCTCCAGTCGTTTCCCTTCCGTACCACGGTTGATGAAGGCAAAGCCGTCCAAAAGCCGCCGCAACAGCAGCAGATTTAGGGATAGTCCTTCGTTTTCCTCCAGTTGATGCAGGTCAAGGGGTAGTCCCTGATCCTCCACCGCTATGATGAAACTGCCGGGGCGGTGCTCCATAATAAAGCTGATCTTGCCGGTCTCTCCAGGTTCAAAGGCACTCTGGGCCACGCTCATGAACGCCTCTTCCACCACCAGTTCGATCCTGGTCAGTTCATCCCCGGCCATGCCGAAACAGCGGGCAAATTCGGCGGCCCAGAGTTGCACCGGCCTTAGGGACTGCAAGTTTGTGCTGACCGTGGTACTTGCAACTACACCATAAGGAAACGGTATCTCAGTTGCCATGACGTTCCTCCACCACCCGTTTGATTTTGCCGGTTCTGGGGTTGCGGGGCAGTTCGTCAGGATCAAGAATTTCAGCCACAGGACGGGCTACAATGTTACTGGCCAGGTTAGTTGCAATTACTGGCTTCTCCCGTAAGAACGCCTCAAGTAACATTTGGGCCAGAGGTTCCTTCTGCTCCGGTTCCAGCGGCTCCAGAGACTCCACCCTGATCGCCAGCAGATCCAGCCCATCCTGCTGCCTGCCGTGGATGACAAAGTTCTGGCTCAACCCCGGCACCTGGGCAACGCAGGTGGCCACGGCATCAATGGAAACATTATCGGCTCCGATTACCACCACCTCATCTGAGCGGCCCAGCAGCTCAAAACGCAGGCTGGTACGCCCGCAGGGGCAGTCCCCAGGCACAATCCGCCCCCGATCCCCCACATTGTAGCGGATCACCGGCATCAGGGTGCGATCCACGTTGGTCAGGATAATGTTGCCGGCCTTGCCAGGTGGCAGCAACTGACCTGTTTCGGGATCAACAATCTCAAGAATATGCAGCTCTTCGCTCAGATGGTGTACAGAGCCGGTACAGGCCGTGCATTGATACCCAACGGTGCCGGTGTCGTTGATGGCGTAGGAGGCCGAGCGGATCAGTTCGGTCTTCAGCACTGAGGCCACATATTGGCGGGTGGCCTCCGGCATATGCTCGCCGCCGTAGCCGATCTTGGGGATGGTCAGATCAGTAATGTTGTTCTTTTCCACATATTGGGCAATCCCCACCAGTACAGACGGGATGGATAGTACACCATCCACTTTGAAAGACCGCAGGAAAGAGATGATGTTTTCCAGCGGCACATGGCCACCAATGGGCAGGATATGGGCACCGATCTGCTCCAGGGCCATATTCACACTTATAAATGATGCCCACATATTGCCGGCAAAAAACAGGTTGGCAACCACGTCGCCCTCACTGAACAGCCCCAGACCCAGCCCCTTGGCCATGCCAGCCGCATTGCGACGGGTTTCCTCCATGGTGCGGTAGACAAACTTGGGCTTGCCGGTGGTACCGCCGCTGGAAAAGGAGATTGAGTTGCCCAATGGGCCGGTCAGAAGCCCTTCACCGTAGGGTGGTAGGTGACTACGAAACAGGTCTGGTTCCAGAATCGGCAATTCAGCCAGTTGGTTAAGGCTTGTAAGCGGGGCATCAGGCAGATACTCCTGATAAAAGGGTGAATGGCGGCGGGCTGTTTCCATCACATGGTTAAGCCTGCCCAAGGTGATTGCTTCACGGGTGGCCTGGTCAGCAAAATCAAAGGGGTCGTGGAAGCGTCGCCCATGTCCCAGGGAGACCCAGCGTACAAGCTCGGCCAGACCACGGGTACCATCGTGGGGAGTGCCGTGCTTACGTTTGTGCATCCAGCCGATTTCAGTGATCCGGTCAGCACCCAGGGCCACCAGTTGATTGGACAGCTCAAACAGTCGCTGGCTATGGGCCAGTATGCCCACAGACTGGATAAATTGCCCCTGTGCTTGCAGGAGATCGTACAACTCCTGATCATGGCTGATTGCCACCACAAAGGCGGTGCGGTGCTGGCAGGAAACCTTAAAACAGGGCTGCTTCTCCAGAATTACGGTCCAGCTCTGGTCATCAACCGCCGGAATCAGTAGTTCTGCACTCCCCAGAGCCTGATCAACACGAGCCAGTTCACGGGTACGGGTGATCTCGGTCTGCTCATTTGGGTTGATCGATGGAAACGGAAACTCCTGTACCAGTTGCTCCAGAGCACTAGCCAGGCTTTTGGCAAAGTGCCTTGCCTCCTCTTCACCACGGATGAAAACCGCATGGGGTGAGGAACAGGCTGCCTGCTCCCACATGGTGAAATCCCGTGCAACCTGAAGGGCTACTTCATCCTGATTGCTCTCTTGCAGGGCCTCATGGTCCAGCACTGCCAGGGAGTATTTAGGCCCAAACTCCAGCTCCTTGGTATGTAATCCACGTCCCTGGCGATAGACCTCCACAACCTCCTGACCACCATAAACAATTACTGCATCAGACTCCTGCTTGACCACCGCCTCAATCTCCAGATCCCCACCTTTGAATGGAAGCATTGCCAGACATGGGGTGATCAGCTCCCGAGGGTCACATTCCCTGAGCAGTTGTGCGAATAACAACGGAAAGACCGGATCAAAGGAGGACATCTTCAGAATATTAACGTTTTTGGTCATGATCCCCTGCACCAGGGTATCCACGGCACTGACAAAAACATTGCCGGCAGATACGTGGGAGACAACCCCCCTTGGCATGGCCCGCATAAAACCACGGAAACGCCCATGCCAGACAAACTCATCCATATAACGGGGATCATCCAGATCAATAGCCAGCCTTTTCATAAGGTTGTCGTGTCGTAAAATCCAGCAGATAGCCTCCAGGCCAGCATCCACCATCTGCGGTGAAAAGCTGATCTGTTCCGGCATGATCGCCATGATCTCCTGCCGTACCGGATCATCCCTGTCTGCCAGCCGTCTGCCCACCTGATCCAGTACCGCAGCCAACTGTAATACCGGTGTTGCCTGTATCTGTGCTGTGCGGTTACGGGCAGTGGCAAATACCCCACGCATCAGATCAGCGGTGATTTCGTTGCTTTCCTCAAAACTGCCGAAGTTGTACCATCTGGCCATATCCCTTCTCCTTACCCTGAATATTCAGATTTTGATCAGTTGTGATGCTGAAATGGCACAACCGGCATGTTTGGTTACACCTGCCCGCCCTTTCAGCATGATGAACTTACCCGGGATACCACAGGGGCAGTTATGACCAATGGCCCCAAGGTCAGTGGATAGCACAGATATGGCCGGGGCACTTCTGACATAGCTGGTCTGGAGTTTCAGCAGTCCGGTCTCTCCGTGTGGGCAGACTCGCAGTGTGCCAGGGGCCAGTGCAGCCACATTGGCAAAGATCGGTATATGGTAATGGCGGTATCCGCAGCTCATGTACGGCACCCCATGCTCCACCATGCCGTAGAAGTCACGAATCCGTTCAGGCAGGATGCCAAGTATCTCCTGCACCAGCTCGGCATATTCCTCAAAACTGACGGTCTTGCCGGTGTGGGATTTCCATCCGCCGCCGGTGATCAGCAGGCTTTCAGATGGAAACTTAAGCTTTATGCCCCGCTTTTTCATCTCCAGCAAGGTTACGAAGCTGAAGGCCAGGAAGCCCACTACACGCAGCGGCTTACCGCTTTCCGCAAAACGGATCAGGGTGGCGATGGCCTGCTCAAGATCAAAGCTCGGCTCTTTTCCTGTACCCTGCTGTAGTGCAAAGTACTTTTCTGCGGCAGGGGCAAAGGAGCTGTAGACATTGAAGGTATGGGCCGCCCCACGCTGATCCGCAATATCCGGGGCATAGGAGAAGATCAGATAGTTGACCGGCTGTTCACCAGCCAGCCCCAGAGAACGTACCAGCAGACTACGCATGTTGGCCTGACGCTCAAAAGAAATACGGTCCAGGTTTATCTGGCTTTTCTGGCCCTGGGTGCCGGAGGAGGTGAAGGTCATGTAGATCTCTTCCTCTGGCAGGGACAGCAGCCGGTGCTGCTTGAAGGCGGTTACAAATATATGGGGGATACTGATCAGATCATCGTGGCTGCGGATCTGATCAGTGTTAAAGCCGTACTGCTGGCAGATTCCTCGATAGACAGGGGAATGCTCAATATGGAATGCAGCCATCTCCTGCATGGATTGTGTGAACAGCTCCCGTGCTTCATCTGTCTGATCAAAGGCTTGCTGATGTTGATATAGCCGGTTAGTTGCCTCTTCGTTCATGGTTTTCTCCTATAGCACCCGTTTATCCAGAAGCCTTGCCACCTTGCCGGTAATCGGGCTGCGGGGCAGTGACCCAAGCTCTACTGTCTTGATGGCAAAGGACTTAAGATAGCCCTTTTCCGTTGAAATCCTCAACTCCGGTATCGCTTCAAAAAGATCATGCTCCAGTGTAGTCAGTATTGTCTGGTCAGGCTGTCGTGGTGCTTCTATCCCCAACAGTACGGTGAACTGGTTGCCCACGTCTTCTATCTCCAGCTGGAAGTTGAGACTGAAGGAATCAGCACGGCTGGCTATGATATTTTCAAACAGGTCAAGGGAGATGAAACCGCCCCCCAGCTTGAAGTCCTGTCCGGCCCGCCCTCCCAGTTTAATCAGAGGATTGGGGTCACCACAGGGGCAGCTTTCCCCTTTCCAGGTGGCAATATCACCAACCCGGTAGCGGATGATCGGGGTTGAAATCCTGCTCAGGTTTGAGACTACCACCTCTCCTGGCTCACCGATTCTGGCCCTGCGTCCTTCATCAAAATTGATCAGCTCCAGATACTGAAAGGCGGTTGGTACATGGTAGACACCAGATGCAACATGGTCGCACTGGTAGCCCATTATGCCGACATCGGCACTGGTGTAGGCTCCGGCCTTGATCCGCTTTACCCCCAGGGCTGAAGCCACATGGGCCTCGGCAGCCGTGCTGAGATGCTCACCGGCGTAGTTGATCATCCTCAGTTGTGGAAAGCTGAAGTTGTCCCTTTTTGCCATATCAGCCATGAAGACAAACAGGGTTGGCAGCGATACCATCACCGTTGGTTCAAAGGTGCGGCACAGCGTCACCACTTCTTCCATCGGGATATTGGCAGAAATAGGCAGATGCACTGCCCCCAGCTTCTTGATGACATCATGCAGCCCCAGGAAGGAAGGCCAGAAATGACCGGCAATGAACAGGTTGGCAATCCGGTCCTGGCGGTTAATGCCAAGAATCCGCATGGCAGCGGCCTGACACTCCACAAAGGCATCCCACTCGGCATGGGTGTAGGTGGTGTAGCGGGCAATACCGCTGGATCCGCCAGTTGAGATGATGATGGCATCTTCAAGGGGGCAGGTCAGCATGTCAGTGGAATGGGGATAGGAGTGTTCGTAAATCTCTGCCCGGGTCAGCACCGGCAACTGTTGCCAGGCATCTATGGAGTCTGGAACAGGCAGACCGATGTATTTTGCACCATACAGACGGGAAGTACGAGCGGCTGTGAAGATCTCAAGCCCACGGGCCAGTTGCTTTTCCTCAGAGAAATATTCCATGCTGAACCCCCATGTTTAATCAATTATGTAGCGGTGCTTGATACTGCCGGTGGTGGCTGTCAACTCTTCCAGCTTCAGCTTAATCAGATCTTCACCTATAGAGCGGGTCAGGTTGGCATATTTAGCTTCAAACTCAAGGCTCTGCCCTCTCAGATACTGCAACAGTGATGTTTGGTAATCTTCTGCCAGGGACGGATCAATGGCACCATCCACAAGTACGGTGAACTCAAACATTGTAACCTCGCCCTGTACCACTTGGCATACGGTAAACAGCCCTGAATAGCCCATCTCCGGCGGCAGGCTGAGAAAGTGCTGGTTAATATCCTGTATATTCAGGTTTGTGCCGTAAAAGATGATGGCATTGGAGGCCCTGCCCCGTACAAACAGCACTGTTTCCGGCAGTACATCCAGAAGTTCGGAAGTCAGTGACCGGTTCTGTGCCAGCTCTGATTTATGCAGCAGTCCCCCTTCATCCCCGGTGTTGTAACGCAGTAGTGGCACCAGTTGATCCTTACTGACCACAATCTGACCATCCAGTATCTCCACCAGGCAGTTAGGGTTCATCTCCAGCAGCATCGGTGTATCATCTGAGCTGAACAGTTGCTGCCGTAATCCATGATCGGCATGGATGAACTTCCTCAGTCTGATAGTTGCTGCGGTTTCTACACCAATATCACCGGTATCGGCAGAGCCATAACCGGTCCAGATCACAAAGGGGGTGTCGGGTGCATGTCTATACCGGATAGTCTGTGCTTCACGGAAGGACTCGCTGAAATACTCGCCAACCACCGGAAAAAAACAGGAGCCTGGTGGAACATCCACCCCTTTTTTGTTTAAAAGGGCAGAGATCAGGCCGATGTTGGAAGGGTTGGTGATCCAGAGTGACTGCTCAAAATTTTTATGGAATCGGCTGTAGATTTCCACTGCTTCTGCCAGGTTCAGACCAGGAGTGCAGACCGTTATCGGCAGGCGGCCACTGGCTGCAATCACCCGCAAGGCCGATGTGATAGTTACACCGGCAAACCAGGTTCCCAGTGCCATGCAGCAGAGGATCAGGGTCCGCTTGCGGTTGATGCCGTAGTTGAGTGCAAGCATCTGCTCCAACCCTTCAAGATACTTTGCCTCATCATGGGGACGTTTGGGCCAGAAGACCGAGCCTGATTTGCTGAAACCAGAGCTGGAGCCGATCAGATGGCATTCTTGCAGGCTGTTGTCCCAGCAAAGCTCCTCAATCGGGTACTCCAGCAGGTAGTTCTGCTTGGTGGTTAATGGCAGATGTTCAAATGGCAGGTCAGCAGTTACTCCCTGTGCCGCCAGAAAGCTGCGGTAGCCAGGGACACGTTCAGAAACCTGTTTGTAAAATTCAGTTGTCTCAATCATGATATTCCTCACAGATATTATTCCAATTCCAGATCAAAGATGGATTCAAGGCGGCGAGGAGATCGGCGAAGAAGGCGTACAGGCAGTACGTTGAGGAGCCGATGACGAGCCAACAAAGAAGACGCTTTGATATGGAAGTGGAATTACAGATATTGTTGTCTCAATTCACTGACCCGCCCCACAAACAGGGCAGATCCCCAGATCGCCAGACCACACACAAACAGTATGGTTGTGGGACTTATCAGATCAGACAGCCAGCCGGTCAGGCCAAAGGAAACCGGCTGGGCCGACAGGGAAACCGCAGTGAGCATACTGAAGAATTTGCCACGTACCTCACCAGGCACCAATCGCTGAAACAGTGTGATCAGGCAGATGTTCACCCCGTTTAAGGCAAAGCCGATCAGGATCAATGCCCCCATAAAGAGTGGCAGTACTGCAAAAAGCCCCATCAGCAAAAAGCCACTACCCACCAGAAAAAGACTCAAGGTTACAAAGCTTGCAATGGATGTTTTGGGATGCCAGTTGCTTAGTAACAGGGCTGCCAGAAACATGCCGCAGGTAAAGGCAGCCAGCAACATACCCACTCCGGATGATCCTGACTTAAATACACCCTCTCCAAATACAGGTATCAGCACAGACAGGGAAGAGAAGAAAAAGTTGATCACCACCAGCGGAACCAGCAGTCTGGCAACCACCGGAATGCTCTGCACAACATGCCAGCCCCCGATAATGTCTGATCTGAAGTTGCTGGTATGTTGTTTCTCTTCCTGTTTGTAAGCAATGCGGGCTATCAGCAGGGCAGAAAGGATGAAGGAGCTTCCATTGCACAGAAAGGCGGCAGGTACGCCGATGAGTGCAATCAGGCCGCTACCAGCCAGAAAACCCAGGGCACCACTGGCATTGGCAGAAAGCTGACTGATGGCATTGGCCCGTGACAGCTCTGCTGTTGGAACAATGCTGGGAATCATTGCCAGGGTGGCAGGGTTGAATACAGCGGATGTGAGGGATATAAGAGCTGTGATGATCACAAGCCCGGTCATGTTCAGCATCTCAAGTTGAGACAATATTGCCAGTGTAAGCACAAGTCCGCTGCGTATAAGGTCAGTGATGATGGCAATGGTTTTGCGGTTGAAGCGGTCAGCAATATGGCCTGCCCAGGGGGAAAACAGCACAGAGGGCAGGGTGGTGGAGATAAGCACCAGCCCCAGTGCGGTTCCAGACCGTGTCCAGGTGTATACCAGCCAGATCACCGCCAGAGTATGTATCCTGTCACCCACCTGCGAGACGATCTGACCAAACCAGAAATTTCTGAAATTACGGCTTTCTCGCAAAAAGGTGAACATAGCTCCCTACGCCTCCTGATTATCCCTGTGATACAGGGCCAGCATGGTCAGGTCATCTGACTGAGGAGCTGAACCTGCAAACTCTGTTACAGCATCCTTTACCAGGCTGATCAGCTCTCCGGCCCTGCCTGAACTGTTGGAAAATGCTGATAACAGTCGTCCCTCTCCAAACAACTGTCCTGTTTGATCCATCGCCTCTGTAATGCCATCTGTATAGAGCAGTAATGTTTCGCCGGAAGCCAGCAGAAGCTGTTCCTCTTCATAGCTGAAATCTGATAAAAACCCTGCAATCAGCCCTGGTTTCAGGCGGTGCATCACAGCACTGCCATCTGCTTTGCGGATAACCGGTGGTGTGTGGCCGGCATTGGCAAGTCTGATCAGACCGGTTGACGGATTTACGATACCACAGATTATGGTGGCAAACATGCAACTGTCATTACCACGGCAGAGTTCACGGTTGATCCGCCCCATCAGTTCCGATGGACTGTAGAAGTCATCAGTCCCTATGCGGCTAATGGTAACGGCCATGGCCATATACAGGGCAGCAGGTACCCCCTTGCCGGAAACATCCCCGATCACAAAGAAGAGCTGACCATTGGCCAACAGACGCACATCATAGAAATCTCCCCCCACCTCACGTGCAGGTATGCAGCGGGCAGCAATCTCAAAACCTGGTAATTCCGGTAATTTGTCTGGCAGAATTGACATCTGCAAGTCATGGGCCACGGACAGCTCACCAGCCATTCGCTCCTTGACGGCTGTTGTTTCGGTAAGGATGCGGATATGCTCCTTCAGTTCCCGCTGCATCTGCCCGAAGGAATCAGCCAGGTAGCGTACCTCGCCGCCGATCCTTGCCGTTGGAAGTTCACCATCAAGATCACCTCCAGCGATCCGTTGTACCGCCAGGCTGATCTGTGCCAAGGGACGGCTGATACTGCGGGCCACCAATATGATTGTCAGTATCAGTACTGTGGTGCCAGTAAAGTAAAGCAGTGCCATCATCTGGCCGATTTTGTTCACTTCGCTACGCATCTCTTCAGCCGGGAAGACCACTGCCAGAGACCAGCCGGTTGCCGGTATAGGTGCATAGTAGATCCAGCTCTGCCTGCCATAAACATTGGGGCCGGTAACAAAGCCGTTCTCACCACGGGCAATGGCCTGACTAATATCACGCAGCACCGGACTGTTTATCTTTTCGGCAACACTGGCAATGGTTTCCTGCATAACCAGCGATCGGTCAGGATGAGCAAGGTAAACTCCATTGCGTGAGAAAAGTGCCGCATAGCCATTTCGGTACAGCTTCAGAGAGGCGATCTGCCGACCGAGCCAATCCACGGAAACATCGGATGTGGTGATGCCGGCAAATTGCCGGACACCATCCTTCATGCGGTAAAAGGGGACGGAATAGGTGGTCATGACCACATTGCCCCCGCCTTCGTCAAAATAAGGTTCACTCCAGACCGGAGCCTGTTGTTCGGCAGGAAGGCGGTACCAGGGCTTCTGTGTGTAATTGTATGATTCGGATGACAGGTCAGTAAAGGCCAGTTCTTTATTAAGGTTCTTGTAGCAGTAGGGGGCAGAGTGTTTATTGTCATCTGGAGAGAAGTCAGGGGTAAAGGCTATGGTAGAGCCGAAAACCTCCTCATTACTTGCAACATGGTGGCGTAGTATGCGGTACAGATCGCTTGTGCCCAGTTGCGGGGCTGTTTCAAGTGCAGATGCCTGTGCAGACAGATCTTTGCTGACTGCCTGTAGCTGGTCATTGATGCTGAAGGCTGCCGAAGTCACCAGATCCCGCGAGTGAGCCATGACCATATCCTTCACGAGTTCGCTTGTGAAGCGGTCGTTCACGGTGAATACAACAGCAAAAATAAGGCAGCTACAGACTGACAGTACCGTAATCAGGCGGGCTGTGACACCCAGATCAGTCCAACGCAACAGATGCCTCGTCAACTGTCTTCACAACCCTGAAAATACTCATGAAGCCAGACATGTTGAATATGTCGGACACTGTGTTGCACAAACTGCAAAGTATAATGGTTCCTCCGGCAGCATTGGTCTGTTTTGCCGCAGCAAGCAATGAACGTAGTCCGGCACTGCTGATATACTCAAGTTTGGCCAGATCCAGTATTATACGACGTTCTCCGGCCTGCATCTGTGCAAAAAACCATCTGTCAAATTCAGGAGCTGTTAATGTATCCAGCCGTCCGGTCAAGGCTCCGATAACGGCATCAGCATTTCTTTGAACTGTGATTTCCATGTAATACCTCCTGCTGTTATCCTGCTATTTCTGATTATCCGATATAATTAAGGGGCTATTTCAACAGATTTTTCCTCTGTTCAGCCAGATATTGCTTGATTTCTGCTGCTGTTGACAGTTCTAAAACCGTCTGGGCCAGTTGCTGGCATTCATGCAGAGAATGGCAACGCAGAGCCTGTTTGACCAGGGGTATACCAGGGGCAGATACGCTCAGTTCCCTGATCCCCATGCCGGTGAAAAGCAGTGCATTCAGCGGGTCAGAGGCCATCTCACCGCAGATGGAGACCTTCTTGTCCAGGCTGTTGCCAACATCAGCCACATGCTTGATGGCCCGCAGTACTGCCGGATGGTACGGCTCGTAATACTGCTTTACCTTGGGGTTGTTGCGGTCTGCTGCCAGCATGTACTGGATCAGATCATTTGTGCCGATACTGAGATAATCTGCCTCAACAGCCAGCAGGTCTGCAATCTGTACCGCCGATGGAATCTCCACCATAATCCCCATCGGCAGCTCATCTGGCAGGTCTGTCACGCCCTGCTGCCTAAGCTCTTCCATTACTGATTGGACAATCTGTCTGGCCTTACGCAGTTCATCCAGGCTGCTGATCAGCGGAAACATGATGGTTGGTCTGCCACTGGATGCAGCCATCAGAATGCCGGCAATCTGTTCACGGAAGATCTGTTCTTCATCCAGCGATACTCTGATGGAACGCCAGCCCAGAAACGGGTTGTCTTCAGTGGGGAAGGTGAAGTAGGGCAGCCCTTTGTCACCACCAATATCCAGGGTGCGGATGTTGACCGGCTGGTCAGGAAAACCGGTCAGTATCTTCCTGTAAAGTGTAGTCTGTTCATTCCGGTCAGGGAAGGCTGTTCGGGCCATATAGGGGAATTCTGTCCGGTAAAGGCCCACCCCTTCGGCACCGTTTTCAATGGCGGTTCTCACATCGGAAATAAGCCCGATATTGGCCCGTAAAAAGATCCTGGTTCCATCAGTTGTGATGGCCGGCAGATCTCGTAACGGTTCCAGCTCCTTCATCCGGCTGGCATATTCCTGCTCCAGACGTTGATATTCATCTTCTACGTGCTGTTTGGGATTCAGAAAGATATGGCCAGAATTACCATCAACAATAATTCTGTCCCTGATATTTGCGTAGTGCATCAGATCCTTAACCCCCACTACAGCAGGAATGCCCAATGATTTTGCCATAATGGCAGCATGGGAATATACATTGCCTCTTTCCGTTACAATCCCCAGAATCTTGTCATGATCCAGCAGGGCCATGTCAGATGGGTAAATATCCTCTGCAACAATGATCCGTTTTTCCTGCAACTTTATGCTGTTATTGTCATTACCTTCCAGCATATCAATGATCCGTCGGCCAATATCCTCCATATCAGCAGACCGTTCCCGCAGATATGGGTCTTCCATGGTGGAAAAAACCTCGATATATTCCTTGACTACCTCATAAACCGAGCGGGTTGCACCAAAACCCTGTTCAATCAGATCGCTCACCTTACTCAGGAAGCTGCGGTCTTCCAGGATCATCAGGTGGGTATGGAAGATGGCGGCATCATCCTCAGAAAGTAGCTCTGTCACCCGTTTTTCCATGTAAATGGTCTGGATAGTGACCTTTTCTATGGCAATGGACAGTTTCTGAAGTTCCTCTGCCACTGTACCAACTTTGGCCATCTTGATTACCTTGCCACTGAAGCGATCCAGGATATAGACCTTGCCCTGGCAGAAGCCGGGTGATACAGCAATGCCTGTAATTGACCTGGACTCCTTATCTGCCGGTGCCAATTCTTCATGGTTTTCAGCGGGATCAGTTTGCAGGCGGGCCAGTTCCTGCTCATAAAAGGCCCGCTCCTGTTCCTTGCTCTGGATGGAATCCAGCAGCTTGGCATTCATTACAATGCTGCTGATCTGGAAGGTGATGGTACGCAGGACGCTGATCTCTTCCTGTGTGAAATTACGGGCAGCCACGGTCTGAACAACAATAACACCCACCGGAGTTTTACGGTCAAACAGGGGCAATCCCAGGTAGGATAGATAACGCTCTTCACCAGAGTGGGCAAAATA
>CAZRKG010000039.1:0-16838 GCA_964600635.1 uncultured Geobacter sp. | reverse complement strand
AAATGGTGCCGAAGACGAGAGTCGAACTCGTACAGGCATTCGCCCGCCACCCCCTCAAGATGGTGTGTCTACCAATTCCACCACTTCGGCACAAGAGTTAAATTTTATAGCAACTTTCAGGAAACGCTGCAACCAAATTATTCCGTTTTTTCTGCTGGTATTACTGGCAATTCCTTTGCTGCTTCTTCGGCAGCAGGAGCCAGGTCAGATGCTGCTGGTGCTGCAATCGGAACATGCTTGCCAGACATGATGGATGCTGACGGCATGTGGCCGGAAATATAAGCCAATGTAAGCGAAGTAAGCATAAATATGATCGCTGCTGCGGCAGTCAGCTTGGTCATAAAATTACCGCTGCCACCTGCTCCGAAAACTGACTGACTGCCACCGGTTCCGAAGGTAGCTCCCATTTCAGCACCTTTGCCAGACTGTAGTAAAACCACGCCAATAATAAACAGGCTGATAAGTACATGTAAAACTGTGATTAAAGTATCCATTGAGGGTTTACTGCTCCTTTAAAAGTTGAAAGAAGGTTATTTACCACAATCTGATGTAGCCTGTAAAGCTATTGTATGTTTTCAGATTAACATTCAACTGTTAAAGTTGACAATCCCGGCAAACGAATCCGGTTTCAGGCTGGCACCACCCACCAGAGCACCATCTATATCTGGTTGGGACATCAGCCCTTTTGCATTCTCCGGCTTAACGCTACCGCCATACAAAATCCGCAATTTATCTGCATCAGCCTGTCTATACAGCTCTGACACCAGCTTGCGTATAAAACTGTGAACCTCCTGGGCCTGCTCATCACTGGCTGTTTTACCAGTACCAATCGCCCAGACCGGTTCATAGGCAACCACAAGCTTATCAAGCTCTGCGGAGCTGATTCCGGCCAAGCCACCCTTAATCTGGCCTTCAATCACCTTGAAAGTGTCGCCAGCTTCCCGCTCTGCCAATGATTCGCCGACACATAGCAGTACCACCAGACCCTGAGCAATGGCAGCCCTGGTCTTCTTATTCACGGTCTCATCGGTTTCTCCAAAATACTGACGACGCTCTGAATGGCCAATAATCACGTGGCTACAGCCAACGTCCTTCAACAGTCCTGGGGATACCTCACCGGTGAAAGCACCGCCTTCTTCCCAGAAGCAATCCTGGGCAGCCAGCCTGATGTTACTGCCCTGCATAGCCTGTGCTGCTGCGGCCAGGGCTGTAAATACCGGTGCGATCACAATTTCAACATTCTGCTGATTGGCAACCAGCGGCTTGATTGAGTTTACAAAATCAACAGCTTCCAGTTGGGTTTTAAACAGCTTCCAGTTACCGGCAATGATCGGTTTACGCATTTTATCCTCCTGTCAGTTACGGTCGAGAGCTTTAACGCCTGGCAGTGTCTTGCCCTCCAGAAGCTCCAGGAAGGCACCACCACCAGTAGATATGTAGCTGACCTTGCCAGCAACACCAGCCTTGTTGACCGCAGCATCGGTATCGCCGCCACCAATTACAGTGGTTGCAAAGCAGTTGCCAACCGCTTCTGCAACGGCAAAGGTACCACGGCTGAAGGCATCCATCTCAAACACGCCCATCGGCCCGTTCCAGATTACTGTCTTGGCATCCCGCAGGGTTTCAGCAAACAGTGTGGCAGAGGCCGGACCAATATCAAGGGCCATCCAGCCAGCAGGGATCTCCTGCACAGTGGTCACAAAATTAGTAGCATTGGCTTCAAAGGCATTGGCCACAATACAGTCCACCGGCAGGTAAAAGGTAACCCCTTTCTGCCTGGCATCATCCATAATCCTGCGGGCAGTGGGGATCAGATCATCCTCCACCAGGGATTTGCCAACATTGTAGCCCATAGCCTTCAGGAAGGTGAAGGCCATACCACCACCAACCACAATTTTATCCACCTTGCTGACCAGAGCCTCCAGCACTTCCAGCTTGCCGGAAACCTTGGCACCTCCCAGTATCGCCACCAGCGGACGCACCGGATTACTCATCGCCTTGTCAAAGAAGGTCATCTCGTTCTTCATCAGAAAACCGGCGGCAATGGTGGGAATCACGTCGGTGATCGCCTCCACCGAGGCATGGGCACGGTGGGATACGGCAAAGGCATCATTTACATAGATTTCACAGCCATTGGCCAGTTGACGGGCAAACTCGGCATCGTTTTTTTCTTCGCCAGGATAGAAGCGGACATTTTCCAGCATCACAATGTCACCAGGCTGCATTGCAGCCAGCAACTGATCCACCTCCGACCCAAAACAGTCCGGTGCCTGGATAACCTTTTTACCCAGCAGTTCCGACAGCCGCTGTGAGGCCGGTGCCATGGTGTATTTTGGTTTTTTATCACCCTTGGGACGGCCCAGATGGGATGCAAGTACAACCCTGGCCCCCTGCTCCACCGCATATTTGATGGTGGGAACTGCACCTGCTATCCGAGTATCTTCTGTAATATTACCGGCATCATCCTGGGGTACGTTGAAGTCAACCCGAATGAACACCAGCTTGCCATTAAGATTTTCCAGTTGATCAATGTAGCGAATTGACATAAATGCCCTCCTTGGCAGATTTCATTCCAATT
The DNA here is from genome assembly GCA_964600635.1 of uncultured Geobacter sp. Lineage (GTDB taxonomy): Bacteria > Desulfobacterota > Desulfuromonadia > Geobacterales > Pseudopelobacteraceae > Trichlorobacter. The sequence goes on along the minus strand of CAZRKG010000039.1, from coordinate 14,260 downwards.
CCAGATCAAAGATGGATTCAAGGCGGCGAGGAAATCGGCGACGAAGGCGTACAGGCAGTACGTTGAGGAGCTGATGACGAGCCAACGAAGAAGACGCTTTGATATGGAAGTGGAATCAGATAAAAAAACAGGGGGATTAATAATCCCCCTGAAGTTAAAACAGTATGAAATAACTAGCCTTTTTCAGCAATCAGCCTCATCAGATCCACCATCCGGTAAGAGAAGCCACACTCGTTGTCATACCAGGAAAGTACTTTGACCAGATTACCGTCCTGCACCTTTGTGCAGGCTGCATCCACTATGGATGAATGGGGATTGCCATTGAAGTCAATTGATACCAGCGGTGTTTCTTCAAAGCCGAGGATACCCTTCAGCGGGCCGTTGGCAGCAGCCTTCAATGCCTCATTAACCTTGGCAGCATCGGTTGGGGTCTTCAAAGTGGCAACCAGGTCAACCACTGATACGTTTGGTGTTGGTACACGGATCGCCATACCATCCAGCTTACCTTTCAGCTCTGGCAGAACCAGGGCCACAGCCTTGGCAGCACCGGTGGTGGTTGGAATCATGGACATGGCAGCAGCACGGGCACGACGCAGGTCTTTGTGTGGCAGGTCAAGGATCCGCTGATCATTGGTGTAGGAATGGACAGTTGTTACCAGCCCCTTTTCTATGCCAAAGGAATCCTGCAATACCTTGGCAACCGGTGCCAGACAGTTGGTGGTGCAGGATGCGTTGGAGATGATATTGTGCTTCTGAGCATCATAAAGCTGATGGTTGACACCCATTACAATTGTGATGTCTTCGTTAGTGGCAGGGGCAGAGATAACCACTTTTTTAGCACCAGCTTTCAGGTGCAGTTCAGCCTTTTCACGGCTGGTAAAAATACCGGTTGATTCCAGCACAACATCAACCTTCTCAGCGGCCCAGGGCAGCTCTTCCGGGTTTTTGAGGGCCATGATCCTGATCGACTTGCCATTTACTATCAGTTGATCGTCCTTGGCCTCCACTGTACCAGGGAAGATCCCATGTACAGAATCATACTTAAAAAGATGGGCCAGAGTTTCAGCAGATGTCAGATCGTTAATTGCCACAAACTCAAATTTATTATCATCGCAGGCCGCCCTTAGCACCATCCTGCCGATCCGACCAAAACCATTAATTGCAACCCGCAAAGCCATATCAATATTCCTCCTGTAAGTTTTAATGGAACAATAATAGTCCATTATCCTGAATCGTCAACAGATAAAATCCGGCCAGCACTCTGGATTGATGCGGCAAATTCTTGACTGTTTTACAGAGCATGCTATTCTGCCAGGCAATTATCTGGACAACAAAATAAACATCAGGAAAGGAGCATGAACATCATGGCATCAGAGCAAACCGTTACAAAGGACATTGTAAAACAGGCTGAGGTTGAAGCAATTTCCGGCGAAGACCTGGTTGCAGAAAACCTGTCAGCACTGACAGCAGTTGTTGCAGGTCTGGGAGAAACCATTGAAATGCTGACCCGGAAAACTGAAAATATGGCCTGCCATCTGGTGGCTACAGAAGAAATTCTGGCAGAGGTGGTTGCCATTACCGGTGTTGATCTGGCCTGTGTGAATGCCAGAATCCGTGCAAGAATTCTAAACGGCACCGATGGTCTGGGCAGCCCCGACAGAACCATTGATGCAGCAGCAGCAATTGCTTCTCCTGTGGCAAGGTTCATGTAAAATAAGTAATCTGTTTTAAGGCACAGTATTTGTACAGAGGCAGGTAATCAACCTGCCTTTTTGCTTCCTGTTATTTTCTCTATAATTTTCCGGCAAAGAAAGGGCTGCAATGTATCCAGATGCGGTAATTTTTGATTTTGATGGTGTAATTGTTGATACAGAGCCACTCCACCACCAGGCTTTTCAGCAGGTGCTGGAGCCACTGGGCATGGGCTTTTCCTGGCAGGATTATGTTGAGGTCTACATGGGTTTTGATGACCGTGATGCCTTCAGGGAGGCGTTCCATCAGGCTGGTAAACAGTTGGCAGACGATACATTGCGGAAACTGATTGAACAGAAAGCGGCTTGTTTTGATCAGATCATAGCCAAAGGTGTGGCCCCCTACCCTGGTGTGCTGGAGCTGATTGAAGATCTGACCGCACAGCAAATACCACTGGCAATCAGCAGCGGTGCACTCCGTTCAGATATACTGCCGATCATCGCCCAACTGGGCATTTCAGACCGTTTCAGCACCATAGTAACCGCCGATGATGTGCCCCAGAGCAAGCCAGACCCAGCCAGTTACATCAAGGCCAAGGCAGCACTGATCAGCATCCATTCTGTAAGATTATCTGAAAACAGCAATTTTTTTGCCATTGAGGATACGCCTGCGGGGATACAATCTGCAACCGGTGCAGGACTTAAAGTAATCGCTGTCACCAACAGCTATAAAGAAGAAAAGCTGACCCAGGCCAGTCTGCGGATCAGCTCTCTTGAACAGCTTGTGGGTGGTAACTGGCCATAATAAAAAATCCCATCTTTCCGAATCGAAAACCTGTTGTTCCAAATCTGGAGTTGCCGGATGGGAACTATTCAATTAGCAAATGTTTAATGATCACCATGTACTAACGACAGAAACAGCCCTTCAAGGTTCTTCCGTTCAGGCTCCACAAGCATAACATCATTTCCCAGGCCAGCCTGTTCTGCCAGAAAAGACTCCAGCATATCTTTACTGACCTGATTATCACACATTTCACCACTGCTGTCTTTCACACGCACCTGGTAGCCCACCACCCCCTGGGACATTATGGTATCCACCCGCTCCACCAATTTCAGCTCACCGTGGAGCAGAATCCCCACCCGATCACAGACTTTTTCAACATCATCGGTAATATGTGTGCTGAAAAAAACGCATTTGCCACGTTTTTTAAGATCAAGGATAATATCCTTCACCAGGGCACGGCCCAATGGATCAAGTCCGCTCATCGGCTCATCCAGAATATACAGGTCAGGATCGTGGATCAACACCTGGGCCAACCCAACCCGCTGCACCATCCCTTTACTGTAGCCTCGCATCGGTCGGTTACGGGCTTCCCATAGCTCCAGCAGCTTCAAGGCTTCTTCTGTACGCTGTTCCAGCAGTTCTGCCGGCATCTGGTAGCTTTTACCCACAAACAACAGATATTCCCTGGCGGACAGGTAATCATAAAAGGCAGGGTTTTCCGGCAGGTAGCCCACACATCGGCGGGATTCCATTGACCCTGCTGGTTTACCCATCACCAGGGCAGTACCTGCTGTGGGGCGGATCAACCCCATAATGCACTTTATGGTGGTACTTTTACCGGCACCGTTTGGCCCAAGAAAGCCAAAGACTTCCCCCTGATCCACCGATAATGTCAGTCCTTTAAGGGCCTCAACTGTTTGACGTTTTTTACCTTTAAAGCTTTTGCTCAGGCCATTCAGATCAAGTGCGTACACAAAAACCACCTCAATCACAATAAAATTTGAAGTTACAATGCAAGTTCAGATTAAGCATACAGGCAGACAGGTTACTTAATCAATCTACGAAATTCTGCAATCAGCAATTAAAGGCCGCCACAACTGCTGACCTGCCATCTGATCTGGAGTTTGCCCCCTATGCCAACTCTGCCATCACCAGCTTGCACAGTTCCGGCAATGCTTCCGATACAGCCGGTGATAGCTCTGTACCAAGCTCCAGACAGGCTGGTTGCACCCCCAGCAGAACAACCTTATCCGGCAGGCAACCCATCAGACTGGCCACAGCCAGCAGATCCTTGAGGCCCATCTGGTGGGGGGACAGTTTATGCTCTATGGCAAGCGGAACCTCATCACCAACCAGCCTGACCAGACTGCCAGGCTCCCTGCCAAGTTCCACAGCATCAAGAATAATGAGCCGCCCTGCCCCTTCCAGGTGGGGCAGCAGATCAAGCCCAAGGGTACCACCATCCAGTAGTACAACTCCACTATCCGGCAACTTTGTATTTTGCAGGCTCTCAATCGCTTTTGGGCCGATCCCGTCATCGGTCATGATGGTATTTCCAAGCCCCAACACCAGAGTTTTCATTGTTTCTGCTCCAAAAAAACGGGGTGGTTATTCCGATTCCCAGATCAAAGATGGATTCAAGGCGGCGAGGAGATCGGCGACGAAGGCGTACACGTAGTACGTTGAGGAGCCGATAACGAGCCAACGAAGAAGACGCTTTGATATGGAAGTGGAATAAGCATCAGACAAAGCCATTACGCCAGGCATAGGCCTTTTTCTGACACTCAAACACAAGCTCAGTGGAAACACCCAGCCGCTCCAGACACTCCTGAGCCTCGTCAAACTCCAACTGCTCAATCAGCTCGGCCAGACAGAGCAAAGTACCCAGATCACCTTCACGACCATCCAGTGCCAACACTATCTCATCGGAAAGATTAAGCTTATGGCTCATCTCATCCAGGCCAATGTCAACCACATCCTTAAGAACTGACAACGTACCCAGCATAAAACATTCTTCAGGATGGGCGTAACGCAGCAGTTTGGTTTTTTCCAGCTCCCGTCTGGCCAGCTCCTCCATAAAAGCAGCCCGTACAGCAGCCATATCAATCAAGGGGTTATTGATCCCCAAACCACCATCATCCGCAAAGATAGCCAGTTGCACCCAGCGTTTCAGATGCTCCATCCCCACCTGGGCAATGGCATGGCGTACAGTTCTGATCTTTTCCCGTGTAGCAAAGGTAACCGAGTTCACCAACATCAGCAGTTTGTAGGTCAGTACCGGATCCTGCTTGAAAGTCTCATCAATCTCACTTATATCAGCATCGGCAGCAAGTTGCTGCATCAGCTTAAAAAATGTGTCAGCAGAATTAACCAGGCGTGCCTTTTTAACCAGTGAAGGACGTGCAAAGAAAAAACCCTGAAACAGGTTGTAACCCATCTTGCGGCAACGGAGATAAACATGCCTGCTGTCTACTTTTTCTGCCAGCAACTGCACCGGATATTTCTGCAACAGCTCCATTTCGCGGTACTGGTCTGACAGTCCGATAGCAAGCATATCCAGCTTAATAACATCCACAATACCGTTATACAGATCCTTGTATTGCTCACCATAACGGTGATCATCCAGCACCAGACGATAACCTTTAGCCTTGAGTTCACGGCAACGCTCAATAACAGCCGGTGTTATCTCGGTATTTTCAAGCAGTTCTAAAGCAATTGTATCGGCAGGCAGCAGTTCAATAGTATCACTCAACAGCATTTTTGCATCGACATTAATATAACCTGGCAGTTTGCCCACAATCTCATTGATACCAAAACTTGAAAGCATATCGAGCATTACTCTGGAGGTTGCCCTGACATGGCAGTCGATCCTGGCAGCAGAGATGGAGTCAGGCGAGCGGAACAACAGCTCATAGCCCACCACCTCTTCCAGCCGGTCAAGAATCGGCTGTCGCCCCATTAAGTGAAAGTTTGTCATCATACCCTTTTAAGCTCCGTGGCCCGCCATTGTATACAACATGTTACTAAGGGGACATCACAAAATCTGTATTTGGATATATTGATATAATCTAACAGAAAATGCTATTGGAAACTTCTGGTTGATATGCTGATTTATTAGGTGGGGAGTGACACAATCAGCCCTTCAAGCAGACTGTAGTCACAAACTTTAAGGCTGTTAAATCCAAACATCTCCATTGTCATCAGGACAATCAGGCTACCGGCTATGATCAGATCTTCCCGACCTTTTTCAAGTCCGACAATCTGCAAACGCTGGTCTGGGGTCAGTGGCAGCAGCAGGTGATATATCCGCTCAATCTCATGCCTTGAAAGCTGCTGGTTATTAACCAGGCGGTAATCATATTCTGACATCTGTAATGAGATTGCCGCCAGGGTGGTGGCTGTTCCTGCGGTGCCAACCAGAACTGCGTCAGGGGCAACATGAATATCATCCTGCTGTAACTGCTGCTGCAAAGAGGTCAGCTCACGGCTGATTTTATCCCTCATGGCTGCAATATCCGGTTTGCCTTCTGTAAGCCGCACAACCCCCAAGGGGAGGCTGGATGTAAAAACAGGACAGACACCACGAGCAACTGTATACTCTGTACTTCCACCGCCAACATCAAACAACAGCATATTTTCCGGCTGTTGATCCAGCCCTGTAAAAACACCGGCCAGCGACAGCCTGGCCTCCTGCTGACCATCAATTACATGAATCTTTATACCTGTTTCAGTGGCAACCTGCCTGACCAGCTCATCACCATTTACAGCATCCCGTACGGCACTGGTGGCCACAGCCCTGACAGTGTTGGCCTGATTGGCTTCAATCAGTTCTGCAAACCGTTTCAGGCAGGAAACAGTACGCTGCACTGCTTCGGCTGAAAGTCCGGTTTCACGGCTGAAGTTACCACCCAGACGGACGATGGCCCGATCCAGCAGCACCTGCCTGAAACTGCCATCGGGCAGAAGGTCTGCTATCAGCAGGCGGGCACTGTTGGTACCCAGGTCAATTGCTGCAATTCTTTGTGTCATTGTATATTCAGGAATCTAACAGTATCCGTTCCTTCAGCTCTTTACCTACCTTGAAAAACGGGAGCCTTTTAGGTCTCACCTCAATCGGATCCCCTGTTTTAGGGTTTCTGCCGGTATAGGCACCATATTCTTTAACTACAAAGCTGCCCAGTCCTCTGATTTCAATTCTCTCCCCTGCGATCATAGCCTCCCCCATGGAGTTGAAGATCATATTAACCACCTCTTCAGCCCGCTTATGGGATATGTCACGTTCAATGGCAAAGGTATCGATCAGTTCTGACTTGTTCATAATTAAAGCTCCTTGTTAAACCTGATGTAATAACATACTGTATTATCAGATATTTTATTATTTAACCAGCAAAGCTACTGTTTCCAGATGGCTGGTCTGAGGAAACATATCCAGTGGTGTTGCCTGCACCAACTTATAGCCGTTATCGCTGCAAATAATTCTGATGTCTCTTGCCAGCGTAGCAGGATCACAGGATACATAAATAATCTGCAAAGCTCCAAGTCTGTCAAGTTGATTTGCCAGCTCAAAAGCTCCCTGTCTGGGTGGATCAAGGAGAACCAGATCAAATCCGGTATTATTTTCAAGCAGTTGCCTGACACCCTCAGAAGCATCTATGCATTTGAAACTGCTATTGTTTACACGAAGTTGTTCGGCATTGTCAACCGCAGAAGCGATGGAAGCAGGGTACTCCTCCAGCCCATTAACAGCAGCAACATAGAATGCAAACGGTAATGACAGATTACCATTACCGCAGTAAAGATCCAGTACCCTGCTGCCCTGATTGACTTTAGCAGAACCACAGACCAGCCTGATCATCTGCTGGTTCTGTTGACGATTGACCTGTGCAAAACCACCGATACTGTAACCAAGGGTCAGCATCTGATCCTGATTACCGCAAACCGGCACCTGATAACGGATGGTTTCAGAACCGAAAACCGGTTGCAGACTCTCTTTTCTTGCTGTTTGCAGAAACAGGCCAGCCAACCCCAGTTCACCCTGGCAACTAAGCAGCAAATCAGCCAATCCCCTGACATCGGAACCGATATAATGCACTATGGCAGTGACACCATCCAGACCATCCTCAAGGCTGATCTGGGGTATTTTACTCCTGTCAGGTAGCCTGAACAGAACCGATTTCAGCCTGCTGGCAGCCTGATTGATTGCTGTGGTGGCTACCGGGCAACCTGCGGGCAGGTCAATCACAAAGCGGGTGCCTTTACGGAAAAATCCCATTGCCAGGCCAGCTTCTGTTGAATGTAGCTTAAACTGTACCCGCGAGCGGTAGGCCAGGGGCTGTTCTGCGGCAATGGTTCCATTTACAGGGGGAGACTCAAGCCTGGCAATCCGTTGCAGGCTATCAGTCAGGATCTGCTGTTTGGCCTGGCACTGTTTTTTGTAGCTGATATGTTGCCAGTTGCAGCCCCCGCACTGACCATATACCGGGCAGACCGGCTGAACACGGTCAGCGGACGGTTCCAGCAGATCCAGCAGTTCTGCCTCGTTCCAGGAGCGGTGTTCACGGACAAGCCTGGCCTGTACCAGATCACCAGGTACTGTAAACGGCACAAAACAGGCCTTGCCATCAACACGCCCCACACCACTGCCTCCGCTGGCAAGGCTATCAATCCGTAATGTTACTTTTTTCATTGAAAGCAGGGCAGGCCACGCAGACTGTTTTTACTGAGTCTGGTATATTCTTTCAGGATAAAACTTGGCGGGAATTTATCACTGCCCAGAAAAGGCAGCATGGATGCTTCAAACCGTTTAACAAAGCCGGAGATAACCTGCTCTTTTTCATCACCAGGTACAGCCATCTTCTCCAGATTATTCACAAACTCAATCTGTTCTCCCAGCAGGTTTCTGGCTGAAGCTAAGTCAATGGAATCCGGCAGGTTATGCTCTGTCACAGGTACCGGACAGGTGACAGTCAGCCGCACCAGCCAGTAACCGCCAAAGTAATGTCTGGTGCGGTCAGTCAAGGTTGCCATCAGGCCATTGGGCAGTGTTATCCGATGCAGAACAGTCTGGTCAGTCATACTTTCCATCTTCCAACACCTTCACCAGCTCCACCACCTTCTTTACAACCAGAGCCTCGATTGCGGCCCCTTTTTCTGCACTGGCTTTGGCCGGGTTACCCCAAACACCGCCTGGCCAGTATTTTCGTTTATTCCGCACCAGCACACCAACCGGAAAGCAGGGGTACTCCTCCGGTGCTGTTCCCTGCACCAGTTCGGGATGGCTGTGCATAATACGGGATGTCTCGATCTCGCCAGCATGGGCATCCCCCGCGGTTTCAATCAGCCCCCTGCCCTCTTCCCTGGCCAGATCATACTCGGTTACAACCGCTATCCGCAGCTCCGGCAGTTCTGTAAGCAGTTCCTCACCGGTATCTTGCAGGGCAAGGCGATGGGAACCGCCGGCATGGCCGGTCAGTACAATTATATTCCGCAGCCCCTGTCCATAAAAGGAGCGGACAATATCCTTCATCAGGCTACGCAAGGTGGTGGTGGAGATGGATACGGTTCCGGGATGGCAACTGGTGGAACGGCAATTACCGTAATGGATTGGTGGTGCCACAAACAGCGGCACCAGCTCTGCGGCACGAATACCGACCTGGTAAGCCTGGATGGTATCGGTTGCAAGCGGCAGGTGGGGGCCATGTTCTTCCAGGGCACCAAAGGGGATGAAGACAGTCCTGCAACCGGCAGCAAGAGCGGCCTCCACCTGTGGCATGGTCATCTCTGCCAGAATCATCAGGCTATCCCCAGGTAGCGGTGCATCTGGGGCAGTACCCGCACATCATCAAGCAGGTTGGATGCCAGAGCCTGCCAGTGGAAAATTCGCTCCATAGATACCACCGGCTTATCAGCAAGACCGGTCATGGGCTGAATTATGAAGGGGATCTCCCCATCTATCCCAGCCACAAGTTTGCAGGCATAAACAAACTCATCCTCAATGCTCTGGTCAGATACAACCACCTTAACCGAGATATTACGCTCCATCCCGATCTCCAGAAAGCGGCGATGCTCTTCCCAGATCGGCTTGATGACCGCTGTACCGGGCAATTTAATATCCATGCTGATAAAATCAACATGTTCCATCAAGCCATCCAGAGAATCAGGCAGGGAACCGTTGGTTTCCAGATGGATCGGAAGCAGGATGTTCAGCTCTGGCAGCCACTGTTTCAGCAATTCAGCATGGACAAGCGGCTCACCACCGGTAATGCTGATGGAGTTGTGGGCATTTGGCAACTGTCGGCACCAGCGATGCACAATCTCCAGTATGGTTGACAGGTCAACCGGCTGCGGAATCTCTTCAAAAACACCACTGCCAGGAGCAGTTTCTATGCGGCAAGTCGGTTCAACCGTCACCGAGGTATCGCAATAAACACAGTTGAGGTTGCAGCCGCCAAAACGGATGAAAATCTGGCGATAGCCAGCCAGCTCCCCTTCCCCCTGGATGGAAGAAAAGACCTCAATCAGCTTATCAGTGCTGCTCAAAGTACTCTGCACAGGCATTATCAGACTCCCAGACAGCTATTCGATCTACTTTCACGTTACCATCATTCAGGCGTTTGGACAGTTCCTGATACAGATAACGGGCGATATTTTCTGAGGATGGTGAAAGCTCTTCAAAAAAGTTATGCTGATTAACGTACTTATGGTCAAATTCATCAAGCAGTGCATTAGCTTCTTTCTTCAACAGCTTGAAATCAATGGCAAGTCCGGCCTTATCCAGCTTGCTGGCTGTTACGGAAACCTCAACCCGCCAGTTATGACCATGCAGATTTTCACAATCTCCCTGATAGTTGATCAGGTTATGGGCAGCGGCAAAGCCGGTTTTAATGGTAAGACGATACATATTGTTCCTTTCAAGAGTGGTACTTTTAAATTTTAAAATTTTAGAGTTAATTTAGCGAGATGAAATATACGCTGAGCTATTGTACTCAGCTTCTACCAATAGTTGATAGAAGTTCATTTTTTTCCCCAAATAGGCACTTCCTTCATGAGATAAATGACCATAATCCCTATAAATAAAAACATCATCATAAGAAGATTTACAAATATCATCTTTACACAGAAAATCTGCTAAGTTTACAACAAATGCATATTGACTTATTTCTTGTAAAAAATTTAAAACATCTACTTGATTACTTAAAACATCTGAGTACAGCATGTCACAACTATCAACATCAGCTTTATAAAATACTGATTTAGCCAAACATTTACCAATATCTTTTCCGTTTTGAGGAGTAGTTGAAAATACTACAGGAATTTTACCTAGTTCGCGTATTTTCTTAATAGTATCTTTCATTGCATTAAGTGCAACATCTTGTCCTAAAACGATTTTACCCTCTTTTGTTAACACCTTTGCATCTTTAGACACAATCTGCACAAACGGTGAACCTAAAACAACGTATTTTATTGTTTTAGAGTTTTTTAAATATTCAAAAGCTTGATCATTGCCAGCCATACAATTTTCACCCCAAGCGATTGGGCTTTTTTTATCAAATGGTGCAATATCTAATAAAGGAGCACATACAGATCTTGTCATTTGTACAAGTTTTATATCAGGCTTAGACGCTAAAAGTCCTTGTGCAAGGTGCATAGCATATGAATCGCCCCAAAGAAGCACTTCAGGATTCTCCGAGGTGGAACAGCTTGGTGTGAGATTATAATTACCTTCACATTCTCTACTCAACCCATAATTACCTTTTATACGATCGCTTAAACTTGCAGCTAGTGCAATGTTAGGTCTATGGGTGAAATATCCTTTTGTAAATACCCCCAAAAAACCAATAATAATAAAAACAAATGAGCCAGCAACTCCAAATGCAAAAATCTGTTTTCTATTAATTATAGATTTATTTCTAAATGGTGCTTCAACAAAACTCCAACTGAAATAAGCTAGTATTAGTGATGCTACAGAGATGCTTAACAAAACAGCAGTACTTGGCTCTAATAAACTTCTATGTCTTGCAAAAGCAAACAGTGGTTGATGCCATAAATATGCACTGTAGCTTATTAGTCCAACTCCAACAAAAAGTTTGTTACCAACAAATTTACCTACAGTTGTATACTGATTCGCATATAGAATAACTAGTAAAGTACCAAGTACAGGTGGGACTGCATATAAACCAGGAAAAGGTGTATTATTGCTATAGATGGCGATAGAAGTAATTATCAAGCAAATTCCTAGCCATCCAGCTATTTCATTAATTCCTCTTCTGTGCTCTTTGTATATAGAACTCGACATATAAAATGCAGCAAAAGCACCAACTAATAGTTCCCAACTTCGTGTAGGCAAAAGGTAAAATGAAGCAACTGGCTTTGCATATACTCCCCATTGTGACAAAATGGCAAAAAAAACAAAGCCTAACGCAATAAGCAGCCATTTCTTACCAAGCTTCCAAAAAAGCATCATAAACAATGGAAAAAACACATAATATTGTTCTTCAATTGCCAGGCTCCATGTATGTAATAATGGTTTAAGTTCCGATGCAGCGTCAAAATAGCCACTACTACGCCAAAACAGCACATTAGATGAAAACGTAGAAACAGCTACCAGACTTTTTGAGAAGTCTTGCATATCAGAAGGGAAAAGCCATAACCAAGCAAAGGGAAGACATACAAGCATTACAAAAAACAGGGCAGGTAAAATACGTCTTGCACGTCTTTCGTAGAAATTAACAATGGAGAATTTATCGTGTTCCAGTTCTCCCAAAATAATTGTTGTAATCAGGTACCCGCTGATAACAAAGAAGATATCAACACCCACAAAGCCACCGCTAAAAGATTTAAAACCGGCATGAAACAATATTACCGGCAGTACAGCAATTGCTCTAAGACCGTCAATCTCTTTTCTGTACTTCATTCAACACCTCAATATTATTGCAAGTACTTTATCCCGAAGTAATCGCAATTAGACTGCCACGCTCCTTGCAGCTGCTCGCAGTGACGAGAAGAAGATGGTCATTGCGAGAATCGTAGCGACGAAGCAATCTCAAGACCTGCCCAAACCTCGAATTATGCCATCAATTTTGTACTCTCCCCCACATACCCCTGCACACGGTTACGCCCGGCCAGTTTTGCCTCATACATGGCGGAATCCGCAGCACGGATCAGACTGGTACGGTCATGGGCATCATCAGGGAAGGTGGCAGCACCAAAGCTGGCGGTGATGTTAATCTGTTCATTTCTGTCCGTCAGAAACTGATGGGTATGTAACTTGCTGTGCAAATTTCTGGCTACAGCCATAACACCATTTTTATCGGTGTTGGGCAGTATGACCACATATTCATCGCCACCATAACGGACAGGACAGTCTGTGGAGCGGATGTTACGCCGAATCAGCCTGCCAACCTCTGCAATCATCCGGCTGCCCACCAAGTGGCCGTATGTATCGTTAATATCCTTGAAATGATCAAGATCCAGGAACAACAGCGAGACCTGGCTGTAGTAGCGACGACTCCGTTCTATTTCATATTCCAGCACTTCATGGAAATGGCGGGCATTGTAGAGACCGGTCAGATCATCGGTTACAACCAGTTCTTTAACCTTTTTGTAGTTGCGTGCATTATCAATGGCAATGGCAGCAAAATCAGCCACAGCATCCAGCAATGGCAGATCATCTTCATTAAAGCAGCGTTCTTCTGCCGTATTAACCAGCTCTATCACCCCAAAGACACGATCCCTGATCTTGAGCGGCACACAGAGGATCGACCTGACCGGATAATTGATCGTCTCAACCATTTGGCTGGCAAAGCGTAAATCCTGGCTGACATCCGGTATCAGCAGCGGCTGACCATGCTGGGCCACCCAACCGGCAATCCCTTCACCTTGCTTCAGGCGGAGACCTTTCAGCTCATCGGCCACAGGAGAGACTGCAATCTCAAAATACAGCTCATCCGATTCTTCATCCATCAGCAGCAATGACCAGGTTTTGGGCTGTAGCAGCCTTTCCACCTGGGCCATGATGGATTGCAGCACATCCCGCAACTCCAGGGAGGAAATCAGGGTCTTTCCGATCTCCAGCAGAGATGTCAGCTCATTATTCCTGCGGGCCAGAAGCTCAACAACCTTATCAGTATCAATCACCTGACGAGATTCCATAAACTATGCTCCTGCTGCGGACAGCCAGGAAATATCACCGGCCCCTTCCCGCAGTATCTGCGGCTCTTTTTCCAGCAGGCTGATCACAGAACTGACACCGGTCGTAAGCAGGCCGCCATCCACCACAAGATCAAGCTGTTTTCCAAAATGCTGATGGAGCAGCTCCGGGTCTCCCAGCGGTTCTTCACCGGAGATATTGGCACTGGTTGTAACCAGTGGTTCACCCAGTTCCTGCACAATGGACAGGCAGATCCTGTTATCCGGTATCCTGATACCAACGGTTTTCTGTCTGGTCAGCAGCAGATCAGGCACCTCTCGGCTGGCCTCCAGCACAAAGGTGTAGGGGCCTGGCAGATAACGTTTCATTATTTTAAAGGCATGGTTTGTCAGACGGGTGTAACGTGAAACATCGGAAAGATCATAGCAGATAAAGGAAAACGGCTTTCGTTTATCCCTCTGTTTAAGCCTGTAGATCGTCTCCAGCCCTTTTTTGTTGAAGATGGAACAGCCGATTCCATAGGTGGTATCCGTGGGATAGGCAATAATCCCCCCCTTTTTGAGACAGTCCACCACCTGGGTGACTTTACGCTGTTGGGGATGATCCGTATTTATGTTGATTAACATTGATATTTAC
>CAZRKG010000038.1:1368-16880 GCA_964600635.1 uncultured Geobacter sp. | reverse complement strand
CGTTTAACAAGGGATGCAATATTATAGACACCGATCGGATCCAGTCCGGTGGTTGGCTCATCAAAGAAGATATATTCAGGATCAGCCGCCAAGGCACGGGCAATGGCCACCCGTTTTTTCATGCCACCGGACAGCTCCGCCGGATAAAGATCAAGGGCTGGTTCCACCCCCACAAAGCGGAGTTTTTCCCGTACAATCTGTTCAATCTCCTGCTGTGATAGCTGTCCTTCCTCAAACAGGCGATAGCCAACATTCTCCCCCACTGTCATAGAGTCAAACAGTGCCCCGCCCTGGAACACAATGGCGATCTTCTTGCGTTGCTCACGGTATTCTGATTCCGGTTTATTGGTGATCTCCATACCGTTTATGAGGATCTGCCCGGACTGGGGCTGAATCAACCCCAGCAACAGCCGCAGGATTGTGGTTTTACCGGAACCACTGACTCCAAGGATGGTACGGTTAATCCCCTGTTCCAGCAGCAGGTCAAAATCAGACAGAATCGTCCGGCCACCCACCTGGTAGCAGACCTTTTTCATCTGTATGCACTGTTCGTTTATGGTCATGTTAAATGAAGTTGGTGCGATTCAATACAATTAATTAACAACACTGTGTTAGGAGACGCTCGAGCTTTTACATGCTCACATCTTTATAGTCAACAGGATCATTTACATTCTCAAAACAAGTCCTCAGCTTCCAGCAAATCTTGACTTAATGCATTCATAAATCAAATATGCATCAGCCATTAAAAATCCTGTCAACATATTAAATCGACAGATATGAATATCAAATGGAGGCTCTGGCTTCATATTGATTTCAAGGAGAGTTATCATATTTTCGTATTTATCATTTCCAAAAAAGCAATCAATTAATTCAAGATGCTCTTGTACTACATTACCGTTATTATATATTCCAGCTTTTTTAGTTGTTGCTTTTATAAAATCATTTTTATTTGTTATTCTTCCACCATTATGCACAATAGCGTGTCTTAGCTTCTCAATCAGAACAACTACAAAAGATAAGTCAACCTTTAGCTTGTTTGTCTTTTCAATATAAGACAAGCTTGGAAATTCTTTTCTAAGTCTTTCTAAGACACTATGGGGAATATCTTTCTTTTTTTTAGTCTTCTCCAAATACCAACAAAAGTCCTTTTCGTCTAATTCTGATATTGAGGTGTTTCCAAAGTCGTTAAGAGGCCAAAACGATCTATTATGCTTACCATAGTAAGCGTAAATGTTTTCAATATAATCTTCAAATTCCTCATAGGCTTCAGCAAGTAACCATTGATATTGTTTATTCTTATGGACTAGAATATTCAAATAACGGTCTTCTGTAGATAACTCTTTATGCTTATAAAAAACAACTTCTCCTGTTTTTGCGTCAATGAATGTCATGTTATGGAGTGAGGTAGATAAGTTTTGAAATTCAGGTTTCGCTTGAAGTGCATTTGAATATTCGATGATTTTTTGAAGTTCTTTTTTTGCAGTGTCTTTGGCAACTCGTTGTAAGAGCTCAATCTGAACCATACGTTCAGTGAAATTCAACCAAATCTCATCCAATTCCATGCCGACCTCTACCTCCTTGTGTACAACCAATTTGCTCTGACTCATATCTGGTTAGCGTAAAAAGCAGAATAAACATAAAGGCTAGATTTACACACGCTGTTATGCTAAACATAACTTATTACAATTCTTAAGTACACGGTGGACATTACCCACTTATTTACCACATATTGCCAAGGTGAGAAATTATTTAGTTAGCTTATCTAATACTAACCGGATGTTTTAGCCTATTTATCAATTACGAATAAATTTCCATGTTACAAGAGCCTTATGTAAACAAGCTATCCACAAAGACGTTAAGGCATCTATATTCCAGAGTTGTTAGATATCAAAACAGAAAAGAGATTATTATGAATTACTTATCCTTACTACTAATAGCTTTTGCTGCTCTTAATCTAAATGCTTGTGTTACCAGCCCTCCAAGAGTCTGTTATCAATATGAGTTTGAACTAAACAAACCAATCAAATCAAGTAATCTAAGCTACTCAAATGATAAATTTGATGTAAAGTTTGACATAAAGCGCGATAGAATTAACTTTAAAATATTAAACAAATCTGATGATCTTATAAAGATAGTTTGGGATGAATCAGCTATGTTAATTGGAGGCAAAACAGAACGCATAACTCATAGTGGTGTAAAATACATAGACCGCAATAATAGTCAGCCCCCTTCAGTTGTAGCACCAAGAACATCTTTTGATGATTTCATTATTGCAACGAGCCGTATATGGTTAGGCCAGAGCTATTATAATAATTCAACCCATACTGAGTGGCAGATCGATGACATTTTGATTGGATGTACTTTAAAAGAAATCGCAGCGTCAAAGGATATTGCCATGAATCAATCTGTCGGTATTTTGTTAACAACTGAAATTCAAGGTCAGAAAACATCTGAGACGTATAATTTTACAGTAAAAGATGTTGTTCTGTCTGAGCTTAACTTCACACCATTAACTTGGTATCCTGTTGGCTCAAATTTGCCATAAATCTATATAGTGGTCATGTTAAAGTGTTTTAAATCAATATTATTGCAGCACTATAAACCAACTCTGCGCTTGGTCCCTCTGCAAGTTCAAGTACTTTGCAAAGTAAATAGTTTGTTCATTTTGTGTCGCCTTACGTGCTGAAATGCCCATTCCCGTTCAGACATTAATTGCCTCCTTTTCAACTAGGGGCCGCAGCTCCTTACGCAGTGATTTTTCAGTAACCAGATCAACCGGACAACCCAAAAGGTCTTCAAGATAAAACTGAACACCAAAAAAGCGACTTGATGTAACGGTTCCATCAAAAGAAATCAGGATGTCAAGGTCACTGTGCTGTTTAGCTGCACCCCTGGCAGTAGAACCAAAGAGGGCTAACCTGTTGACTCCGTAGCGTTGTTGCAGGTCTGCCTTACTTTTTGCAAGCAGTGTCAAAGCTTCCTGTTTTTGCATAAAAACTCCCGACCCTGTCCTGTTTTTGAAAGCACAGTTTTATCCTCACCTGAACATCACAAAGAGTTTGGCAATGAAGAAATCCACCATCAGCACCATTACCGATGATAGCACAACTGCCCGTTTTGCGGCAGTACCTACCCCTTCTGCACCGCCTCTGGTATCCAGTCCGGTCTGGCATGAGATCATTGTGATGATAAATGCAAAGACCAGCGGTTTTATGACCCCCTCAAGATAATCCAGCGGAACCATAAACTGGGTGAAGGTGGAAAGGTACATGGTTGGGCCAATGCCATAGCCGGTGGCAATCAGGTAGCCCCCCAGCATGGCAACGGCATCGGTGATAATGGTCAATAGCGGCAGGGCCAGCAGCATGGCCTTCAGACGCGGGGTTACCAGCCGCTGGATGATGTCGGTACCCTCCACCCGCATGGCATCCACCTGTTCTGTGACCACCATTGTTCCCAGCTCGGCGGTAATGGCTGATCCAACCCGTCCTGAAACCATCAGGGCTGCCAGCACCGGCCCCAGCTCTTTGATCATGGTGACGGCCACCATGCCGCCCACATAGCTTGTGGCTGCAAACGGTTTAAGCTGAATCAATGCCTGTAATGCCATAACCATACCGGTAAAAAGGCCGGTCAACATGCAGATGAACAAGGAGGCAAAGCCCAGCTTGTCAAGCTGAATGGCAAAATCTCTGTAGTAATATGGCTTATGAAATATCCGCAGAAAAGCCTGGGCAGATAAAAAGCACCAGTCCTGGAAGCTGGCCACAAAACCCAACATGCGTTGATCTATTTTTGATAGTGGTTTCATCGTGATTACCCATGAGCTTTGTGATTTATCACAGAACCGCTTCCACTGCCTGGGCAGCCTCTTCAATAAAGATGAACTCCAGCTCATTGCGGATGTTTTCCGGTATATCCTCCAGGTCATCCTGATTACGTCCGGGGGCCAGTATTGTCTTGACACCGGCACGGTGGGCAGCCAGCACCTTTTCCTTTAATCCTCCAATGGCAAGCACACGGCCTGTCAGGGTTATCTCGCCGGTCATGGCGATGCTGCGGCGGGCAGGCTTGCCGGTTAAAAGTGATACCAATGCGGTGACAATGGTTACACCGGCAGAAGGGCCATCCTTTGGAATTGCACCGGACGGAACATGGATATGGATAGTGCGATTTTCAAAGGCATCACCAGCAATCCCGAACTGACTCGCCCGTGCCTGTACATAGGAAAGAGCAGCCCGTGCAGACTCCTTCATCACATCTCCCAGGGAGCCGGTCAGAATCAGTTCAGCCTTGCCAGGCATACTGGTGGCTTCCACAAACAGTATATCACCTCCACTTGCTGTCCAGGCAAGGCCGGTGACTGTACCAATCCGATCCTGATCAGCAGCAACCTCATTATGGTATTTACGTGGTCCCAACAGCTCTGCAACAACTTCGTTGGTTACCAGTTTGCGTGGCTGACTACCCTGGGTGATCTCTTTAGCCATCTTCCGCAAGACCTGGGCAATTGTGCGTTGCAGGTTGCGGACACCAGCCTCACGGGTGTATTCACCGACAATCTTGACTACTGCTGCATCTTCAAAGACCGGATCTATGGTGGAAAGGCCATTTTCATCAATCTCACGGGGGATGATGTAACGCCTGGCGATCTCCAGCTTCTCCTCTGTGGAATACCCGGACAGACGGATGATTTCCATCCTGTCCCGCAGGGGACTGGGAATCGGGTCAATCTGGTTGGCAGTGGTGATGAACATTACTTTAGATAGATCAAAGGGGACATCAAGGTAATGGTCCTGAAAGGTATTGTTCTGCTCAGGGTCAAGCACTTCCAGCAGGGCTGAGGACGGATCACCTCGGAAATCATGGGAGAGCTTGTCAATTTCATCCAGCATCATAATCGGATTATTGGAGCCGCAGCGGTAAATCTCCTTGATAATCCGGCCTGGCAGGGCACCAATGTAAGTGCGGCGGTGACCACGGATTTCAGCCTCATCCCGCACGCCACCAAGGGATACCCGAACAAACTTGCGTCCCAGGGCACGGGCTATGGAACGCCCCAGCGAGGTCTTGCCAACACCAGGTGGACCGACAAAGCACAGCACCGGCCCTTTCATGGTCTCCTTCAGGGAGCGGACGGCCAGAAACTCCAGAATACGTTCCTTGACCTTTTTCAGGTTGTAATGATCCTCATCCAGTACTGTTTCAGCCTGATTAATATCAAGCTGATCTTCTGTAGAGATGTTCCAGGGCATCCCTGCCAGATAGTCCAGGTAGGTGCGTGCTATATTATATTCGGGTGATGCCTGGTTGATCCGCTCCAGCCGTTTCAGCTCCTTAATGGCTATTTTGTGGACATCCTCCGGCATCTCTGCCTTGTCAATCCGTTTGCGAAGCTCAATCAGATCACTATTGCGTGGATCATCCTCTTCCCCCAGCTCTTCCCTGATCTGCTTTAACTGCTCCCGTAACAGGTAGTCTTTCTGGTTTTTGCCAACCCGCTTGTTCAGCTCGGTCTTGATTTCGCCCTGGAGTTGCAGCTTCTGGACATCATTTGACAAAAAGACATAAACCTTTTTAAGCCGCTCCAGCGGATCAACGGTTTCAAGCAAATCCTGAAGATCGGTCTGGGGCAGGTTGATATACAGAGCCACCAGGTCTGAAAGACGGGCCGGATTATCTATGTAATCGATCATCTTCATGACATCATCCGGCAGCGGCTTGCCATAGGAGAGGGAGATTTTCAGCAGCCCCAGCAGGGATTGTACCAGTGCCTCAGTCACTATGCCCTTTTCAGTAGCTTCCCGAACCAGCTCCACCTGTACCAGTGGATAGGGTGCCACCTGATCCAGTTCAAGCAGTCTGATCCGGTTTACCCCTTCCAGAACAACCCTGAAACGGTCTGCGGCCACCTTCTTGATCTGGGTTACCCTGCAGACTGTACCGATTTCATGCAGACCAGCCATAATATTAGCTGATTCAGGTTTATCCCGTTGCAGAGTGGTGGCAATGAACCCGTCAAACTCATTCCTGGCAGCACGAAAAATCGCCAGTTCCGGCTCCGGCAGGTAGAGCGGAATAACCATATAGGGAAAAGCCACCACTTCCTTGAGGGGATATAGTGGCATGGTTGATGGTGGTGTTATTTCATCTTTTTCTGTCACTTTTGGTTACCTTATTGTTTTTATTATGGAAATATATTTTTGTGTGTTTTCTGTTACCTGCCACGCAGTATCCGTTTATCACCCACCCTGATGGTAAGTTTCAGGCTGTCAAAATATTCCAGAAGCGGAATCATGAATTTACGGGAAAGACCGGTCAGATCACGAAATTCAGATGGTACAATCTCACCTTTTTCCTTCAGGTGAGCAATCAACTGATCTTCAATTCTCTTTAAATTGCCTGAACTGTAAAAAATTTCAGATGAAACCCTGCTGACACTGCCATCCCGCAAAAACAGGGACAGGTGTTCCCTGATGACCTTCTCTGTACAGCCCAGTTTTTCTGACATCTCTTTGATGGTGGGTGGCTCCATACCGGACTTGTCCAGCAGGTTGCGGATCTCGATACCTGTGGTGGATGACTGCTCTGTTTCCGGCCTTGCAGCACCAACCAGACGAACTAGATCACGGTCAGATTGTAATTTGCCCTCTTTTTCCAGCTCTGCCAGCAGCGGTGCAAAGAAACGCTGGTCACTTCTTTTCGGCATCCTGGTTTTAAGTTCTTCTCTGCTGATGCCATCCCTGATCTGGTTTGCCGCCATAAAGGCTATCAGCTCATCCAGCAGAATCTGCTTCAACTGCTCAACGGCTGTACGGGCCAGAAAGGTCCTTGGTTCCCGTAGCATCTGTACAATACTGCCAGCAGTCAGCAGTGTCTGTAAAGCTGCTTCAGCCTGTCTGCGGGGGATGCCGGAGCGGAGCAGCACTTCATCAATGGTGACACCGCTTAACAAGGACTGGTTTACGATCAGTTCACAGGTCTTCTGATGTTCAGTTTCATCCAGTGCGTACAGCAGTTTAAGGGCTTCTTCGCTGCGGCGGCGGCGGGCAGGTGGGAAGGGGTCCAACACAATACCGCCACCGATGGTCACAGCGGGTGAGGTGGACCGGATCAGGTATGGATCACCTGAAACCAGGAGTTGCGGGCTTTCCAGGCGTAACTGGGCGTAGCAGATCTTGCCGGGTTCAACCAGATCCTTCTCCAGCAGGATTACCTGGGCTGCTGTTTCGGATGTGCCGGAGTGGAAGCGAACCGTGGTACGATGCCGTAAGTTCCGTGGTGCAGAAGCCAGATGCTCAAGCCGCACATCCACCCGCCTGCTGGTGCGGAAGGTGTCCGGTGGCACCACCAGATCACCACGATGGGCCTGATCAAGATCAATCCCATGCAGGTTTACCGCCAGTCTTTGTCCGGCCTGTCCTGTGTCTGATCTGGTGCCGTGGGCCTGAATCCCCCGTACACGTCCCCGATGTCTGGCAGGTAGCAGTTCCAGTTCATCTCCGACTCTGATTTCGCCAGCCAGAAGTGTGCCGGTTACCACCGTGCCAAAGCCGGCTACAGTAAACACCCGATCCACCGGCAGCCGGAAGGGGCCGTCACATTTTTTTTGGGTAACTCCCTTTGCCAACTGTGACAGCTCAGATTTTAATTCTTCCAGTCCTGCACCGGTTTTTGATGAAACCGGCATGATGGCGGCATCCTCCAGAAAACTGCCAGCCACAAACTCCCGTACCTCTTCCTGTACCAGATTCAGCCAGTCAGGTGCCACCATGTCCGACTTTGTCAGCACCACCAAGCCGTTGTGCAGCCCCAGCAGACGCAGAATATCAAGATGTTCACGGGTCTGGGGCATTACCCCTTCATCGGCTGCAATCACCAGCATCACCAGATCCATACCTGCGGCACCAGCAACCATCGCCCTTACAAACTTCTCATGGCCTGGCACATCCACCACGCCAAACTCGACACCATCACTCAGTTGCAGGTGTGCAAAGCCAAGTTCAATTGTAATTCCACGGGCCTTTTCCTCCTTCAAGCGGTCGGTATTAATACCGGTCAGTGCCTTTACAAGGGAGGTTTTACCATGGTCAATATGTCCGGCAGTGCCAAGAATCAGGTGTTTCATTGTATTTTAAGTAACCTTTCACAACGCCAGATGCTGGTGTTATGGATATTGTCTGGCGTTATTCTGTAAGCGGTGCGAAGCCTATTATAAACCAGCCTGTGTAGTGCTGCTACAACTCATGATTCTGTCAGGTACTCTGCCAGAATCATGCGGCTGTGTTCATCATCATGGCAATAGATGCAGAGGTTTTCCCAGTTGCTGCCATCTTTAGGGTTGTGATGGTGGTTGCCATCACGATGGTGGACGGTCAAAAGGTGCAGGTTGCTGCGTTCAAACTCCCGTCCGCATTTACCACAGATCCAGCCATGCAGTTTGAGAGATTGTTCGCGATAGGCGGCGTTTTCAGGTTTACTGGAGGATTTAAGACGGGATACAAGCTGGCCCAGTTCTTCTTGTGTGGGCAGTGTTTTACGTTGTGGACGACGGCTGGTCATGGCTGGCCTGCCTCAAGTGCCACTACGGGAAAAACGGTAGCCCACGCCACGTACTGTCTGAAAATATACCGGTCTTGAGGGATCACGTTCAAAGTACTTTCTCAGCCGGACCACAAAGTTATCCAGGGTGCGGGTTTCAGCATCCGAACTGTAACCCCAGACAGACTCCAGCAGCTCTCCACGGGGGATAACCTGCCCTTCACGTTGGAAGAAGAGGGAGAGCACCCGTACTTCCATCTCGGTCAGATCCACTTCGCCCTGGGCTGTTCTGGCTCGGTAAGAGAGCAGGAACACCTCATTAAGGCCGAATCTGTAGCTTTCTTCCACCGGCTCTGGACGATACCATGAAGAGCGACGCAGCATCCCCTTAACCCGCAACAGAAACTCCGTCAGATTAAAGGGCTTGGTCAGATAGTCATCGGCACCGGATTCCAGCCCGCAGACACGGTCAATATCTTCAGAACGGGCAGTCAGCATCAGGATCGGCACCCGTGTATCCAGCTCCCTGATCGCCTTGCAGATCTGAAAACCATCCATACCTGGCAGCATCAGATCCAGAATAATCAGGTCGCACCGTTCTACCCTTAACGCCTCCAGTGCTGTTTCACCACGGTCAAAATGACTGACTGAATAGCCTTCCTGCTCCAGATTAAAACAGATGCCCCGTGCCAGATGCAGTTCATCTTCCACCAGCATGATGCGAGGCTTGTCATTACTCATACCTTAACGCCTCAATCGGGTTCAGGCTGGCAGCTTTACGGGCCGGATAGAACCCAAAAAACACCCCCACAGCACCGGAAAACAGTACCGCCACCGTAACAGAGCTGGCAGAAATCAGGGTTGGCCAGGAAAGCATACGGGATACAATGCTGGCACCACCAGCCCCCAGCATGATTCCCAACAGGCCGCCCAGCAGGGTCAGCAGGACAGCCTCGGTCATAAACTGCATCAGAATATCATGCTTTCTGGCACCAATCGCCATCCTGATGCCGATTTCACGTGTCCGTTCAGTCACCGAAACCAGCATGATATTCATAATGCCGATACCACCCACCACCAGAGAGATTGAGGCTACCGAACCCAGCAGCAGGGACATAGCCTTTGAGGACTGTTCTGCAACTGCCAGTATTTCCGACAGATTACGGACAGTGAAGTCAGGATCTTTGCCTGGCCCGATCCGGTGTCGTTGCCTCAGCAGGGCATCGGCCTCTTCTTCCGCCTTGGGCAGCAATTCTTCACTTCTGGCTTTGACCATAATGGAACCGACAGTGTCTGGAAACTGGCTGCCCACCAGCTTACGCTGGGCAGTCCGCAACGGCACAAAGATCACATCATCCTGATCCGTACCCTGGGGGGACTGTCCCTTGCTTTCCAGCACACCCACCACGGTGAAGGGTACTTTCTTGATCCTGATCATCTTGCCCAGCGGGTCTTCATCACCAAACAGGTACTTAACAATGCTGCTGCCGATTACACATACCTTGGCTGCACCATCATTATCAGAGTCAGTGATACTGCGTCCCAGCACAACCGGCCACTCACGGATCTCAAACAGTTCTGCGGTACTGCCCATCAACAGGGTAGACCAGTTCTGATTGCCATAAACCACCTGGCCGGAACTGCGGATTACACCGGCTGCCAGCTCCACTGAAGAGGTTTCATTCATCAATGCCCTGGCATCTTCAGCCTTCAGTGTCTGCACACCGCCACTGCCGGTACGCAATCCCCCGCTGGTTACGGAACCAGGCAGTACCAGCAGTATATTACTGCCGATACTGGCAATCTGCTGTGAAATAACATAGCTGGCACCGGAGCCGACCGCCATCATGGCAATCACCGCAGCAATGCCGATGATGATCCCCAGCATGGTCAGAAATGACCGCATTTTATTTATACGCAGTGCTCGTACAGCTATCCGCAGTGCCTGTAAAAAACTATTCATGTTTACGCTGAATTACTCCCTGATTTGCAAATCATTTATACACAACCCTGGTCTTGCAGATCTTGTCATGCAGTGTCCGCTTTTCAGGATCAAAGGCTGCCATAATGTAGCCGATCATCAGAATCAGTCCGCTTAGTATCTCTGCAAAATAACGGCCTGCTGCCTGTCCGGTGCTGATCTTATCACCTTGCTCATTAACAACCTTCAGGTTGCAGATCATCTTGCCTGGGGTGGCCTGGTAGTTGCTGGCCAGGAAGTAAATATAGTAAGCCACACCAATTATAATCTGGATCAGTGCTATAAAGATGGCGGTGGCAGAGACAAGCTTTGGTGAATGGGTTTTGCCGATTGCCATCATTAAGGCCATGTTAATTCCCATATTAACAGCCCAGAGGATCAGACCATCCACAAGTTTGGCGGCGAACCTGATCCAGAAACCACCGTAATGTTTGGATACGCTGCTGGTAAGCCCCAGGCTTAACATCTGTTCGTACATCGGCTTGCAACCGGCACAGACCAGATTGTCATTTACCTTTTCCAGTGATTTTACATCAAAGTTGCCGTTACAGACAATACAACTGGCCAGATCCTTTGGTGGTTCATCAGCAGCGGTTGAGGTTGTAGGCGGGCCAGCAGATGGTACCGGCGTTGGTACCGCCCTGGGCTGTTCCTGATACGAAAAATCAGCCTTGTTTGAAGGCAGCAAGGGAAAGCTGTGTTTGCAGCGTGGGCAGTTGATATTGGCGGTACCGGCGGGCTTTCTGGATTCATCCAGTTGGCCGCTGGCACCACAGTTGGGACAGGTTATCCTAATCATATTCACCTCTTACAATTTGAGACTTCTTAACAGCTCCAGATTCATCAGATCCATCTCGCCATGATCCCCCTTGGGGGTCTCCAGGATCTTGGGAATATTTGTAAAACGCTGATCATTCATAATAAAGCGGAACGGCTCCAGGCCAAGGGTGCCCTGGCCGATATGTTCATGGCGGTCCACACGGCTGCCAAGTCCCTTTTTAGAATCATTCAGGTGAAAGCAGAGCAGCCGCTCAAGCCCCAGCAGTTTGTCAAACCGCTCCATAACCTCCTGATAACCCTGTTCTGTGGCGGTGTTATAGCCAGCGGCAAAGGTGTGGCAGGTATCAAAGCAGATCCCGAACCGGTCGGGATGTACGGAGCCTTCAATAATTGTCTGTAGCTCTTCAAAGCAATGGCCCAGGTTGGTGCCTTGGCCGGCAGTGGTTTCCAGCAGTACCAGCCCCTGATACATGGGTACCTGTTCAAACAGTTGATCAAAGGCTTCAATGACACGTTCCAGCCCCTCTTGCGGGGTGAAGGTGGTGTGGGAACCAGGGTGCATCACAATTTTGTTGATTCCCAACAGGGCACAGGCCGTCATTTCATCGGCAAAGGCTGCCAGGCTTTTATCGCGGGTATCCCCTGGCGGAGCAGCCAGGTTGATCAGATAGATGTTGTGAGAGATAACCTCATGCAGGCCAGATTCCTGGAAGCTGGTCCTGAAAAGCTCAATATCCTTGTCGGTCAGTTGCTTTGCCTTCCATTGGTTAGATGAACGGGTAAAGATCTGCAATGTACCGCAACCAGCTTCAACAGCTCGCTCAATCGCCTTATACAAACCGCCGGAGATTGACATGTGGGCACCAAGGTAATCACGCATTGCAGTCCCTCGGTACAGCCAGCATCTTGTCCAGTGCTGCCCTGGCCTTCAGCCTTACATCTTCCGGCACCTTTACCACCGGCTGCATGGTCTGCAATGCCAGCAGGATGTCTTCCAGTGAAGTCAGCTTCATGTTGGGGCAGATCAGGGCAGGGGATGCCAGGATGAACTCTTTACCAGGGTTATCCTGCCTCAGCTTATAAAGAATACCGGCCTCTGTGCCGATAATGAACTTTCTGGCAAGGCTGTCGTGACAATAGGTATACATACCGCTGGTGGAACAGACATGATCTGCCAGTTCAGATACCTCTGGTGAACATTCAGGGTGGCAGATGAACAGGGCATCAGGATGTTCTGCCTTGATTACACGGACTTTATCAGCGGTAAGCCTTTCATGGGTGGGGCAGTAGCCATCCCAGTAGATAAATTCCTTTTCTGGCAGTTGCTTTGCAATCCAGCGTCCCAGATTACGGTCTGGTGTAAAGATCAACTGCTTTTCCGGCAGGGAGCGTACCACTGAAACAGCGTTGGCAGATGTACAGCATATATCTGTCTCTGCCTTGACCGCAGCGGTGGAGTTGACATAGGTCACCACCGGAACACCAGGATGCTTTGCCTTCAGATCCCGCAGACCGCTGGTATCCACCATATCTGCCATGGGGCAACCGGCATCGGCCCTGGGTAGAAGCACTGTTTTGTCTGGTGACAGGATTGCAGCAGATTCCGCCATAAAGTGTACGCCACAGAAGACAATCAGATCAGCATCGGTCTTGGCAGCTTCCATGGAAAGTTGCAAAGAATCACCGGTAATATCAGCAAGGGCCTGTACCTCATCCCGCATATAGTTATGGGCCAGCAATACGCCGTTATGCTTTTGCAGCAGGCTTCGGATTTCATGCTGCATTTCTGAAACGCTCATCTTTCCTCCAGAACAGAACTGCTTTTAATATTGGCTTATTTTAGACTGCATAAGTTATCTTTTTTAGCACTGTATGGCGATACTGTCCAGTTACCACCGCTGTTTAACCTGTTTTGCCTGTTTTTAGTGTTGTCTGAACAGCCCACGGCTTGATATTTTATGCAGTTAAGGCAGAATGTTGTCGAATAGGTACAGACATGTTATTACAATTTCATATTAAAGCGTCTGCTTCGTTGGCTCGTCATCGGCTTCTCAACGTACTGCGTTACGCCTTTGTCGCCGATCTCCTCGCCGCCTTGAATCCATCTTTGATCTGGAATTGGAATTAAATATAACTGGTTTTGAGCGGAAAGGGTTGTTTTTCATCGGTTGTTTCAAAGCTGGAGCTTCCGAATGTAAGCTGGCTGCATGGCGGGTGAGGTTTTGTCTGCCTGTTACAATTATATTTATATTGGATACAGAGAAAACAGATATGGGTGCATTGAATCGGTTGACAACAAAATATATTGATACTGAAGACCGGATAAAGCTTTCAGGCGACAGGGCTGATGGGCAGGAGCTTATAATCTGGCTGACCCAGCGACTTGCCAATCGTCTGGTGGATCATCTGACACAATGGCTTGAAAAGCAGGATGTGCCTGTTTGTAGCTATGCAGTTCCACCAAAAAGAGAAGCTGGCCCTGATAGTGATAATAGAGGCAAAGAAAAGGATAGTGCAACTCCGATAACCAGCAACCAGCAGCAACTGGGTGCAGCAGATACAGTTTTGCAGAAACCAGAAATCTGGTTGATAAACAGCATTGATATTACCCGCTCTTCCCAGGGGGTGAGATTGATCTTCAAAGGTAAAAAGCCAGGCCAGCAGATTGCCAGTTTCAGCATGTCAGCCCAATCCCTTTCACAATGGCTTGATATTCTTTATGAACAGTATGGTAAGGCACAGTGGCCGGTGGAATCCTGGCCACGCTGGATGCAGGCAGGCCAGATAACACCCCGCCAGATGGAAGATGTTGTATGGCACTAACCAGTCTCCGGTCGTAAAGGGTGTTTTTCCCTTCTGTCGGTATCAATCATCGGGCTTGCTTGTACGACATACAATAGTATGCCTCCGCACAAGCCCTTGATTTACTGGCCATAATAAAAATTCCCTCTTTCCGAATCAAAAACGTTTATTTTAAATCCTTTGTTTCCGTATGGAAACTAACCGGTCTTTTTGTTGAATGATTTTACCCTTTCCAATCCTTGACGAAAGCTCTGTACGGTGCTAAAAAATACACCTTTCGGGATGTAGCGCAGCCTGGTAGCGCACCTGCTTCGGGAGCAGGGGGTCGCTGGTTCAAATCCAGTCATCCCGACCAAATATCAACGGGTTACAAGACTTTCTCTTGTAACCCGTTTTTGTTTCGTACTTATACTAACAAGCCCGCTATTGCACCAGGCTATCAAGATCCTTAGCTGTTAATCTGACAGATTGGCAACCATCCCTTTTAGTGCATTCATTATCAACTGTTTCTGTATTGGCTGGAGATGGCGAGTCTGATTGAAGAGATGGCTTAAATCGTGGTCAAAGGCTTTTTCAACGGGCGTTTCTGGCAAGAGTAGGAAATCAGTAAATTCAAGGCCCAGGGCATGGGCAATGGTGTGGAAACAGTATATCGACGCATTAACCTTGCCACGTTCAATCTCACTTATGTAAGTGGGGTGGAGATTGCACAGCTCTGCCAGACGCTCCTGAGATAGTCTTAGCTCTTTGCGACGCATTCTTATGATGCTGCCGATGGCGATAAGAAATTTTTGCTGTTCCATGAAGGTGAAACATAGGCTAAACCTCAAAAAATGTAATAGGCGATTGGCATTATTAACGACTCTTACGCTTGACAATTCAGTCTATATCTGGAATATGGTTCTCAAATTTAGTCTAAATCTAAAATTGGAGGGCTTCATGAAAATCCGTCTCATGCTTGCAGTGTTACTTGTGGCAACCATTATGGGTGGCTGTATGGCAACACCGCCACTGGTAATGGAAAGCGGATTCCAACGCAAGGTTATAACTCCTTGCGATAACGATATTCTCTGTTTCCGCCATACCTACGATGTAACCTGGGATAATAGCTGCTTAGATAACAGTACTGTCTATGGCTCTCCACGGACCTCCCGCAGATGTGTACCTGCCAAAGGGTATCCTGTGAGTTACCGCAGTAATGAATACATCTGGGAGACCGGAAGTTATGGCTATTTAGTAACATCAAAACTATTTTGATAATCGTGTGTTTAATGTCTGTGTAAAGCATGTGTAAACCATCGTCACGATCATTTATCACATTTCTGCATAGTTAGTTATCACACCCCCGTAGTAAAGGCCAGACTGATTTGTCTGGCCCCTCCAATGTTATACTTCAAGTCGTTGCTTT
>CAZRKG010000038.1:0-1358 GCA_964600635.1 uncultured Geobacter sp. | reverse complement strand
GACCGGAAGTTATGGCTATTTAGTAACGCTGCCTGGGGGTGGTGCTGTTCGTATGATTGATAATGGTCAGGAATCCAACGAATAAAACGGAGCTTATATGAAATTACGTATTATCAGTCTATTGTTGGTTTCATTAGTTACTACAGTAATTCTGTGTAGTTGTGCCAGTGAGGTGGCTGTTGTCAGTTCAGGGCAACGTCACATTGTTAATGAGCAGTTGGCCTTGCCGGTCACCCGGGGAGCTGCGGCTGGTTTCAATGCACGCATCATATTCATGGCGGATCAGTTGGAACGCAATCTCGATCGCAAAAGTCTGTCCAATACCGTGATTGTGACCAGCTTTGCCAATCTGAACAGGCTTTCTGAAACCACATCCTTTGGGCGATTGATAGCAGAAAACCTGATCCATGAATTACAGGTGAGAAGATGGCAGGTGTTTGAGGTGCGGCTGACCAGAGACATCATCATTAACGAGACAGGCGAGTTTTCGCTTAGTAGAGACATCAAGCGTTTGAAAGAACAATACAAAATCGGCGGAATTGTTACCGGCACCTATTCGCTTACCGGTAACAATATCATTGTCAATGCTAGGGTAATCGACATCAATTCCGGCATTGTCATCTCTTCTGCACAGGCCAACATGCCGTTAAACTGGTTTACAGATGAACTGTTGCTCCATGATGATCAGTTCAGAACCATGAAGTTGGTTGGCGATAACCCCAGCGGGGGCACACGTTGATTAACCGCTTTCTATTGCTGATGGCAGGGGTATTCCTGCTGAACGGTTGTGTTGCCGATGTCATCTATGGCCCCTGTCACGGCAAGACCCTTCCGCAACTGCTGGATACAACCGAACTGAAACCCCTGTTTCAGGAGATGGCCTATGAGCTATGCACCGACAGTTGCACTGACTGCACAACACGCACTCCTGACGGTAAACTGGCCATAACGCCCAACGCCTGTAGCCTTGAGGAGATCAGGCACAAAACAGTGCTGGTTACTGATTTTGTGGATCTCAAGTCGTATGTTCCTGGGGATTCGGGTCTGCTGATGGGAGAACTGATGCGGGGAAGCCTGAATCAGGTCTGCTGCTATAAGATCGTACAGGCTGAATTTGGCAGGTATTTCAAACTAAACGAGAATGGTCTGGTTTCTCTGACACGGCAGATTAGTGAAATAAAGAAAGACGAATACCCGCAGCCTGAAGCAGTGGTTGGTACCTATAACTACCTTAACAACAGCAAGGTAGTGCTTTTTGTACGGCGGATTAACACAACCACCGGATACGTCACAAAGATGGTTACCCGCGAACTGGATTACTCATGTGTTGGTCGCAAAATTATATATGGTGTGAAGTA
>CAZRKG010000037.1:0-16966 GCA_964600635.1 uncultured Geobacter sp. | reverse complement strand
CAACGCACGTCTGCCCTTAACCAGCCTTGGTAGCTGATAGATCAGCTCTGTGGAGCCGTTTGCTACGCAGATACAATTCTCCGGCAGTCCATGCCTGTCTGACAACGCCTTGCACAGCTCCGGCGAATCGCTTTCAGGGTAATGGATCACCCTGTCAAACGCCGCTGTAACCGCCCCCTTTACCCCATCAGCCGGGCCAAGTGGGTTGATGCTGGCGGAAAAATCAAGGATCTCCTCCGGCAAAACAGCCAGCCCCCTTGCCACGGCAAAGATATTGCCACCATGTTCATATCCGGTCTGCATATCACCCCTTAAAATAAATCAGCAACATTACCAGTAACCATCCTGCCACAAGCAGCAGCTCTGAACCGTACATGAGCCGTATTACACCCCGATAACTTCTTGCGGAAAGCGGCTGTAAAGGATCGCCTATGAACGGCTTTAACACCGGAACACCGGCATAGCGGCTGGTGCCACCCAACTGTACACCCAGTGCACCGGCGGCAGCCGCCTCCGGGATACCGGCGTTTGGGGATGAATGATTACGGCCATCACGCAGCATTATCCGCAACCCACCTCGCCATGAAAGCCTGACAAGCGGTGCAACCAGCAGCATCAACCACCCGGTAAGTCTGGCAGGCAGGTAGTTCATAAGGTCATCAAACCTTGCAGATGCCCGCCCAAACAGCAGATAACGATCATTTTTGTACCCCACCATTGAATCAAGTGTATTAACCGCCTTATAGGTTATGGCCGCCACAGGGCCACCGATCATAAGATAAAAGAGCGGTGCAATGATGCCGTCCGAGCTGTTTTCAGCCACCGTCTCCACCGTTGCCCGCCAGATTCCGTCTTGATCAAGCTCCGACGTATCCCGCCCCACAATGTATGAAAGCCATTTTCTTGCACCTGGCAGGTCACCTGCCGCCAGTGCTGCGGCAACTCTGGCAGACTGGTCTGCAAGGGAGCGGGCAGCCAGACAGCACCAGCAGAGCCAGACAGTGACCAGATAACCGACCAGCGGATGTAACATCCGCACCAGCACGATCAGCAGGGTGGCAGAGACGGCGGTAATCAGCATGGTTGAAAGCAGCAGAAACAGCCCTGCCAGTTTTTCTGATGAAACGCTTCTACGCCAGAACCGTTCTGACCATGTAATCAGCCTGCCTATCCAGATAACCGGATGGGGCATCCAGCGTGGATCACCAAAGAGCCAGTCCAGCAAAAGCGCAGCAAGGATAATCGATACAGTTTCAGGGATGGTGAAGGTGAGTAACATCTAACAGTTTATTGTACCGCTGGCTGGCTGCAACCGGCATATTTCAAGCAGTTGCCCCATATTCAGGTGCTTTTCAAGATGGTCTGCCAGCAGTTCAAAGGGGTCTTCCTCTGTTATGACCCCTTGCAATGGCAGACCTTTTTCATGGCGGACAAGATTCAGGAATGAGGTTCGGAAATTATCGTTATCAAATATGCCGTGCAGGTAGGTTCCAAAGACCTTGCCATCGGGCGAGATTGCACCATCCGCAACGGAAACCGGCCTGCCGGAGCGGGATCTTATCTCTGCAAAGGGGAGAGAGGCATGGCCAACGGATGTCTCACCCAGATGTATCTCATACCCTGACAACTCCGCACCTGCATCGGGCAGTAACCTGCGTACTGTCTGGCTTAATACGGCAACCGACTGGTGGGTCTCCTTCTCCTGCCTAAGCACGGTTTCTGCATCCAGAAGCCCAAGCCCCTGGGCCACTTTGCCCCCCGCTTCAACCAGTTCAGGATCTGTCACAACCTTGCCAAGCATCTGAAACCCGCCACAAATTCCGATAATCCGCCCTGTAAATCGCTGTATCGGCATAAAAAAACCGCCCTCCGCAATGGACAGGAGATCGGCAATGGTGGATTTACTACCGGGCAGAATCAACAGATCAAGCTGTTCCAGTTCAGCGGGTGACTCTATGTAGGTCAGAGCAACATAAGGCTCCCGCAATAGCGGGTCAAAATCTGTATAGTTGGAGATATGGGGCAGCCTTAAAACACCGATGGATATGCACTTTTCCCCATGTTTTAACTTTTGCCTGCCTTGCAGACGGTTAAGTGCAACGCTGTCCTCCTCGGGAATCCTGAACCCTGAAAAAACCGGCACCACCCCCAGTACCGGCACACCGGTCAACTGCTCGATAAACTCGATTCCAGGGGTCAGCAGGGATGGATCACCTCGGAACTTGTTGATGATCACCCCGGCAATCCTCTTTTTCTCCTCAGGTGTCAGCAGAAACATGGTGCCTGCTATCTGGGCAAAGACACCGCCACGATCAATATCGGCCACCAGTATTGCAGGGCAATCGGCCATCTCCGCCATTTTAAGGTTGGCTATGTCATGCTCCCTGAGGTTGATCTCCGCAATACTGCCAGCACCCTCCATAACGATAAAGTCGTATTCAGCCTGCAAACGCCGGAAACTTTCCCGCACCTTATCAATGGCTACCTGCTTGTAGCGGGTGTACTCGGCAACCCCCATATTACCCACAACAACCCCCTGCACAATCACCTGACTGCCGGTTTCAGAGTTGGGCTTGAGCAGAATCGGGTTCATATCTGTATGGGGTGGTATCTTGCAGGCCTGTGCCTGCACCGCCTGGGCACGCCCGATCTCACCCCCTTCAGGCGTAACGGCTGAATTTAACGCCATGTTCTGGGATTTGAACGGGGCAACAGCAACCCCGTAACGGGTCAGGATGCGACAGATACCTGCGGCAATGACAGATTTGCCAACATCTGACCCGGTACCACAGATCATCACCGCTGATGATTTTACGGTTTTCATATTATCAAGCCTTTTTTACTGAAAACGGTGGTTGATAAGCAAAAAGCACACCTTTTTAGCCACAAATCTATAAAACTTTGATCAAAAGATGAAAATAATCGAAAGACCAGAACATTAAGCCCAAAATCCTTATTTTATTTCTGAATAAGATCCGTGCTTGTCCGTATCAATCCGTGGTATCCGTGTGCGATCTGTTTTCACCGTATTTTTCATGAATCTACACAGATACAGCCAGACCCACCATTATCAGCAGTGCAAGCAGCTCGTTTATCTCGCTGACACAACCTATAAGATCGCCGGTGATACCACCCAGATTACGGTGACAGAGATGCCTTAGAAACATGGTCACCAGAAAGGATGCCACAACCATGATCAGACCGTTCAGCCACCCGGCCAGCCCCATTGCCAGAATCAGGGTGACAACTGCGGCAACTGCAAACTGAAACGGAGCAACCCCGCCGATAAACATGGCACCCAAACCGTTGTCACGGGCCTTTCTTGAACCAAAGGTCATCTGCACCTGACTGAAGCGAGCCACGGTGGGAAATAGCAACAACGCCCCCCATTTATGCGGCTGGGGCAGATGAAGCAACAACTGATATTTAAGCATCAGAAGCAGCACCAGCCCCGCCACACCTATCGCTCCGCAGTGCGGATCCTTCATCACCGCCAGAAACCGCTCCCTTCCGCCCCTGGCAGCCAGTGCATCACAGACATCAGCCATACCATCCAGATGCAGCCCGCCGGTAATAACCGTCATGGCTATCAGCAACAGAAGGTCGGTAACCCCACGTGGCAGGCAGAGCGATAATACCGCATCCAGAGCCACCAGCAGCCCGCCGATTGTCAGGCCAACCAGCGGGAAGAGAGCCATTGAACGCCCCAGATCCTTATCCTTGCAGTGCAACGAAAACGGCAGGGGGATGATGGTAAGAAATTGAAATGCAATCAGATAAAGTCGCATTTAAAGACCTGTAACTTATTCCCCTCTTGAAATACCGGCATCATCAAAACTGGCCATTTCATTTAACACCTTTACCCCTGCCTCAATCAGACCCATTGCCAATGCGGCACCTGTCCCTTCACCAAGCCGCAGGTTCAGGTTCAGGACAGGCTCAAGACCGATCCGCTCCAGCATGAAACGATGACCTGTCTCAACCGATTCATGGGCGGCAAACAGATACTCCTTTACCAGCGGGTTCATTTCACAGGCTATCAATGCACCTGCCGTTGATATGAAGCCATCCACCACAACCGGCAGGCTGTTGGCCGCACAACCCAGTATCAGACCGGCAATGCCTGCTATCTCAAACCCACCCATCTTTGCCAGTACATCCAGCGGATTTGCGGGGTCAGGGAGATTAACAGCAAGCCCCCGCTCAATAACCTTGATCTTGTTTTCCAGGGCGGCATCATCAATGCCGGTGCCACGGTGGGTCACTTCTCGCACCGGTTTACCGGAAAGCAGTGCAATAATGGCGGAGGATGGTGTGGTGTTACCAATGCCCATATCTCCTGTGCCGATTATTGTAACCCCATCCTGCTTTGCATCAAAAGCCAGCCTGATACCTGCCTCCAGTGCAGAAACCGCCTCTTCACTGGTCATGGCAGCACCTTTGGTAAAATTGGCAGTACCCCTTGCTATCTTGCGATCTATCAGGCCGGGCAACGGGCCAAAATCATAATCCACCCCCATATCCACCACCTTGACCTCAATTCCGCCATGTCTGGCAAGGACGTTGATCCCTGCCCCGCCATTCAGGAAGTTGAAGACCATCTGCGGTGTCACCTCTTTGGGAAAGGCCGATACCCCCTCCTCCACAACTCCATGATCACCGGCAAAGACAAAAATAACCTTTCTGGCAACAGATGGTGTAACGGTGCCGCTGATGGCGGCGTAACGACTTGCAAACTCCTCAAGACACCCCAGTGAACCGACCGGTTTGGTTTTGTTGTCAAGTTTAAGCTGTGCCGCTGCAAGTATGGAACGATTGACAGGGCCTATTGATGATACGGTCTGTTGCAGCAGTTGCATGGTTTATTGATCCCCCTTAAGAACAGAAAAGCTGGAACAGCCTTTAAGTTGCAACGGCTGGCCTGAAAACATTACGTACATCACGTCAGCCGCATCCGCCAGAAGTTTGTTTGCCTCACCGGCAATATCCCTGAAAATACGGGCAAGTCGGTTATCAGGCACAATCCCCATCCCAACTTCGTTTGATACAATTATAACCGGAGTGGTTGTCTTGCGGAGGGTAGCAATCAACCGTTCCAGCTCCGGCATGATCATTTCAGACAGGTCATGTTCAGGTTGCTTCTCTTCATAGTAAAACAGCAGATTTGTAACCCATAGCGTGATGCAGTCAACCAGAATGGCGTTGAAACGGCCATCGGCATCATGGATCGCCTTTGGCAGATCAAGCTGTTCTTCAATGGTACACCAGCCAGCACCGCGGCGTGACTGGTGTTTTGCTATTCTGGCTGACATCTCTTCATCACCGGCACCGGCGGTTGCAATATATGCAACAGGGGTTCCGTAATGAAGCGTAATCTCTTCGGCCAGGCAGCTTTTACCGCTGCGGGCACCACCGGTAATAAAGAAAACATGAGACATGGAAACCCCAATCT
The DNA here is from genome assembly GCA_964600635.1 of uncultured Geobacter sp. GTDB lineage: Bacteria > Desulfobacterota > Desulfuromonadia > Geobacterales > Pseudopelobacteraceae > Trichlorobacter. Next base: position 11,514 of record CAZRKG010000037.1, on the reverse strand, counting down.
GGGGAAGGGGAGGAAAGCCGCTATAAATGGGCATAGTGGTTTCCGAACCACTTCCGCGAAGATCCGTACAGATGCAGCAGGAATGGTGTCTGGCTTGGGCCGGTGGCCGCTCACAGTTGCGGGACAGCAAGGGATTTTAACCCTTTTCCCAAATCCTGATACATGGCAGGTTAAAGTTTATGTGAAAGTCAGCCTATAAAAAAAGGAATCCGTAAGGATTCCTTTTAGTTAGCTGGAGCGGGAAACGGGATTCGAAAGCTGCCAGCTCCTTTAGCTGTTTGTTAAAAAACTAAATTAAATCAATATATTACATGATACGCTGCCATTCAAAAGTCTACCTAAATCTAACTAAAACAGACCAGATTAAAGCCAATATGTGAAAGAGACTTGAAAGTATAATATGTAAAAAAGTATATGTAAACTTTTCTGAATTGCTGTAATGCAACTTTTGAAATAGTAAAATCTAATACAGTCTATTTAAGTCAACTAGTCGATTTTCTTATAGAAACATATTGACAGCTTGTATTTGTTGTCGTAAATCTCGCCTATCAGTTAATCAGTTTTAAGTGCTGCACTTCTTGCAGCCTAGCGTTCATGGCAGTTGTTAGTATTGGGTTTATAAATTCATAGAGAGGGGCAACGCGGACAGCTAGACGCGACGAGAGGCCCAACGAAAAATAATACAGCTAGCTACCCCAGTTAAAATTCTTTTTAGCCATGAGCGACTTCAAGCGTATGAAAACGCAAAAGGGGTAGCTAATGGCTATTTTTGTATCTAGCAGTACATCTTCAGTAACATCGAAGCATTCAAGGTTTTCTACAGTCCCCGATGATCCGACGGGGATTGCTGGCTCTGACGGCAACCGTGTCGGATCATCGGGCCAGCCGAAGGCTGATTCTTTTGACAGCAAAAGCCCCCGGCCAGTAAATACGGGGGCACAAATTACCGTACCTATAGTAAATCAGTTTCTTATAGACTGGCTGGCCTTTACCCTCAAACACCCAGACTCTAATAAGCTGATCGAGATACTTAACCTAGATTCAGACCTTTTTACTGAGCTTGATCGTGGCGGATCAGGCTATTTAAAGTCCATGCGTAGCGGTGGCATTGCAATTTACTACAATGGCCGTAAGGATATGGGCTGCCATTGTGTTATGAGTGGTCAAGGTTGTCGACAATATGAAGCACACTTTTCAGAATCTCCGTGGCCTGATCTGCTTAAACGTGCTTTTGCTAACAAGATCACATTCACACGCCTTGACTTAGCCCATGATAATGTTGATTCGACGCTTGATCTTGTCAAGCTGGAACAGGCGGTATTAGATAGTACCATCCGTACACGTTTCAGGTCTGTGTCAAATCTTAAATGCTATGATTTGCAGGGTACCAGTCAGACTGGTGGTAACACAATTTACTTTGGTAAGCGTAACTCACGTGTTTATTTGCGTTTTTATGATAAGGCCGCACAGATGGGCGTTCCATTTGTCTGGAATCGTGCCGAATTTGAGTTAAAAGAAAAACGTGCTCACCAAGCTGCTAAACTTCTGGCTTCTGGAATACCAGCCGGACGGCTTTTTGTTGGTATTATCAATAACTACCTCACAGTTGTTGATAAAAGCAATGTGAATAGAAGCCGTTGTCCATCTCAAGGTTGGTGGACTGATTGGCTTAGCTCCACTGAAAAAATTAAATTAACCACAGCACCCCACCTTAAAACTATTTCAGAAGTTATGGAATTTCTAAAGCGGCAATATGGTCCGACCCTTGCCACTATCAAGACGCACTTAGGGCCATTTATTTTCAATGAATTTATTCGTTCTGTTATTAAAGATGGCGAAGCACGTATGAACATGCGTCATGAAATGATGCTTTATGTTTCTGCCTTGGGAGTTTCTGGGGGGCTTAATGATGGCTTAGTAATGCAAGATGAGCGTGCAGCTATAATGGAATATGATGGTGGTCTGCCTAAGCAGGCGGCTGAATTGGCTGCACAAGACATTGAAAAAGAAAAGGTAGGGCTGTCATGAATAAAAATACACAGCCTGCCTATGAAGTGCTGACCGTAGAACAGTTTGCTGACCGCTTACAGGTGTCTCGTGCAACGGTTTTTAACTGGATGCAGCGTAACATTTTGTTACAAGGGCTGCATTACTTCAGAATTGGCCGAATACTTCGTTTTGTATGGAATGCTGAAGCAGCTCTCAACCTCCTGCAATGTACAGGAGAAGCTCCGGCTTATGTGACTTCTGGAAAAGGTAAACTGGTGCCGAGTAGCCGTAAGTCAACAGCTATAAACTTTGAGTACTCGTAGCATGTCAAACTATGTTACGCTTATAGCCAGACTTTTGAATGGTGGTGTGTTGTGTATGGAAGGACAACACCATGAGTAAAATCAACCATCACCTTGGAACGCTCTTTGACAATGAGGATAGGCAAGAAGGGGCAATCATCAGAAAGGCTGGCTCACGTAAGCTTTACGTGCTTTTTACCTACTTTCGACGCCGTATAGAAAAAAGTACCGGATTGAATGATACAAAGAAAAACAGGGAAAAAATTAGAAGCTGGCTAGACCGAGTAATTGAGCGACGCAATGCGGGCAAATTGGTTTTTGCAGATGCCTTCCCCGGTGCGTCGGAAGATGAAAAGGCTTACTTTGCTAAACTTGAAGGTTGGCAGTATAGCCCTGAACCAAAGGATGTGCTTTTTGGTGACTATGTTGCTGAATGGTTACAGAATGTTTGGGATCAGTACCCGGAAGGCACAAAAAAAGATGATTACAGACTTATTATAAACTACTGGCTGTTACCTCACTTTAAGGAGCTGACCTTTTTTCAGATCAATGGTGTAGAAATTCAGAGATTTATTGCCAGCTTAAAGCGAAAAAAGGGGCCACTTATAGGGCAACCACTGTCGAAAGCTAGAATAAAAAATATCTTTATTCCATTACGTACCATTTGGAATGATGCCTGTGATCAGTATCGGTGGACATTGCACAACCCATTTACAGGAATTAAAAAGCATTTGCCGAATACACTGGCAAAACGCAGAGAAGGCTTCAGGTTCAATGAATGGATTGAATTTCTTAATCATATTGATCCTTGGTATCAGCCCATAGCAGAACTGATGGTCTTGACAGGGATGATTAACTCAGAAGTTGCAGGACTACGTAAAACTGACATTACAACCGGCCATATCAAAGTACAAAATACCATTGTCAGGGGTAGAGCAAGTACAACTCCTAAAACCATTTATCGGGTTAGGAAAATACCCATTACACAGGCCATCAGGGACAGGTTGGATGTGCTTGCAGAGCGTAGTAATGGCGACTCACTTGTAACCACCGTGACAGGTAAAATCTTGAGGCCAGCCGACTTTCTGAAAAACATTTGGGACAAGGCAAGGAAAAGCAGCGGGATAATAGACAAAGTTCCCTATTCAATGCGTCATTCCTTTGCAGCATGGTCTTTGACACTGCGTATTGATCCTAATCGTTTGGTTCGTTTGATGGGACATGGGTCAAAAAAGATGATTTATGAAGTGTATGGGGACTATATAGACGGGCTGGAAGAAGATTACTGGCTAATCTTAGACTATTTTGGCAGGGATTTTATAGAATCTAAGGGATTGAAGCAGGCTCCAGCATCTCAAATTTTGACATCACTTCCGTGTAACGGGATGGCAAAAACATATAACGCTTACACTTTGCCCACAATTCCTGTGAATTATCATTTTGTGTCAAACGGGTCTTTGTGAAAGTTTCTGTGAAAGTCAGCCTATAAAAAAAGGAATCCGTAAGGATTCCTTTTAGTTAGCTGGAGCGGGAAACGGGATTCGAACCCGCGGCCTTCAGCTTGGGAAGCTGACACTCTACCACTGAGTTATTCCCGCAGAGTGAGTTGGTTTTATAGACAAGGTGGTGTCTGCTTGTCAATCTTTTATGCACATTCAGAGTATCCGCAGACATGGCAGACCATGCATCCGCCTTCATGTTCCACTATGCCGCCACATTCCGGGCAGGCACCCCGCTCATGCTGGGCAGATTCGGCATTCAGGTCATGTCCGTTTTCCAGCATGTGGGTCTGGATCGCCTTGGCAACGGCATCGGCACAGGAGAGAATCCGGTTTTCACCGTAGCCGGATGGACAGTGACAGGAAATCCCCAGCAACTGTTTGACCACCTGGCGGGCCTGAACACCGCTACGCCAGGCCAGGGATACCATCCGTCCGATCGCCTCTGATTGTGATGCTGCACAGCCGCCAGCCTTACCCATTGTGGTGAACAGCTCAAACAGTCCGTTTTTATCTTCGTTTACCGTTATGTAAAGCGGGCCGCAGCCGGTCTGCATTTGATAGGTCCAGCCTTTAAGTGCCTTGGGTCGTTCCCTTTTGATGGCATGTTTTTCATCTTCAACCCTGATGGCGGCAATTGCAGCTTTATCATCCTTTTTCGCAGTGGATAGCACCTGCTCATCCCGTGAACCATCACGGTAGATGGTAACTCCCTTGCAGCCGGTCTGATAGGCCAGCATGTAAACCTGCTCCACATCAGCCACAGTGGCAGAGTTGGGAAAGTTGACGGTTTTGGATACCGCATTATCAGTATGATGCTGGAAGGCCGCCTGCATCTGGATATGGTCTTCGGGCGTAATATCATGGGCAGTCACAAAGATGCGGCGTATATCAGCCGGAACTTCATCAATATCCTGCACAGTGCCATGCTCTGCAATTTTTTCCAGCAGCTCTTCAGAATAGAAACCACGCTCTTTTGCCATTCTGGCAAAGGTGGGGTTTACCTCCACCAGTTTGGTGCCATCCATTACATTTTTGATATAGGAGACCGCAAACAGAGGTTCTACGCCGGATGATGCGTTGGCAATCATGGAGATTGTACCGGTTGGTGCAATGGTGGTTACGGTGGAGTTACGTTGTGGCTGTGCCCCTTTTACATCAAACGCAGAGCCGGCAAAGTTGGTGAAGGAACCCCGCTGCCTGCCAAGCTCACGGGATGCTGCATGGCCTTCATCATTTATAAACTGCATCACCTTTTTGCCAAGCTTTACTGCTTCGTCCGAGTTGTATGGAATGCCCATCAGAATCAGCATGTCGGCCCATCCCATCACCCCAAGGCCGATTTTGCGGTTGGCATGGGTCATGTCGTGGATCTGTTGCAGGGGATATTTGTTGGCCTCAATCACGTTATCCAGAAAATGGACTGCATCGTGGATTAACAGCTTGAGCCGGTCCCACTCAATATTGCCATCCTTTACAAAGCGGCCCAGGTTGATGGAACCAAGGTTACAGGATTCATAGGGTAAAAGGGGCTGCTCACCACAAGGGTTGGTGGATTCTATCTCTCCGATATGGGGGGTGGGGTTGTCACGGTTCAGACGATCCAGGAAGATTATACCCGGCTCGCCATTTTCCCAGGCCTGGTTAACTATCCGCTGGAATACCTTACGGGCGTTCAGGCTGCCGATCTTCTGTTTATCCCGTGGATTCAGCAGATCGTATTCTTCATCCCGCTCCACCGCCTGCATGAATTTCTCTGTCAGACCTACCGATATGTTGAAGTTGTTAAACAATCTCTGGTCGGCCTTGCACATGATGAAATCCATGATGTTAGGGTGATCTACCCGCAGAATCCCCATGTTTGCACCACGTCTGGTACCGCCCTGCTTGATGGTTTCTGTGGCTATGTCAAAGACCCGCATAAAGGAGATCGGGCCGCTTGAGACGCCAGTGGTGGTTTTTACCAGATCATTGGCCGGACGAAGTCGTGAAAAGGAAAAACCGGTGCCGCCACCGGATTTGTGGATCATGGCGGTGTACTTGACAGCATCAAAGATCTCTTCAATGGAGTCACCCACTGGTAGCACAAAACAGGCGGAAAGCTGGCCAAGCTCACGTCCGGCATTCATAAGGGTGGGGGAGTTGGGCAGGAAGTCAAAGTTGGTCATCATCTCATAAAAACGGTCAGACAGTTTTTGCAGATCAGCATCGGTATTAAACTTGGCATCCGGTGCTGCAATGGTGTCTGCCACCCGCCGGAACATCTCTGTTGGAGTTTCCTGTGGCTTACCGTCTTCACTACGTTTCAGGTATCTTTTTTCAAGTACTGTCAATGCGTTAGGGGTTAGTGCTGGTGGGTTGTTTGGGGTTGACTGGGCTGACATGTTCTGCTGTTCTCCTTGTATTGTTGGCAGTGTATGGACTATATTATTCCAATTCCATATCAAAGCGTCTTATTCGTTGGCTCGTCATCGGCTCCTCAACGTACTACGTGTACGCCTTCGTCGCCGATCTCCTTGCCGCCTTGAATCCATCTTTGATCTGAAATTGGAATTAATCAGGTATATGCTGAATCTGGGTTCCTGGCTGAGTTCTGGCTTGGTGTTGTTGGGGAATCCTTTGTGGGCAAGATTGATAAACACTATATTTAGTGTATCACTGGGAATACAACCACAACATATATGTGCTGTCAACCTGAAAAAGTCTCTGAAGCAGGCTTCTCAGGTAACCTTATGAAAAGACATATCTTTTATTTTTTTGTCTGTATCTGCTGGAAAGGTTAAATGATAAATTTCAGTAAAATCAATAGATTGTGGCCATTGATGCTCAATCCTGCCGGTTGGCTGGCCAGATGCATTCCTGTGTTTCTTATGGTGTTTATGACCCTTATAACGTTATCTGGCTGCCAGAAGATGATGGATAAACTGGAAACTGCTCCCTTCATGGGGGATACAGTTACTGTTTCTGTAACTGTGCCAGAGGAGTTGCCGCGATCCAGTAAGCCTGTAGATTATGTTGGTGAGGCTGCACCAGAGCTTGCCAGACCTGTCAGAATCCATCTGGATGAGCGTCTGCTGCCGGTTGATCTGCCAGATCAGCCAGCATCATTATCAAAAATATTATCACAAGGCCCTGCTGATGAAGCTGTCAGGCCGGTGCGTCCTTTGCGTGAACAGGCTGATACAGTGTTGGCTGCCGGAAACATAACAGAGGATCTGACGCTGCATGGCACAGTGCTGGTGCGTGGAACACTGACAATAGAACCACAGACCACACTATGGGTAGAACCAGGCACCGAGATCCGTTTTGTGCCGGAAAAAGGCTCTGGCGAACTTCCAAAGCTGGTGGTGCAGGGCAGGATAGTTGTGAAAGGTACTGATGGTCAGCCTGTCAGCTTTTTACCTGGCCAGAATGACCCATTGGCCGGTGACTGGGGTGGAATTGTGCTTCTGGATAGTAGCAAGAACAACATTCTGGAGCATTGTCGGATAATTGGTACACATATCGGGCTGGATCTCTACTCTTCCCGTTTTTCTGGCCGGAATATCAGCTTCTCCCGCTGCCATACCGGACTTGCACTGCATGATTCTGATGTATCAGTGGATCAGTTGCAGGTCAGTCGCTGTAACAGCGGTATTACCCTTGATGACAGTGAGTTTGAGCTTAACCAGGCCAATCTGAATGAAAACAGACTGGGATTGCTGGCGGATAATTCTTTTTTCAGTCTTAATTCCCTCAGAAGTTATGGTAATTCACAGGAAGGTGGCATTATCAGGGGGGGCAGATTCAAAATAGAAAACAGCCGTTTTGAACAATCCCGCACAGGTCTCAAGATCTTTAATTCAGAGGGGCAGATTGCGGGGTCACAGTTCAAAAACAACCGTGAAGATGGTGCTGTACTGGAGGAGTCTGTAATTAAGATCAGTAGTTCCGGTTTTACGCAGAACAGGGCTTCCGGCCTGGTGGTGAATAACGTCAAGGGTGGTATCATCGGTTCATCTTTAACAAACAACACGCTCTTTAACCTTGAAAACCGCAGTACGGAGCCGTTTAATGCCCAGCTTAACTGGTGGGGCAGTGATGATGAGCAGGAGATAATCAAGTGGATTGGCTGGGTGCAGGATAATACCTATACCCGCTTAGTTCCTTTTGTGCCGTTTATGACCGAAGAACCCCAATTTTCAAGCCATTAGGTGAAAAGAACAACCATGTCTATTTATCTGGATAACGCTGCAACCAGCTTTCCCAAGCCAGATTCTGTTTATCATGCAGTAATGAATGCCATGCAGCAGACCGGTGCCTCGCCTGGTCGTGGCAGTTATGGTCGCTCCCTGGATGCCTCACGTCTGCTGCTGGAAACCCGTGAGCTTATTGCCAGGATGGTCAATGCCCCTGATTCATCCCGTATCATTTTTACCAACAATGCTACCCATGCCCTTAATCAGGCACTGCATGGCAGTCTGAAGCCAGGCGATCATGTTATCACCAGTTCTATGGAGCATAACTCATTGTTGCGTCCCCTTTTCAGGCTGGAAAAGCAGGGGGTTGAGCTGGATCTTGTCAAGGCTGATGCTGACGGACTGATTGATCCAGGGCAGATCAGGCAGAAGTTGCGTAAAAACAGCCGGATGATTGCAATTGGTCATGTTTCCAATGTAACGGGCGGAATACAGGATATTGCGGCTGTTGCAGCCATTGCAAAGGAATCAGGGCTGCTGTTTCTGCTGGATGCTGCCCAATCTATCGGCGGTATTGCACTGGATATGCAGGCCACTGGAATTGATCTGCTGGCAGCCCCCGGGCATAAAGGGTTGCTTGGCCCCCAGGGCACCGGTTTCCTTGCAGTTGCTTCGGGTGTTGATCTGAAACCGCTGATGGCTGGTGGTACAGGCGTAAGCTCTGATCTTGATTTTCAGCCGGAAACCTTCCCGGAAGGTTTTGAGGCTGGTACCCACAACCTGCCTGGCATAGCCGGACTTGGTGCTGGTGTACGCTTTATACTGGAAACGGGAGTTGCAACCATAGCTGCCCATGAACATACCCTGGCAGAGTATGCCCGTGGACAGTTGTCTGGTATTGAAGGCTGTAAACTGTATGGCCCGCATGATTCTGACCTTCGTACGGGCCTGGTTTCGCTTACTGTAGCGGACCATGATCCGGCCATGCTGGCCTTTTATCTGGATCAGGAATATGGGATTGCTGTACGGGCCGGACTGCACTGTGCTCCCCATGCCCACCGCAGTATCGGCAGCTATCCTGCCGGCACTCTACGATTAAGCCCGGGCTGGTTTAACACCCATCAAGATATTGATATATTTTGTGATGCACTGAAATCCATCGTCAGGAAAGGTAATCAATGAAACAATTTATACTGGATACAAACGTACTGCTGCATGATCCCCAATCTCTGTTCAAATTTCAGGATAACATCATCATTATCCCGATTACGGTGATTGAAGAGATTGACCGCTTTAAAAAGGATATGAACGAGACCGGACGAAATGCCCGTTCCATCTCCCGTATTCTGGATGCTCTGCGTGAAAAAGGTTCCCTGGCCAATGGTGTCAGCCTGCCAGGTGGAGGGAACCTGCGGGTTGAATTATGTGAGGATCAGGCTCTTGGTCGTCTGCCCAGTGCTTTAAGGGATGACAAAGGTGATCACCGTATCCTGGCGGTGGCCCATGCTGCGGCGGAACGACATCCTGAGATGCCGGCTATTTTCGTTTCCAAGGATACCAACCTGAGAATCAAGGCTGATGCAGTAGGTCTGGTGGCGGAGGATTACGAGTCTGACAAGGTTGATCTGCAGGAACTTTACAGCGGGTCACGTAACCTTGAGATGCCCACGTCTGAGATTGACCGCTTTTATGGTCAGGGCTGGCTGGAGTCGCCTGAAGGTCTGCTACCCAATGAATACGCCACACTGGTGGATCAGGGCAACCCGTCCCATACAGCCATCTGCCGGTATGATGCAGGTCAGGGGCGGCTTGTAGCGGTTCGTAAAATCCCCAAAGAAGGTGTCTGGAGTATCCATGCCAGAAACCGTGAACAGCACTTTGCACTGGATGCCCTGGCGGATGACAATGTCAAACTGGTCAGCCTGGTGGGTAAGGCCGGTACCGGTAAAACCCTGCTGGCCATTGCCGCCGGATTGCAGAAGGTAGCTGAAGAAAATGTTTTTAACAGGCTGCTGGTATCACGGCCCGTCTTCCCACTTGGTAAGGATCTGGGCTTCCTGCCAGGTGATATTGAAGAGAAGCTTACTCCCTGGATGCAGCCGATCTTTGATAACGTAGAGTTGCTTATATCTGGCCATGAAAGCAACAAGCGGCATGGCAATAAAGGCTATAAAGAGCTGATGGCCATGGGGCTTCTGGATATTGAACCACTGACCTACATCCGTGGACGTTCCATTCCAAACCAGTACCTTATTGTGGATGAGGCCCAGAACCTGACCCCCCATGAGATTAAAACCATTGTCACCAGGGCAGGGGAGGGTACCAAGGTTGTACTGACCGGTGACCCCTACCAGATTGACAACCCCTATGTGGATTCATCCAGTAACGGGCTTTCCTATCTGGTGGAGCGGTTCAAGGGAGAGCGGATCGCTGCCCATGTAACCCTGAGCCGTGGCGAACGTTCAGAGCTGGCAGAGCTGGCTGCAAACCTGTTGTAATGCTGCTGCTTGCCATTGAAACATCCTGTGATGAGACTGCCGCTGCTGTTGTGCGTGATGGACGGCAGGTGTTGTCAAGCGTGATCTCTTCACAGGTGGCTGTCCATGCCGAATATGGCGGGGTAGTGCCGGAAATCGCATCCCGAAAACATCTGGAGCTGATTACGCCGGTGATACGACAGGCTCTGTCGGATGCCGGCACCAAACTTCAACAGATTGAAGGGGTGGCAGTAACCAGGGGGCCAGGTCTTCTGGGTGCATTGCTGGTTGGTGTTGCTACTGCCAAGTCAATTGCACTGGCCTGCAACATTCCGCTGATTGGCGTTCATCATATTGAAGGACATCTGCTGGCAACTGTTCTGGAAAAACCGGTAGAATTTCCCTTCCTGGGGCTGGTGGTGTCCGGTGGACATACTCATCTTTACAGGGTTGATGCCATAGGCCGCTACCGTACCCTGGGCCGCACCATAGATGATGCTGCTGGCGAGGCCTTTGACAAGACCGCAACCCTGCTTGGCCTTGGTTATCCTGGCGGTGCTATGATAGATAAGCTGGCTTCAACTGGCGATCCGCAAGCTGTAAGGTTCCCCCGCCCTCTTTTACATGATGGCAGCCTCAACTTCAGCTTCAGCGGCCTTAAAACAGCGGTTCTGACACATCTGAAAAAACTGCCAGAACCACCTGTCGGGCAGGAGCTGAATGACCTGTGTGCCTCTTTTCAGGATGCAGTCTGCGATGTACTGGTTAAAAAAACAGCAGCAGCCCTGAAACAGGAAGGGCTTTGCCGCCTGGTGGCAGGTGGCGGAGTGGCCTGTAACAGTGGCCTCAGGGCCAGTTTGCAACACTACTGTGAAAGGCATGGTGTTGAGCTGCATCTGTCACCACCATCACTTTGTGGTGATAATGCCGCCATGCTGGCTGTGGCGGCTGATGCCTGCCTCTCCGCCGGTTATAGTGATGGCTCTGCCCTGGATGCAGTGGCTAACTGGCCTTTGGATCAGGTCAAACGTTAAATGGCTGCTACAACACATCAAAACCTCCCCCGCCC
>CAZRKG010000036.1:0-17827 GCA_964600635.1 uncultured Geobacter sp. | reverse complement strand
TCAGATCAAAGATGGATTCAAGGCGGCGAGGAGATCGGCGACGAAGGCGTACACGAAGTACGTTGAGGAGCCGATGACGAGCCAACGAAGAAGACGCTTTGATATGGAAGTGGAATAAGCACACTCTGATAGTCAACAGGGGTTAATGGTGACTGATATTGTCCCAACCGTTTACCAAATTGAATTCCACCCAGAAACAGCATTAGTAGCAGGGCCGCAAACAGAATGCCGGACAAGGCCCAGCGTGCAAATACGGTCATGGTCAGGGCTGTATTGACACGGCAGTGGCTGATACAACGCCAGCAGGCAATACATTCAGGATTGTTGACCCTGCCGGCCTGCATTACATTGATTCCGGTTGGACAGACCTGGCTGCATACGCCGCAGGAAACACATTTTTTTGCGTTCCGTTGAACAGCGGCAGGGGAAAGCAATGATACCAGTCCCAGCAAAGCACCATAGGGGCAGATAAAGCGACAGAACGGGTTACGCAGCAGATAGGAAATACCCAGCAATATCAGCAATACCATCAGAACGGGCAGGGATGGGGATATGAGTAGATGAATCAGCTTCAGATCAGACAGGCCATTGTAGTCACTGGCCAGAAACGTTGTCTGCCTGGTAAAATCCCAGCAGAAAGCAGCATAAAGCAGATAGGCCAGTAGCAGGTACTTTATGCTACGCAGGCAATAATCCAGCCAGTCTGGTGGCCTGATGTTTTGTCTCATCCGGTTGAAGCCCAGTTTCCATAGCCACTCTGAGATTGTCCCCACCGGGCAGATCCAGGAGCAGAAGCTGCGACGCAGCAGTAAGGTAGTAAGAATTGCGGATATGAAAAAAACTAAAGCCTCGGGGTAAAGCAGAGTAACGTCAATATTTTTTATCCATCCGACAACACCAAAAAGCCCCGAGATCGGCAGCAGTGCATCAAATCCTGATGGACGTTCAAGGGTAACGGTTGCCGTTCCAGCCTGTATGGCAGCAACAAAGCGATAGAACCTGAAGCTTGCCAGCAATGTCAGGCAGAGAAACAGTAGCTGAATCATCAGGCGTAATGGTTGGACATAACGAGCAGACATAGCATTTACCTTATAAAAAAAGCCCGACAGAAAATCTGTCGGGCTTTAAAGCTCTTTATAAAACAGCCTGGTCTAGCAAGGATAGACAGAGACCTTTTTACGGTCACGTCCCATCCGCTCATACTTTACAACACCTTCAATCAGAGAGAACAGGGTGTAATCCTTGCCACAGCCAACGTTGTTGCCTGGATGGATGCTTGTACCACGCTGGCGGTAAATGATGTTACCAGCTTTTACAATCTCGCCACCAAACTTCTTGCAGCCCAGACGCTGACCAGCCGAATCACGTCCGTTACGTGTACTACCCCCACCTTTTTTGGTTGCCATACTTTTATCTCCTTAAATCTTTGGTGATGATCAGACGCTGATCTTCTCTATCTTCAGCACAGTATGGGGCTGACGATGGCCGATCAGTTTACGGCTGTTCTTACGACGCTTGGCCTTGAAGATAAGCACCTTCTTGTCCAGGCCCTGCACCGCAACCCTGGCTGTAACAGTTGCACCAGCCAACACAGGGGCACCGATTTTGACGGTGTCTCCGCCAACCATCAGTACCTCACCAAACTCAACTGTATCACCTACGGCATTATCCAGCTTCTCCACCTTCAGGAAGTCGCCTTCAGCCACCTTGTATTGTTTGCCACCTGTTTTAATCACTGCGTACATGGTCAGTCACACCCCTTTATTTTTTACAGAGTTGCGAAATATAGTAAACATAACCCCTGTAGTCAAGTGTTTTTTATATTACAAAATATGTTCAGTTCACAGATACGGCCAATGAGCCAACTTCGGATATGCTGGCCTCCAGTCTGTCTCCTGACTGCACCTGGCCAACTCCTGCCGGAGTACCGGTCAGGATTATATCGCCTTCTTCAAGGGTGAATATGCTGGAAAGATAGCTGATGATTCTGGCAACGCTGTTAATCATCAATGCAGTAGAACTGTTCTGGCGTTCTTCGCCATTCAGGCTGAGTCTGATCTGAAGTTGTTGAGGATCCGTTACCTGTGTTGACGGAACAAAGTCAGACAATGGGCATGAGGTGTCAAACCCCTTGGCAATCTCCCAGGGCAGTCCTTTCTGCTTGAGATCATCCTGCACATCCCTCAGGGTCATATCAATGGCAACCCCATAACCGGCAACATGATTCAGGGCTTCGGCCTCTTTCAGATCTTTGCCATCCTCACCGATCAGTACCGCCAGCTCAGCCTCATAATGGCAGTTGCTGCTGTAGGGCGGAATCAGAATCTTTTCACCATTTCTGATGACAGCAGTGGCTGGCTTCATGAAAACCACCGGTGCTCCAGGTGTCTCATTGCCCAATTCCTTGATATGATCCACATAGTTACGGCCAATGCAGAGGATCTTGCCTATAAGGTATTCATTGTCGGTTGCGGGGATATAAGCGGTCTGCATATTTATACTCCTGTATCAATTGATAAAAGCTATCAGGCAACAGAACCTGTCATAGCTTGTTCAGCGTAATGACTCCAGTTCTTCCCATCTGCTATACAACTGTTCCAACTTGGTATCAAGCTGTTCAAGCCGTTGATTAAATTCCGCCACCTGATCGCCAGAGTTTCTGTAAAACCCGGGATCAGCCAAGCTGTCATGGATCTGCTGCTGTTCATCTTCCAGGGCTGCAATCTGATCTGGTAGCTGCTCCAGCTCCCGTTCTTCCTTAAAGGTCAGTTTACGGGGCCGCTCCCTGGCAGGCCGCAATTTCTTTTCAGCAGGCCGGACTTGCTGGCCTGTAACCAGTGTTGTTTCAGTGTTCTGCTGCTCCCGCAGCCAGTCAGCATAGCCACCCACCGTCTCCTTAACCGATCCATCCGGTGCAATAAACAGCGTGGAGCTGACCACATTATCCAGAAACTCCCGATCATGGCTGACCAGCAACAACGTACCACTGTACTCCACCAGCAGGTCTTCCAGCAGTTCCAGGGTCTCGGCATCCAGATCATTGGTCGGCTCATCCAGCACCAACAGATTGCCTGGTCTGGTGAAAAGTTTGGCCAGCAGCAGACGGTTCCGCTCGCCACCGGACAGTATTTTTACCGGTGTTCTGGCCCGCTCCGGCGAAAACAGAAAATCCTGCAAGTAGCCGATGATATGGCGTGGTTTGCCATTTATAGTCAGGGTGTCATTCCCCTCGCCAACGTTTTCAGCAACGGTTTTTTCCAGTTCAAGCTGCTGGCGTAACTGATCCATATACAGCAACTCCAGCTTTGTACCGTGACGGACAACACCCTGCTGAGGTTGCGACTCGCCCAAAAGCAGCTTGATCAGGGTGGTCTTGCCAGCACCGTTGGGGCCGATAATGCCGATCTTGTCACCCCGCATAATGGTAGTACTGAAGTTGCTTAAAACCTGCCTTTCACCATAGCTGAAGCAGATGTTATCCGCCTCCAGCACCAGGCGGCCAGAACGGTCTGACTCCTGCAACTGCATCTTTGCTGTTCCCTGCCTTGTACGTCGCTGGCGGTACTCCTCCCGCAGTGTCTTCAAGGCCCGTACTCGCCCTTCATTACGGGTACGTCGCGCCTTGATCCCCTGCCTGATCCAGGCTTCCTCCTGGGCCAGCTTCTTATCAAACTGGGCCATGCGGATTACCTCTGCCTCCAGCAGAGCCTCACGTCGTTCAACAAACTGGTCATAGCCACAATCAAAGGCATACAGCCTTCCACGATCAAGCTCTGCCACACGGTTGGCCAGCCTGCGGGCAAAGGCACGATCATGGGTTACAAACAGGCAGGTGGTGATCTCTCGCAGCAGAAAATCTTCCAGCCAGAGGATCGTATCAACATCCAGATGGTTTGTAGGTTCATCCAGCAACAGAATATCAGGCTGACTGACCAGGGCACGGGCCAGCAGTACCCGTCGCTTTACACCACCGGAAAGACTGCCAAAGTCTGCTTCACCATCCAGTTGCAGCCTGTTCAGAACCCTTTCTGTCTGTTGATCCCGCTGCCACTGCTCAACAGCCTGGGGCAGCTCTGCACCACGGGCCACCAGGTCAAAAACCTTGCCGGTCAAGCCAGGTGGAATATCCTGGGAAACCAGTGCCACCCGAAGCCCCTGCTGGCGGATCAGCTCTCCTCCTTCATGCGGCAACTCACCGGATAACAACCGCATCAGGGTGGATTTACCAGTGCCGTTTCTGCCCAGCAGACAAAGCCTGTCCCCTGCCTCAAGTTGCAGGGTCACACCATCAAAAAGTGGCGGCCCGCCAAAGGCCAAGGTTATGTCACGTAATGTTATCAGAGCCATTTTTTATCTTTTCCACAGATTTTAATAACACAAACTTAACTGATTAATTCCAATTCCATATCAAAGCGTCTTCTGCGTTGGCTCGTCATCGGCTCCTCAACGTATTGCATATACGCCTGCGTCGCCGATTTCCTCGCCGCCTTGAATCCATCTCTGATCTGAAATTGGAATAAGTACAAACCTTGTTCAGCCATGAATGAACATGAACGGACAAGTTTATATGTCGTTTATCGTTGTCATAAATATCAAACTTTACAAGCAGTATGCTTGACACCTGTGCATAGTGTATATAGCCTGCACAAAAATGCTGTGCTACGGTCTGCCAAATGGAGGGATGATGTAATGAGAACCTTAAATTATCGCCAGATTGCCAAAGAGCTGCTGCAAGAACATCCCCAGACAATTGCAGTTGCACTGACACGACTGCCAGCCGAACACTCGGCAGAAATTATGAAGCTTTTACCATCATTTATCCAGGCTGACCTGGTAAACAGGATTGTGCAGGTGGAACAGTTACCGGATTTTGTGCTGGATGAAGTGGACAACCTGCTGGACAGATTATTAAAATAATTCACAACCATTAACATGCACTACAAAATAACCGCTAAGGAATCGCAAATGATCGAAAATATCGGAGCAGATCTTTACAAGTCATGGTCAGAAGAGCAACGCAGGGCTGAAATCAGCAAGCTGGTGGATGGGCATCAGGCAGGAATGGCCCTTAAAATACTGCTTCAGATGGCAACTGCCATTGCCGGCAGCCCGGAAGGTGCCAAAGAACACCTGGCCGCCCTGATACCGGCAGAGGAACGCCACCGAATTGTAAATCGCCAGCAAGGTGCAGAGAAAACCCTGGCAGCCGCCTTTTTGATGTGAGCTGCTTGATTTGATTTCACTCTGTTACTTTACGCATTCTGCGGCGTAATGCTGCTAAACGCTTATCCAGCAAGCGTTTCTGCCTCTCCCCTCTGGGTACCTTGGTTGCCACCCGTTCAGCCACTTTACGTTCACGTCTGGCAAGGGCAACAATTAGCCGCTCCATGGCCACTGCACGGTTTCTGCTCTGTGACCGGCTCTCTCCGGCATGGACCACAATACCGGTGGGCAGATGCCGGATTCTGACCGCAGAATCCGTGGTGTTACGATGCTGTCCGCCAGGGCCGGAACCGCGGTAAAACTCCACCTTTATATCAGTTTCGTTGATTTCCATGTCCTATTCCGTTGTTGGTCTGAAAGAACCCAAAACCCAGTTAACCAGGGCCAGCACCAGACTGAATAAAATCGCCCACCAGAAGCCATCCACATGGAATCCGCTTACAAACCTGCTGGTCAGCATAATCAGCAGGGCGTTAATCACCAGGCTGAAAAGTCCTAAAGTCATGATGGTAAGTGGCAGTGTAAGAATGGTCAGTACCGGCTTGATAAAGGCATTCACCAGACCCAACACCAGTGCTGCCAGCAATGCTGCCTTGAATCCGGTCAGGGTTACCCCTGGCAGCAGATAGCCGGTAATCATAATTGCCAATCCAGAGATTACCCAGTTTACAACAAGATTCATGATTATATTCTCCCCTTTGTTAAAGTTGTATTATTCCGGTTCCAGTTCAAGGATGAGATCAAGGCGGCGAGGAGATCGGCGACGAAGGCGTACAGGCAGTACGTTGAGGAGCCGATGACGAGCCAACGAAGATATCGCCTTGAAATGGAATTGGAATTACCCGATCCACCAGCTCCAGACAGGCTGGCCTATGGCTGACCAGCAACATGGTTTTGCCCTTCAGATAAGCATCCAGCCCCTTTATCAGCAACTGTTCGGTCAGACTGTCCAGCCCTTCCGTCGGTTCATCCAGCAGCAGAATCGGTCTGTCTGCAACAAGCCCCCGTGCCAGGGCGATCCGCCGTCCCTCACCACCTGAAATGGCAAAACCCCGCTCCCCCACCTCTGTATCCAGCCCCTGGGGCAGTTGCAAAAGCCACTGCTCCAGACAGCAAACCCGCAGAATTTCAACCAATCTGTCTGGATCACAATCACGCCCAAGCAGGATGTTATCCCTGATACTGGCATTAAAAAGATGGGGATGCTGCGGAACTATTGCAATCATACCAGTCAACTGTTCTGTTGTCAGGTCTGTTATCTCAACCCCGCCAAGCCTGATACTGCCCTGGTATGGCCTGAAACGGGATAGCAGCTCAATCAGGCTGGATTTACCGCTACCGCTTTTACCCACCACCGCAACCCGCTGGCCCTGAACCAGGTTAAGCGAAAAACTCTTCAACACCAACTGCTGGGGATGATAGCCAAAACTGACATTGCTGATACAAATATCCAGCCCCTTTGGTTCGACAGAGATAACAGGTTCTGGTAAAGCTGGTTTGGTGTCAATCAACTGCCTGATCCGCCTTGCAGCCTCACTTGCTGCCGGCAGTTGCTGTAATGAAAGTGAAAGCGGCCCCACCGCCTCAAAGCATGCTGCGGAAAACAGCAGCAACATCACCAGATTGGGGCCGGTCAGAGATTGCTGTCCCACCAGTGGGATCAACAGCAGGCAGAGCAATACCAGACAGGTGCCGGACAAAAGCAGAACCGCTGCATTGGTAAGGGCAGCCACACGCCCCAGCCAGATCTGCCGCTTAATCAGCTCTGATGACAGCCGTTCCACCTGGCTGGATTGCTGCTCCACAGCACCCAGCAGAAGCAGCTCTTCAGCCCCCTGCAACCCCTGCCCGGCCTGATTACGCAGTTCACCAGCCAGAGCGGCTGCCTCTGCACCGGCCCTGTGGTTCAACCTCAACCCGATATAGGGCAGCAGCAGCCCTGCCAGCAGCAGGATTATCAGCAGCAACAGGGCGGCTGTTCCGCTCCAGATGGCAACAAACAGGCAGGATAGCAGGATGGTCAAAAGGCCGGTAGCCAAGGGAGCCAGGATACGCAGGTAAAGGCTTTCAAGGCTATCCAGATCAGCCCGCAGCCTGCCGCTCAGATCGCTGCCAGCATAGGCTTCAATACCAGCCGGTGCCAACGGGATCAGCCTTTTGAAGAACCAGACCCGCAGGTCTGCCAGCATCCTGAAGGTGGCCTCATGGGTTACTAATCGCTCGCCATAGCGTCCCACTGTCCTTGCAATCGCCAGGGCACGGATGGTGGCTGATGCGAAAAAATAGTTGAAGGATGCATTGGCAACACCAGCTACCGCCATTGAGGTGATGAACCAGCCGGAAAGGGCCATCAGCAGTGTATTGGTGATGATCACCACCAGACCCAGCAGAATACCCAGCAACATCCATTTCCGCTGGCTGCTGGCAGGTTCAAGCATCTGGAGCAGCTCTCTCATGGCCGCCCCTCCAGCCACTCTGATCTGTTGCAGACCCGTAGTAGTCTCCCATCTGCCAGCTCTGCAACCTGCTCTGCACAGGCAATTGTGGCTTCACGATGGGATACCACCAATATGGTGCGTCCACTGGCAAGCCTGTTAATTGAATCCAGCAGCAGTTGTTCGCTATCTGCATCCAGTCCGGCTGTTGGCTCATCCAGCACCACCAATACCGCCTTACGCAAAAGCACCCTGGCAAAGGCCAGCCGTTTCAGTTCACCACCGGAAAGTCCGGCTCCCTGCTCCCCCAGCATGGTATCCAGCTTATCCGGCAGTGCTGATATGGTCTCCCACAACCCAACCTGTTGCAATGCCGCCACCTGTTCTGACTGACTGGCCTCCGGGCAACCCAGCAGCAGATTAGACCTGATGCTGTCAGCAAAGAAAAACGGCTGCTGCGGTACCCAGGCCAGCCGTTGTTGCCACTGTTGATAATCAAGCCCTGCCAGATCAGCACCGTTCACCATAATCCTGCCGGACTCTGGCCTGGACAGCCCCAGCAACAGCCGGGCCAGAGTAGATTTACCACTGCCGCTGGCTCCGACCAGGGCCGTAATACTGCCAGTCGGGATGGTGAGGCTGATATTCTGTACACCGCCACGCTTATCGCCATAACGGAAGCTGACCGATTGGCAGGTGATCTCCGGTGCTGACTGATCAGACTGAACTGGTGCAGCTATTGACTGGCTTTCACTATTACAATCTGCCTCCCTATTCTGAGCTGATGATTCATCATGCAGTAACGGGATAATCTGTCCTGCTGCTGCCAGCCCGTTCATCCGGCTATGGTAGGCAAGCCCCAGATTTCGCAAAGGCAGGTAAAATTCCGGTGCTAATAGCAGCACAAACAGGCCATCCAGAAGCAGTATCTCTCCGGCCAGCAGCCTGAAACCGATCACCACTGCAATCACCGCAGTCCCAACGGTGGAGAAAAACTCCAGGGCAAATGCAGACAGAAAGGCAACCCGCAGCACAGACATTGTGGCAGTGCGGTACTGTTCCGAACTCTGCCTTAAAAACTCCGCCTCTTGCTTGGCAACCCCGAAGATCTTCAGATCCGGCAGCCCCTGTATCAGATCCAGCAGATAGCCGGAAAGCCTGCTTAAAAGTGTAAACTGACGCTGGTTCAGACGCTCGCTGCCCTTGCCGATCAACACCATCAAAAGTGGAATAAACGGTGCAGAAAAAATCAGCACCAATGCAGCACGCCATTCCACTGGCAACACAACCAGCAGCAGGGCCAGCGGCAGCAGGGCCGCCAGCAACAGTTGGGGCAGAAAACGGCTCAGATAGGTATCCAGCCCCTCCACGGCACTGCTTACAACTTCGGTCAGATGCCCTGTATCTCCGGCAGTGCCGCCAGGCTTCAGGCAGAGTATATGGCGATACAGGGCAGTACGCACCCTCTGTTTCACCTCTGCTGCCGCCAGAATAGCCGCATTCTCTCCCCAAAAGGTGCATGCAGCACGCAGTAATAACACCAGCAGAATCCACCCCAGAAACGGCAATACTGTTGCCAGACCTTGCTGCTCCATCACAACCTGGTGACAGATATAGGCCAGTAACCTGGCCTGAATAATAATCAGCAGACCTGCCACAAACGTAAATATAACCGCAGCCAGCAGCCTGCCTTTAGCAGTGTTGGCCTGCTGCCTCAACCATATTTCAGGTGTGTTTTTATGGGGTGTTTTTGGCATGGTGGGTGATTGAGTGTACTACTACAAAAAAAGCAAAAAGTAGTCTTGAACCAATGTGAATTACGTATAGGGTCTGGCGACAACCAGAACCAGTTGATTCCATATAATGAATCAATTAAGGCTACATCGTTAACAACTCCCCGAGAAATGTCAAGCAGCCAATTATACAACAAAGACTGCCTGGCTAAGATACTGTCATCCAGGGCATTAAATTGACATAAAACTCTATATTAGGCCCAAAAAATCTTTACAGACCCCTGAAAATTCGTCATTATTATGTAAATTCTGTTATTTTCTCCCTTCGCTGCCTACGTATCAATCATGTTGGCACAGTAAAACAAGACCAATTTCTGACCATGTGGTGACTATGTCTTTACTTCTGTTTTTGCTGATACCTTTTGCAGGTGTGGCAGTGGCCAGCACCTTTCCTGTTCATGAACGCAATCTGGCAGCCTGGTTTGCATCGGCGATTGCCCTGGCAGGGGTGGTGCTGACCATAGTGCTTTATCCGTCGGTACTGGAAAACGGCGTAGTACGCTATCAACTGGAATGGATGCCAGATTATGGCTTGAATCTGGTGCTGCGTATGGATGGCCTGGTATGGCTGTTCAGTCTGCTGATCCAGGGTATATGTTTACTGGTGGTGCTTTACGCACGCTATTACATGTCAATGCAAGATCCGGTGCCGCGTTTTTACACCTTTTTACTTGCCTTTATGGCAGCCATGCAGGGTTTGGTGCTGTCGGGCAATCTGATTCAGTTGGTTGTGTTCTGGGAACTCACCAGCATGGTTTCCTTCCTGTTGATCGGTTATTGGCACCATCGCCGTGATGCTCGTCATGGTGCACAAATTGCCTTAATAGTGACGGCAACCGGTGGTTTATGCCTGTTGCTGGGCATGTTGTTGCTGGGGCAGGCGGTGGGCAGTTGGGATGTTGACCAGGTGCTGGTTTCCGGCGATCTGGTGCGTAACCACCCCTGGTACATGCCGATTATGCTGCTGATTGCCCTGGGAGCCTTTACCAAAAGTGCACAGTTTCCATTTCACTTCTGGCTGCCCCATGCCATGGCCGCACCCACCCCTGTATCAGCCTATTTACATTCGGCCACAATGGTGAAGGCCGGTATCTTCCTGTTGATTCTGCTCTGGCCGGTGTTGTCAGGGACACAGGAGTGGCTATGGTTAGTGGGTGGAGCCGGTGTCTGTACCTTTTTGCTGGGTTCGTTTTCAGCGATATTCCAGAAAGATATGAAAGGTCTGCTGGCTTACTCCACCATCAGCCATTTAGGCCTGATTGTATTTCTACTGGGGCTGTCTACCCCGCTGGCAATGGTGGCGGCGATTTTCCATGTTCTGAACCATGCCACCTTTAAAGCCTCACTGTTTATGGCGGTGGGCATTATTGACCACGAATCCGGCACACGGGATATGGGACGACTGCGTGGTCTGGCCAAAGCCATGCCCTATACCGCCGTACTGGCGATTATTGCCAGTGCTGCCATGGCAGGAGTGCCGTTACTGAACGGCTTTATTTCCAAGGAAATGTTTTTTGCTGAAACCATTGCAGCAGGTGAGCGTGCCTTTGACTGGATGAGTGGTGCCGCCCTGCTTATGGGTATATTCAGCGTAGTCTATGCACTCCGTTTTACTCAGGTCTTCTTTGGCCCGCTGGCAAAAGACCTGCCAAAGGAACCCAAAGCAGTTCCTCTTTCGATGCGTATTCCAGTGGAGTTTCTGGTGATCTGCTGCCTGGTGGTGGGTATGGTACCTGCGTTCAGCATCGGTATGCTGCTGGATCAGGCTGTCCAGTCAGTGCTGCATGAGCAGGCACCACATTATGATCTGGCACTGTGGCATGGCTTTAACTTACCGCTGCTGATGAGCTGTCTGGCCCTTGTATTGGGGATAATATTATTCACTCTGCTATGGCGGTACACCGGTTTAAGATATGCCGATAAAACACCGATATTGTCGCATTTCAACGGCAAAGCCATATTTGAAAGTGTAATGGTGAAATTGGTGAACCTGGCCGGTACAGTCGAGCGTCTGCTGGGGGCATACCGTATTCAGGCACAAATCTTCTGCCTGCTTCTGGTTGGACTGCTGGCCATGCTGTTGATACTGAATGTGAAGAAAGAAGTTTCCTGGCCCTGGTATCGTACAGAAGCAGACATCGGATTTACCCTGGTTTGGGTCATTGGTACAGCATGTGCGGTAGCGGCCGCCTGGCAGGCAAAGTTTCACCGTTTAGCGGCCTTGATGCTGGCCGGTGGTGTGGGTGTGGCAACCAGTCTGACATTCTTATGGTTTTCGGCCCCGGATTTAGCCCTGACCCAACTGGTGGTTGAAACCGTCACAATAGTGCTGCTGTTACTGGGATTACGCTGGCTGCCGCCACGTATCGTAGATATGAATCCCCAACTAGGCATAACCATCAGACTACGCCGTGGCCGTGACCTGATCCTGTCACTATTGGCCGGGCTGACAATGGCAGTGATCAGCTATACGGTAATGATGAAGCCTGGCAGCCGCGAGTTAAGTGATTTTTACCTGACCAATGCACTACCAGGCGGCGGTGGCCTGAACGTAGTCAATGTACTGCTGGTTGATTTCCGCAGTTTCGATACCCTGGGTGAAATTACGGTACTTAGTATTGTGGCTCTGACCGTATATGCCCTGCTGCGTCGTTTCCGTCCTGCACCAGAAAGTGCCGTACCACCCGCACAGCAAAGTAATCCAAAAGATCCTACCAGCAGGCAAAACCTGTCGGAGCAACTGGAACGTGGCTATCTGCGGATCCCCAGTGTGTATTTACAATGGCTGCTGCCGGTTATCATGGTGGTGGCACTGTATATGTTTATGCGTGGCCACAATTTGCCAGGTGGCGGCTTTATAGCTGGACTGGTTATGGCCTGTGCATTAACTGCCCAATATATGCTGGGTGGTACGCTATGGATGGAGCAGCGTTTCCGTTTACGCTTGCTGTATTGGATCGGCCGGGGCTTGTTACTGGCATTATTTACCGGAATGGGTGCCTGGCTGTTTGGCTTCCCGCTGCTTACCACTTACACCGCCCACTTGCACCTGCCTTTAATTGGGGAGCTGCATCTGCCCACCGCCTTTTTGTTTGATCTGGGCGTGTTTGCTGCC
Organism: uncultured Geobacter sp.; assembly: GCA_964600635.1. GTDB lineage: Bacteria > Desulfobacterota > Desulfuromonadia > Geobacterales > Pseudopelobacteraceae > Trichlorobacter. The sequence continues at coordinate 5,261 of CAZRKG010000036.1, read as the reverse complement.
GTAGTGGGTACAACTTTGCTGATTCTGGTGGCATTAGCCCACCAGGCATTACGCACTCTGCCCCCTAATCAGGATCAACAGTCCGACTCAAAAGCACTGAAACATTTACGTGAGCGAGGTTTACAATAATGGAGTTGATGCTGGCTTTGGCCATAGGTATTTTATTTGCAGCAGGTACCTGGCTGGTGCTGCGTCCGCGTAGCTTTCAGGTGATCATGGGGCTGATGTTATTATCTTACGCCGTGAATTTACTGCTGTTTGTAAGCGGCCAGTTATGGCAGAACATGCCGCCCATTGTTAAAGCAGGCCAGGTGATAGATACGACATTATATGCCGACCCTGTGCCGCAGGCACTTGTCTTAACCGCCATTGTAATCGGCTTTGCCACCACAGCCTTATATCTGGTAGTGCTGTTGGCTTCACGTGGTTTAACAGGTACTGACCATGTGGATGGTACCGAGTAGGAGACCGAATAATGCCCTGGTCTGAACATTTAATTACCCTGCCGGTAGTGCTGCCGCTGCTGTTTGGTGCCCTGCTGATTGTAATAAGTGAACGTCATTATATCCTGAAATTCTGGCTGAATATGCTGGCTGTGGCAGGGCTGTTGTGTACGGCAGCAGTGCTTTTATTAAAAGTGGATGCAAACACAAACCAGTTATCTGAATTGAACTACCAGGCAGCTAACTGGGATGCACCTTTTGGTATCAGCCTGGTGGTAGACCGCTTAAGTGCCATGATGCTGCTATTGGTGGCAACGGTAGCTCTGGCAGCCCTTTGCTCTTCTTATCAACGTTGGGCCAGGGCAGGGGCACGCTATCATTCTCTGTTTTTATTTCTGCTGATGGGCATGAATGGGGCACTTATTACCGGTGACTTATTCAACCTGTTTGTGTTTTTTGAAGTGATGCTGGCTGCATCTTACGGGTTGTTATTGCATGGCAAAAATGCAATCCGTGTGCGAGCCGGTATGAACTTTATCGCACTTAACCTGGTTGCGGCACTGTTTTTTCTGATTGGCATTGCGTTGATATATTCAGCCACCGGAACATTGAATCTGGCTGATCTGGTCATTAAATGCAGCCTTTTAATAGGTGCGGACAAGACTTTGTTTGAAACAGGTATGGTGGTGATGGCTGTGGCATTTTTAGCCAAAAGCGGTATCTGGCCACTTGGGTTCTGGATGCCAGGTGCCTACAGTGCCGCTGTTCCACCTGTTGCCGCATTACTGACGTTAGTTACAAAGATGGGGATCTATGTATTGTATCGGCTATGGCCCTTAGTGGTGTCAGCAGACAATCACAGCCAACTGGTTGGACTTGGCAGCCAGTGTTTGTTCTGGGCCGGGATAATTACCATGTTCTACGCCAGCTCAGGGCTATTGGCCAGTTATGATTCACGCTACATGGCAAGCTACAGTGCCATGTTGTCATCTGGAATTATGGTGGCACTATTAGGCTTTGGCCAATACAGTTTAGCCGCATCGGCCTTGTTCTATCTGGCCAGTTCAGCCTTGGCTGTCGCAGCATTTATGCTGTTATTGGAACTTGCTGATCGGCTGTATTCACCTTCATCTGTTCAACGTTATGCGGTGTTAGAGAGCCTAAATGATGAAGATACAGAAGATAATGAAGCAGAAACGCATGGCGTGGTAATTCCGGCGGCTATGGCGTTTTTAGGATTAAGCTTTATGGGCTGTGCCCTTGTATTGGCAGGTATACCACCACTATCAGGCTTTGTGGCAAAGTTTGGTATTATTACCAGTTTATTGTCGTTATGGGGCGAAATTCCCAACTTGCATGCTGCTTTATTTATCGGTTTATTATTACTTTCGGGTGGTTTTGCCATTGTGGCTTTAATGCGTTTAGGCGTACGTGCATTCTGGTCGTCACAGACATCTGAAGCACCAAAGCTGTTGCTGTCAGAAGCCACCCCCATTTTATGGCTGTTAAGCCTGTGCATTCTTATGGCTGCACTGGCTGGACCAGTGCGTGGCTATATGGACAGAACCGGTGCAGATCTGTTTGCAAACAATACGGTACCTTTGGCGGCTAAAGGAGATGCCGAGTGAAAAAACTCTTGCCTCGACCATTATTATCCCTGGCATTGCTTGGTCTCTGGTTAATGTTAAATCAATCCCTGGCACCAGCAGATTGGCTGCTGGGAGCGTTGATTGCATGTGCGATTCCGTTATGGGTACGACCATTATTAACACACCGTTTACAAATTCATAAACCTTGGGCACTGGTACGTTTACTTGGTTGGTCACTGGTGGAAATCGCACGCTCGGCATTGGCAGTCAGTAGTATTATTCTGTTTAGACGCAGCAAAAACGTACACAGCGAATTTATCCGCATTCCACTGGATATGCACGATCCGCACGGTCTGGCGTTGTTGTCCTGCTTAATTAACTGCACACCCGGCACAGTCTGGGTAGATATTGTAGATAACCATGAACTGCTGCTGCATGTGTTTGATCTGCAAGATGAAATCTGGTGGCAGAACACCATTAAAAGCCATTACGAACAGCCGTTAATGCAGATATTTGAAGGGATTAAGCCATGCTCACAGCATTAAACTATGCTCTTTATCTTGCACAGGGGATGGTGGTGTTATCTCTGCTGTTGTGCTGTATGCGTCTGATTATTGGCCCGTCAGCCCAGGACCGTGTGCTGGCACTGGATTCTCTGTGGATATGTGCCATGATGATGGTGCTGCTGCTTGGTATCCGCTTGGGAAGCACTTTGTATTTTGAGCTGGCTATGTTAATTGCACTGCTGGGCTTTGTGTCCACCATGGCACTGGCAAAGTTCTTAATGCGAGGGGAGATTATAGAATGATTCAGGCTGAACAACTGCCGTTGTGGCTGGGTATTCCGGTGATTATGTTTTTACTGCTTGGCAGCTTATTAGCACTGACAGGTGCATTGGGACTGTATCGTTTGCCCGAGTTTTACCAGAGAATCCATGGCCCGGCGGTGGTGGTTACCCTGGGTTTAGGCTGTGTTCTAATTGCGTCTATGCTGCTTTTCAGCTACTGGCAAAGCCGTCTGGTAATTCATGAACTGCTGATTACTGTATTTATATTTATGACAGCCCCTGTCAGCTCTATGCTGATGATGCGGGCAGCGGTCTATCGGAATAAAAAATAATCAAAACCCCTGATGACAGACATCCAACCATCAGGGGTTTTGACTTTAATGCACCATCACCTTTTCCTTCCCAATAAACCTTGTCTGTTATTCAATGCTGTAGGATCAGCCGTTGATGGCAATTTTTATTGGGACACCATGAAACCGCTACAGTTGACGTTATAAACTGACTTCTGCTGATCATACCCTTGGCAATACCAAACGGCTACTCCGGAGCACTGTTCGACCACAACAACAACGGCATAAGAACATCCACAGGCTGGATCAGCGGTGACGATGGCCTGCTGGTTCGGGACTTGAATGGCAATGGCATTATTGACAACGGTTCAGAACTGTTCGGCGACAGCACACAACTGTTAAACGGTGCAATGGCAAATAACGGTTTCGAGGCTCTACGTGATTTGGATAGTAACCAGGACGGGATTATTGATGCAGATGATGCCGCATTCAATGAACTTAAAATCTGGCGAGACCTTAACCAGGACGGTATCAGCCAGGCCGATGAGCTGAAGACACTTTATGCCTGAAAGAAAGGAGATCTGTTGATGATAGAAAATAATGAAAAACCGATTGTAACGTTAAAAGGGAACTTATCTTGTTTATTTTTTAGACACTTAAAGAAAATGGTAGTCATACCGGCGTTCCTGTTACTGCTAATGGGCATGCTTTGCCCTTTAGAAGCCCATGCAGGCAAAGGACCTTATCCTGAACTAATAGATCAGATTGCAGATGATGTTAGAAATATTCTTATTAAACATGGTATGCCGGTGCGACATGACAGAGAAAATCCTTGGTTTTGGCATGCCTCTTCAACAGGTAATTACAGACTGTCTTTTTATCAAGCTGATGAAATTCCGCAGGAGGCGGTGCTTGAGATTATTAGCTATTGTATGAACCTTTATGAGAAAACAGGTCGTAGTAATAAGTTTAGGATTCTGATGTATCGTGAGGCATTTAAACCTAAAATTCGTTTATTTTCAGATGGCAACTTCTTTTTTAGACTAACTATAGGAGGTAACAAAAAATGAGTGGGTATACTTTATGCCTAAATGAAAGGAGGTGAGCTGATGATAGAAAATGAAGAACCGCTAGTAGTACTTAAACCCAAATCTTTACATTATTGGGCTCTTTTCTTCTTAGTTATCTTGACTACCATATTTTTTATTGCTGGAACAATCATACCTGTACTTATGACCGGTGATTATGCAGCCATATGGCCTGCCAGCGATAAAAGAATAGGCAGAAAAATATGTTTCTTCTATATGGCTTGGGGGTGGATTATATCTATACCTTATTTTATACCAATATTTAACAGAAGAAAAATATGTTTTTACAATGACAGGCTTGAAATATATCCATATCTATTTAACAAAAAAATAATAATAAATTATAATAATATGAGAGTCAATGTTCATGGTAATTATAGAATAACTATTACCAAAATATATAAGTTTAATATAAATAAACCATTACAATATATAAATGATAAATTTGTTGAATCTATAACATTTAGTCAACTTAAATCAAACGCATATGATTACAACCTTATCAATAAAGCTATTGGTATTATTAAAGAACGAGCTCACGAGTATAATATAAAACCAACATCTTAAGGAGGATAGTATGGGCGATCCAGAAAAAAACACATTCGATGCAGGACAATTTATGTCACAAGCAGCAAAAAATTATGCCAAACTTGCAGGTGATGCTGCATTGGCAGCAGGGACTACTGTAAGAGTTTTTTCTGCCGTAGCAGGTACGGGGGCACTGGGATTTAATGTAATAGTTGATGTTACACTCAATAATGAACCTATTGATCAGGCCATTCTCAGCCAAATTGCCGTTGCGGCTGTAGGGACTGCTGGAATTGCTGTCGCAACAACTGCTGGTGTACCTCTAGCTACAGTTGCTCTTATCGGAGCAGGATCGGCATTAGCTGCCGACAAGCTTTTCGACTGGCTTTATCCGATGTGGAAAAACAAAAATAACCAATTTCCTGCCCTCCCTCCCAACAGCATTGACACCCGCCTTCATCACTTCCCTCAATCTCTCATCGACAAATGGTACTTAAACGCTGATAACCGCCTGCAAGACCCCTCCAAATTCAACA
>CAZRKG010000035.1:0-18170 GCA_964600635.1 uncultured Geobacter sp. | reverse complement strand
AAAAGTACTGTATGACCATTAATCTTGCAAAAACCTTTGGCTTGTTTGTGGCAACCGCACTTGCTGAGATAATCGGTTGCTACCTGCCCTATCTCTGGATCAGAGAAGGCAAGTCTGCCTGGCTGCTTATACCGGCAGTCCTCAGCCTTGCGGCCTTTGCCTGGCTTCTCACTCTTCATCCGCAGGCTGCTGGCCGTGTTTATGCTGCCTATGGCGGTGTCTATATCGGTGTTGCACTCATCTGGTTGTGGGTGATAGATTCCATCAAGCCAACAATTACAGACTGTATTGGTGCTGGTCTGTGCTTTCTGGGCATGGCAGTCATTATACTTGGGGCAAGACAGACCTGACAGTTTTTGCGTACTTGCAGAAATTTGGATCAAGATTTTAGTCAGTATTGATGATTTCCACTGCTCGACTACAAACAATAACGTAAAACTTGCCGATACATCTTAAAACCACCATCTTGATTTCTTTCCTTTTTCTCTCCAGCATTGTGTGCTACATTTTATAGAAATCGTAACACATATCATTTTATGAACATCCCTCTGCAAGCATATACTGATAAAAAACTGAAGCTATTCCTGGCTGTTTCAGTTCTGTTCCACATACTTACCATCTTCTGGTTTGGTAACTATATGAAGTTACATACTAATCCCTCAGATGTGGATGATGTGATAATGGTGGATATGGCTCCACTACCTGTAACCGGTGGTGGCAATGCCGGAAGGTCGGTGACTGAACCGGCTTCTGCTGAACATGCAAAGCCAAAGCCAGCAGCCCGTGCCGTGATACAAAAAACAATGACAGCCAATGTAGAGCAAGTTGAAGCCAGGGAGCAGCTCTCCGAACCAGTGCCAACATTGCCTTTACTGACTGCACAGGATCAGTCGTCAGTACAACAGGTTGCAGGGCAGGCCGAAGAAGTTGGTGTGGCTGCTGCTAAAACTGGCAAGTCTGCCGGAGGGTATTCAGTGGCCGGTGATGGCACTGCTGCTGCTGGCCCGGTGGGGGATGTCAGTTTTGGTGGAATAAACGGGCCATCCTTCAATAAACAGGTGCAGCCGGTTTATCCTGCCCTGGCAAAAAGGCGAGGCAGGGAAGGGGTGGTCAAACTGCGGCTATCCATTACTGAAACCGGTCATCTGACCAGTGCAGAGCTGCTGGAAGACCCTGGTTTTGGTTTTGGTGCTGCGGCACTGGATGCGGTAAGGCGTTCCAGCTTCAATCCGGCCAGGCATAATGGTAGGCCAGTGGCGGTAAAGGCGGTTTTACCGGTCAGGTTTGCGTTGCAGTAAGTTTTCTGTTTTTAATCATTATCTGCTTCAGTGGAGGCTTCAATGTCTAAACCGATCACCGTTGCATTCATAGTCAGCCAGCTTGTATATGCCGGTCTGGCACTGGCTGATGTGCAGCAGTTGTCAGAAGTTCTGGTGACCGGGGAACGTGTTGTAAGCCCGACCCGTCAGATGGATGAGACAGTCTATACCGGCAGCGAGATCAGCAGAAAAGGGATTGAGCTACAGGGGCCAAAGGCTGATGCCAGTGTTTATGAGGCGATCAATCTGCTGCCAGGGCTTAATTATGAAGGGGCGGATGGTCGTGGTCTTTCAGTGGAGCAGGGCGGCCTGCGGACACGGGGCATCAAGGGGATGCTGGGTGCCCTGACCGTGGCTGGTGTACCCAACTATGGCGGTAATCCGATCGGGCCGAGGGATTATCTGTATGATCTGGAGAATATGGAGAGTATCGCCATTTATAAAGGAGCTGTTCCGGCGGATATTGGCACTGGTGTTGGTTCCCGTGGTGGGGCCATAGAACTGCGTCCAGACTGGCCCCACCAGAAGTTTGGTGCAAGGTTAAGCCAGGGATTTGGCTCTGATAATTATTACCGTACTTTTCTGCGGCTTGATTCAGGCAGGCTGTCTGTAACCGAGACCAGCCTTTCCGGTTCTTATTCCTACAGCCAGGCCGACAAATGGCGTGGCTCTGGTGAGCTTGGCCCAAGGCACAACTTTAACCTGGCACTCAGTCAACCGGTCACAAACAGGGCTGATATAAAACTATGGTACAACTACAACTCCATTAAACAGGATATGTACCGTCCGCTGACCTTTGATGAAACCAGAAATCTGAAACTTAACTACCGTAAGGATTACAATGCCGGTCTGTCGGGAGATCCTTCCACAGATTTCAACTACTATAAATACAACCGTGGCAGCTTCATTAACCGAGATTTCCTATCCATAATCACCATTAACCCCACTGATCTGCTGCGTTTCAGCATCAAACCATATTATTCAGTTGAAGATACCAGGGTCTGGCAAGGGGTGGCCAACAACGGTGGCATGGTGCAGAAACGGACCCGTGATATTGAGCGGACAGGTCTGATTACAGAGGCAAACTACGGTTATCAGTCCATGAATGCCACCGTCGGCTATCATTTTGAGGCCGGCAGCATGGATGTTTACATCCAGAACTATGGCATTACCTCATCTGGCTTATCCTATCGTGGTTACGGTGTCTTTGGCAGCAGCGGCACCAGTTACATCAACAGCCCCTATATAAAGGTTGCTGGCAGTGTAGGCAATTTCAACTGGCAGGCAGGCTTGAAGTACTTCAACTATGCCGAATCTGCCAGCAAGGGTTACACATCACCTGCTCCGTCGTACAACCTGGTACGTGCCGCTGACCTTGACCGTAAAGCCCGTGATTACGACATCCTGCTGCCCACCGCCGGTATCTCGTACAGCATCAATGAAAACCTGCAACTACAGGCAAGCTACGGCAGAAACTTCATCCGCCCATACTCCTACATACCGCTGGTGAACCTGTACAACAGCAACCGTGCCGCTTTTCAGGCCAAAGGGATCAGTCTTAACGACCTGTTTGACGGCTACCGGCTTGAAGAATCGGATAACTTTGACTTTGGAGCACGCTACAGTAACGATTTTGTCGAGATTGCCCCCACCTTCTTCTTCGGGCTGCATAAAAACCTGCTGACAACCGTTTATGATCCGCGGGTAAACCTCAGTTATCAGCAGAATATCGGCAAAGCCACCGGATATGGACTTGATCTGGAGCTGAATGCCTTTGTAACTGACTATATAACCTTTTTCCTGAACCCCACCTGGACTCAACTTAGCTATGATCAGGATATGGTTTTCCAGGGCAACCGCCTGTCCAGTAAAGGCAAGCAGGTGGTGGATACGCCGGAGTGGATGCTGAAGGGTGGAATCATCCTGAAACTTGGTGATTTTGAGATTACCCCGAAATTCAGGGTGATTGGTGAGCGTTACGGTGATGTTGAGCATAGGGAAAAGATTGATCCCTATGCAGTGGCCGACCTTTCCATCAGTTACACAAAGAAGCAGCTCTGGGGATTTGAGAAGATTAAACTTGCCCTTGATCTGAGCAATATTACCGATGAACGGTATGTTTCAGTCGTGGACTCTTTTGACGATACGCGGGCAGGCGGTACCAGCTACTTCCAGGGTGAGCCGTTTTCTGCCATAGGGAGTGTTACGTTACAGTTTTAGTAAGTTGATGCAGGGCTGATAATGCTTTTAGCCACGTATGAATATGAGTCCAATGCGAAAAATATCAACTGCCGATTAACACCGATGAACGCCGATAAAATCAGGAGTTAAACAAAGTGGCACAGAGGACACAGAGAAAACCTTTTTCAGCCACAAATGAACACGAATCCCACGAATAACACTAATTATCTGGCTAAATAGCCGTCATCCTATGCTGTGTAGTAGGGGCAGGTCCTGTGCCTGCCCTTAATGTGGATACCCACAAGGAGTACCCCTACAATTACACCTGGAGAACTATATGGATACAGCAGCCTGGCAACGTTGTATTGATTTTCATGGGCATTCCTGCCCCGGACTGGCCATCGGTTTTAAGGCGGTGGAGGCATTGCAGCAGCAGATCGGCTTACTGCCTGGTGCAGATGAAGAGCTGGTCTGTGTGACTGAAAACGATGCCTGCGGTGTGGATGCTGTGCAGGTTTTAACTGGTTGCAGTCTTGGTAAGGGGAATCTGCTTTTCCGCAATCGGGGCAAAATGGCCTTCAGCTTTTTTAATCGGACCAGCGGGCAAAGTTTGAGGATGGTATTCAGAAGACCGCTCTCCCGACAGGATACCAGCCGTGAAGAGTTGCAGAGAATGATTCTTGAATCACCGGCTGAACAGTTGTTCAGCTTTGGCAAGCCTGGTTTTGAGCTGCCGGAGAAGGCCAGAATCTTTGACAGCATCATCTGCCAGCAGTGTGGTGAAGGCACGGCAGAGCACCTGATCCGGCTCCATGAAGGCAACAAACTCTGCCTTGACTGCTTTGAAAGGTATGACAGCAGATGGTAGGTCGTTACATCTTAATAGCGGTTCTGATGTTTATCTGCCTTGTACCCACTGCATCGGCTGCATCAACGCAGGTTGTTAAGGATCAAATTGGGCGTAGTGTCAGGTTGCCAGCTAAGGTGCAGCGGATTATCCCGATGGGTGGTGCCACCAGACTTGTGGTCTATATGCAGGCATTTGATCTTGTGGCTGGCCTGGAGGCTATGGAGAGCCGTCAGCCGCTTTCAAGTGGCAGGCCGTACAACATGGCTATCCGCAAACAGGCAGAAACCTTGCCGATCATCGGGGAGGGCAGGCAGAAGCCGGTTAATGCCGAGGCGATCATTGCTATCAGGCCAGATCTGATTATCAGCACTGACCTTGATGCCAGCCAGGCTGACCGGTTGCAACGTATGACCGGTGTACCTGTGCTTGTGCTGGATTATGGCGGTACAGGTGTACTTGATCTGGAGAAGGTAAAGTCCGGTTTCAGGCTGCTGGGTAAGGTGCTGGGGCGTGGTCAGAGGGCAGATCAACTGGCTACGGCACTGGACAGGCAGCAAAAAGAACTGGCGGAGCTACTAAAGGATGTAACTGCTGTGCCTGTTTATATCGGGGCGGTCAGTTATCGGGGCAGTCAGGGTATTACATCCACCAGTGCTGATTATTTCCCGTTGCAGATGGCCAGGGCTGTAAATCTGGCCGATGGATTGAAAAGAAGCGGTAATATTCAGATTGATAAGGAGCAACTGCTGGTATGGAATCCGCCGGTGATCCTTGTGGATGCAGGTGGCGAAGCATTGGTAAGACAGGATCTGGCCCGTAACCGCAGCTTGTATGACCAGCTTGATGCCTTCAGAAATGGTCATGTTTACCGTACCCTACCCTATAATTATTACCATACCAATCTGGAACTGGCCCTTGCAAATAGCTGGTATATCGCCAGCCTGCTGCATCCAGAGCAGCTTGCAAAGGTTGATCCTGCACGAAAAACCGATGAACTCTGTATGCTGTTCAATAACATTACCTGCTACCAACAGCTAAAACAGGAGTTCGGGGGCTTTGGTCGTCTGCCGTTACAACCAGGGCAGGGTCAGAAACAACGGTATCCGTCTGATGGCTAGTGCTGGTGGTCTGGGCTATCATAAACAGAAAGTCAGGCAACTGCTGGTTATACTTGCTTTGCTCCTTCTTCTGCTGTTAATGGCCGCAATATCACTCCAGACCGGAACATATCAGGTTGAGTTTAACCAGCTTCTTGCAACCCTGCTTGGAAATAATCAGGATCAACTGACCAACCACCTGCTGTTTAACCTGCGTCTGCCCCGCACAGTGGCTGCACTTCTGGCTGGTGCTGGTCTGGCTCTTGCCGGAAGCATCATGCAGACCCTGCTTAAAAATCCACTGGCATCACCATCAACCCTGGGCATCTCACAAGGTGCTGCCTTTGGGGCGGCCTTTGCCATTATACTGCTTGGCTCTGGTCAGATTACTGTGGGAAATGCCGATGCAATGCTGTTGAAAAGCCGTAGCATCATGGCAGGATCTGCTTTTATTGGAGCCTTTATCGGTATTGGCGTGATTATGTTGATCTCGTACCTGCGACAGTTGGCCAGTGAAGCAATGGTGCTGGCCGGTGTTGCCATGGCGGCCTTTTTTTCTGCCGGTACAATGCTGTTACAGTACTTTGCCACTGATCAGCAGGTGGCCGCCACCCTGTTCTGGACATTTGGTGATCTTGGCAAGGCTGGCTGGTTTGAAAACAGCCTGATGGCACTGCTTTTAATACCTGCCATGCTGTTTGTTATTTTAAACGGCTGGAACCTTAACAGCCTGCAATGGGGTGAGGATGTAGCCCGTACCCTGGGTGTCAACACAAAGACACTGCTACTGGTCGGGCTGGGGCTGGCTTGCATGCTGACCGCAATTATCACCGCATTTCTGGGGATTATCGCCTTTGTGGGGCTGATGGCCCCCCACCTGATCCGTCCCTTCATCGGTACAGATCAACGATTCCTGCAACCTGCTGCTGCCCTGACCGGTGCAGTGCTGCTGCTTTTGGCGGATCTGCTCTCCCGTACAATACTGTCTCCGGTAATCATTCCGGTGGGGATCATAACCTCCTTTGCCGGTGCCCCTTTGTTCCTGTTTTTACTACTCAGGAGGCGTGGGCCATGATTATGATTAAACAGCTTGGGTTTTCCTACGGCAGGAAAAAAGTCCTGAATAACATCAGTTGTTCTGCTGGCCCAGGTGAGTTCCTTTCGGTACTTGGCATGAATGGGGCTGGCAAATCTACTCTGCTGAAAGCTGTTGCTGGCCTGATTAAACCGGTTGATGGTGAAATCTTTATCAATAATCGGCCCTTAAAACAGCTTTCACGGCAGGAACTGGCTAAGACCATTGCGTATCTGCCACAGAATAGCCTGCCGATGGACTGCACAGTGTTTGAGGCGGTTCTGATTGGACGCAAACCATATCTTGGCTGGGGGATAAGCAAGGATGATCTGGAGGAAATCACCCATCTGCTGGATCTGACCTGCCTGACAGGGCTTGCTGAACGTCCTGTCAGGCAGCTGTCTGGTGGTGAAATGCAGCGGGTTGCCATAGCCCGTACCCTGGCCCAGAGGCCATCGGTTCTGTTGCTGGATGAACCGGTTAACCATCTGGATATTCGCAGTCAGATTGAGCTACTAACTCTGGTTCACAAGCTGGCAAAGGAGCTGGGCATTGCCATTATTGCAGTGCTGCATGACCTGAACCTGGCCCTGCGTTTTTCAGACAGCTTTGTGGTGCTGCAAAATGGGGAGCTGTTGGTATCTGGCGGGCAGGGTATCCTGACCTGTGAGGTGATAGAGCAGGCCTATCAGTTGGAGGTGACAATGCTTGAACAGGATGGTGTACCGCTGGTAGTACCGGTTATAAGATAGCAGGAGTTCTAAGTCGATTAGGTTTGTGTGTGGCAGTCATATATTACAACTGTTTTATTACCCATTATTTCTTGCCGGAAGCTTTCAGGAATCCTGGCCCAGTCAACAATATCTACGCTGATCGGCAGGTTACTACTGGAGAATGCAGCCTGTAACAGTGGCAGGTTGGCCAGTGGCTGGTTTGCATCCACAGGGTTATGGGCTACCAGATCAAGATCACTGGCATCATGGGATGTTCCGTTTACACGACTGCCATAGGCTACTACCCGAGCAGATGGGAGGTGGGTGCTAATCAGCTCTTTGATTATCTTTAGCCAGTCCTGATGCAGATCAATCATTACCACTGCCAAGTTTCTCCCTGAGTATATTCTCCAGGTTGTGTGCATCTTCAATAAAGCCTGGTAACAGTTTTAAGGTCTCTTCAGCAAAGCCTACACCATAATCATGTGCGGTGTTGTTTCTGTTATCGCGATAGGTAAACCAGCGTTCAACCTCAACGGTAGTCATCAGGCCATGTTTTGCAGCACGTCGCAGCAGATCCTTAAAGTAAAGTCCGTCAATCTCCCGTGGATTGCCTGTATATACCTTGAGTGCTTTGCGGATCAGTTTACCGGCAGTTTCCAGGGTAAGTTCGTAGCCCTTTACAACGGCATTGCGGAAAACCTCATACTCAATACTTTCCTCATCAGCCTTTACAAGCTGTTGAAGTGACATCTCAAGGGTTTTAATGCAGCGGGCAAAGTGGTCTGTATTCAGATTTGTCATACAAGGCTTCCATCTGTCTGCGGACTGTGTCAGGCTGGCTGCCTGATCTCCTCCAGCAACTCTTTTATCTCCGGCATTCTGGCTATTTCACGTTGTTCTGCCAGTACAGACAGCAGGATCTCGTTGGTGGTGAGCGGATTAGCCAGCACACTACGCAGCACAGTGATTTCATTCTGATAACGCACCATTCGCAGATGTGTCCTTGACACAAATGTCTTGCCAGCTTCACGCTGAATCTTCTGCATTAACTGACAGATCTGATCCAGCAGACTGTTGATTCTGTTCTGCTCTTCAGGTACTGCTGTTTCCAACCTCTTTTGTATATCAGCCGGACAGTAACGATAGGTCAGGATGTTCAGCTCCGGCAGGCTGGTCAGCTCAAAATCAGGGTGCTGGCGGATCAGCTCCGCAAAGGTACCGGCCCGTTCTATCCCCAGGTCGATCAGCAGTTCATAGCCTTTACGCCCCATAATGGACAGACCGGCATGTACCAGTAATGCCTTGCCAGGCCGTGAACCTTCCAGTGTATGGCTGCCCAGATCCTTGGAACCATGCCGCAGGATATAGGCTGCATGGTGCCTGATGGCTGCAACAGCGGTGGGGTCTTTGAAGATAACCATACCGGCCCCCATCGGCACATAAAGTTGCTTGTGGGCATCAATAGTAACAGAGTCGGCCCGTTCGATTCCGGCCAGCAGATGACGGTTCTTACCGGAGAAGAGGGTCGGGCCACCCCAGGCAGCATCCACATGGAAGTGACAACCGATCTCGGCTGCCAGATCAGCCATCTCTTCCAGTGGATCAACATTGCCGGTTTCAGTTGTACCGGCAATCCCCACAATGGCCATTGGCCGGATGTTCTGCTGCTGTAATTGCTGGCAGGTTTTACGCAGTGCAGTCATATCAACTCTGTTACTGCTGTCAATGGCTACCTTGATCAGGTTTTCACGGCCAATCCCCAGCAGGTCAGCCGCCTTGCCAAGGGAGTAATGGCCCCGCTCTGACACCAGGATTGCAACCCCATCCAGATTTTTGTGACGCAGTGCCCTGGCAAAACCTTGTTGATCAATCCCCCTGAAATCCCCTTCCGGTGCAAACATGCGGTTTCTGGCTACCCAGAGGGCGGTGATATTGGCGATGGTACCACCTGAACAGAAGGCCCCTAATGCTGCCTGGCTGTTATGTATCCAGGGCGGATAAAAATCCTCTGGCTGGTCATAGATCAACTTATGCAGCATGGCCAGCACCTGCCGCTCCATCGGGGTGAAGGCTTTGGAAGTCTCCACCTTGACCGTGTTCTGATTAAGGGCGGTCATGATTTTGGTAAGCGGCAGCATGAAGTAAGGGAAGGCAGAGGTCATGTGGCCCACAAAACCAGGGGAGGATGTATGCACAGACTGGGCCACCAGGTTCTTTTTGACAAACTCGGTGTAGTCCGAGACATAGGTCGGCTCTTCCGGGATGTTTATATCGGAAAAGCTGTCCTCAATCTCTTCCAGTGGACGCTCTGTGGCAACAATGTGGGTTTGAAGAAAGCCGGCTACATCACCGCTGATGGCACGGTCAACTTGCCCCAGTGTTGAATCAGGGGCTTCCGGCACGGTAAAGATACGGTACAGGGTCTCAAGGGAGGCCAGTGCTCTGTTGGGCATCAGAGTTCCTCTCCAAATATGGTGTTATCAATCAGTCTGGTACTACCTGTTTTTACAGCCAATGCAAGTAATGTGTTTTCGTCAACCTGATCAACCGCAGTCAGGCTGGTGCCATCCCGTAATTCCAGGTAGTCTGTCACTATGTCAGGCACAGTCTCAAGTTCCATACGGGCTGCTGTCAGGATCCTGCTGGCAGACCGTTCACCCTGTTCAAACAGGCTGCGGGCTTTTTTAATGGCACTGTAAAGGCAGAGGGCTTGCTGCCGTTCGGTTGCAGTCAGGTAGCTATTGCGGGATGACATGGCCAGGCCGTCCGGCTCCCGCACAATCGGCATTCCCACTATCTCCACCGCCAGATTAAGGTCCTGCACCATTTGGCGGATGATGGCCAGTTGCTGAAAGTCCTTTTTACCAAACAGGGCTACATCGGGCTGTACAATCCCAAACAGCTTGGTGACCACCACCGCCACGCCATCAAAATGGCCTGGCCGTTTGGCACCACAGAGCGGTTCGGTTAATGGCCCCAGGCTTACACTGGTCTGGAAACCAGGGGGGTAGATCTCGGCTGCGGTGGGTGCAAAGATGTAATCAACACAGGATTCTTCAGCCATTTTGCAGTCTGCTTCCAGGTTTCTTGGATATTTGTCCAGATCTTCAGACGGGCCAAACTGGGTGGGATTTACAAAGATGGAAAGGACCAGTGTATCACCAAGCTGGCGGCCGTGACTAAGCAGTGAGGCATGGCCCTGGTGCAGAAAACCCATTGTGGGTACAAAGGCTATCCGTTGTCCAGACCGTTTCAGTTGCAGCATGGTCTGCTGCATTTCATGCACTGTATGGATGATTTTCATGAGAAGGAATGCTCTTTGGTGGGGAAACTGCCTTCACGCACTTCCTTAACATATTGGGCAGCAGCCTGGGTAATTACAGGGGCCAGTTCTGCATAACGTTTCACAAACTTGGGGGAGTATTTTTCACACAGGCCAAGTATGTCGTGGATTACCAGCACCTGACCATCACAGGCAGCTCCGGCACCGATCCCGATGGTGGGGATACTTAATATGGCGGTGATCTGCTCGGCCAGACTGGCGGGAATACCCTCCAGCACAATGGCAAAGGCACCGGCTTCTTCAACAGCCTTTGCGTCTGCAATGATCTGTTCGGCCTGTTCTTTGCGACCCTGCACCCTGTAACCGCCCATGCGGTGGACAGATTGGGGGGTAAGTCCAACATGGCCCATAACCGGTATATCCATCTCGGTTACAGCCTGTATGATCCTGGCCATATTGCAGCCACCCTCAATCTTGACCGCCTCGGAACGGCCTTCCTGCAACATCCGGCCACAGTTTTTAAGGGCATCAGCAGTACCGGTCTGGCAGGCCATAAAAGGCATATCAGCCACCACCAACGCCTTTGGTCTGGCCCTGGTGACTGCTTTTACGTGGTAAAGCATCTCATCCATTGTTACCGGCAGGGTGTTTTCATGGCCGCTGAAAACCACGCCAGCCGAATCTCCCACAAGTATAACGTCTATATCAGCTTCATCCACCAAACGGGCCGTGGGGTAGTCATAGGCGGTCAGCATGGCTATTTTGCGTGCTTCCTGCTTCATCTTAAGAAGTTCTGGAATGTTGATCTTTTTTTTCATTTATGCAGCTCCAAACAAAAACGCACCATCTTTATGGACGGTGCGTTCACAATGCCGTTTCTTAAAGGCGTAGGTTCCTGGATGATGCCGTCCAACCTGATCTGTTCCGATTATTACCATGTGGTATTGCTGCTGGACTGCACTGCCAGATAATCCTGCTTTAATAATAATTCCAGGTAGAGCAGCCACAGCCAAAACAGATGAAGTTTATCATAGTGTTTCTTGCCTGCACCAGCAGATTTTTAGTTTAAGTGAAGTTTGTGCTGGTTCTGTACCTGCTAATGTGTAGTGGTTACCTGGATGTACTGTTTTAGTATAGCAATCTTACCAGTAAAATTCCCAGCCAGGTGCAGATCAGGCAGATAAAAACAGAGCCAAAGATATTGGCAGAGGCTGCAATCAGGCTGCCATTACGCAGCAGTATCAAGGTTTCGTAACTGAAACTTGAAAATGTGGTCAGACCTCCCAGCAGGCCAACTGTAAGGCCGATGCGTACCTGTTCCGATAACCCGTTACCACGCAGACTGTACTCCATCACAACACCAATCAGAAAAGCACCGATGATATTCACCACAAGGGTTCCGTATGGAAAACCACGCCCGGTCAGGCTATGCACCCAATCTGATATGTAATAGCGTGCCAGCCCGCCCAATGCACAAAACATGGCTATAGCAGCAGCAATTTTCATCGGTATGATCTCCTTTTGGTTTTAGCTTTTTACAGGAACTTGCAGGTGTTATATTTTGCATTATTTATTATGATTCCAAAAGCAGAAAGGTTGTACTGTGTATACTCCCATAATCTTTTATGGTCTGCTGATTATCTGCTGTATTCCGGTTGTATCAGCTCCGGTTGCCCTGATTGCAGGGCTTTTGTTTGGACTGCTGATTGGCAATCCCTGGCCCGGACAGACCTCTGTATGGAGTAAAAGGCTTTTACAACTGTCTGTTGTGGGGCTTGGCTTTGGTGTTAATCTGCCCCTGGTGCTTAAAACCGGACAATCCGCCTTCTGGTACACACTAATCGGCATTTCCATGACCATGCTGGCAGGCTTGCTGCTGGGCCGGTTGTTCAAAACAGCATCAAAAACATCAATGTTGATCTCCTTTGGTACCGCCATCTGTGGCGGTAGTGCCATAGCAGCCTTGGCACCGGTCTTAAAGGCAGAAAATGAAGAGACCGGCGTGGCTCTGGCAACGGTGTTTACTCTCAACTCACTGGGGTTGTTGCTTTTTCCTCCATTGGGTCATCTGTTGCAGATGTCGCAGGGGCAGTTTGGGCTTTGGTCTGCACTGGCCATACATGATACCAGCAGCGTGGTGGGTGCAACCGCTGCATACGGCACAACTGCACTGGCGGTTGGAACTACGGTCAAACTGACCAGGGCTTTGTGGATTATGCCGGTTACGCTGGCTGTGGCCTGGTTTGTGCGTTCTGAAGGTAAGGTGTCGGTTCCATATTTTATTGTGGGATTTATACTGGCGGCAGGGGTACGGACGGCATTTCCCCAGGCAATGAACTTCTGGATGCTGCTGAACGGTCTTGCCAGACAGGCCCTTGTGGTAACCCTGTTTCTGATCGGTGCCGGTTTTACACGGAAACTGCTGGTCAGAACCGGATTAAGGCCATTGTTACAGGGGGTTGTTTTGTGGCTTGTTGTTTCTGTTACCTCTGCAACAGCGATTCTGGCTGGCTGGATTGGTTGAATGCTAAACTAAGTTGTTTCAAATCTGGTGTTTACTGGTGGAAACTGGCTGTATAAATTTTAAAAGATGATAGGAGATGTTTTATGAAATTACTTCGCAACATTCTGTTGATCTTCTGTACGGTTGCCTTAACTGCCTGTGCCACTGCCACGCCGCCTCCTGCACCACAACAGGTACGTCCGGCTAAAGTGGCTCTGGTGCTTGGAGCTGGTGCAGCGAAAGGTTTTGCCCATGTGGGGGTCATTAAAGTACTTGAGGCCAAAAAAATACCGATCCATCTGGTGGTGGGTACCAGTGCCGGCAGTTTTGTTGGCAGCCTGTACGCCTATGGTTATGATGGTTATGCACTGCAAGAGATGGCCATGTCATTGCAGAAAAAAGATGTATCTGAGCTGACCATTCCATCTAACGGTTTTATAAAGGGTGAGCGTTTGCGGGATTTTATTAACAGCAAGGTACGTAATCAGCCGATTGAAAAGCTGAAAATACCATTTTACGCTGTTACCACCGACATCCGCACTGGCAAAGAGGTTGTATTCACCAGCGGCAATACCGGTATGGCTGTACAGGCCAGTGCCGCAGTGCCAGGGGTTTATCAGCCGGCCAGGTTCTCAGGCACCAGCTATGTTGATGGAGGGCTGGTTAATCCGGTGGCGGTGGATGTGGCCCGTCGTTTTGGGGCTGATCTGGTGATTGCAGTGGATATTACCAATGATGTTGAAAACAGCATCCCCACCAGCACAATGGATACCATTATGAAATCCCTGGAGATCATGTACCACACCATTGCCAAGTCGCCGCAGGATCAGGCTGATCTGGTCATAAGGCCACAGGTGGGGTTTGTGGGATCTGCTGATTTTGACAAACGGCATCAGGCTATTCTGGAGGGAGAAAAGGCCACCTGGGCGGTAATGCCGGCATTGCTGGAAAAGATAGACTCGCTACGTAATGAAGGGCGGCTGTAATGCCAATTCCATATTAAAGCGTCTTCTTCGTTGGCTCATAATCGGCTCCTCGACGTATTGCCGCCGATCTCCTCGCCGCCTGGAATCCATCTTTAATCTGTAATTGGTATAAGACCGGTGCTCTGGCAGATAAAAAAATCCCCACTGGATGTTGCTCCGGTGGGGATTTTCACTTGATATATCTGATTAAAGTAATGTCAGAACTCCACCTTGCCACTTTCTTCAAGCAGCTCCTCAAGATCTGTAATCTGCATATCACCCAGATCCAGTACTTCTGCTTCCATGGTCAGGTTTAACACCTTGTCCGGCTGGTGTTTAAGTCCCAAGCCTACCTTGTGGCAAGCCATATTAACAAAGCGGACAATGGCCAGCATTTTATTGACATGGTTCCATTCCTCCAGATGATGATCACGGATCACATCAGAATACATATTGGGGAAGTTCCAGTGCTGCATCAGCCTGACTCCCTGCTCCACATGCATTGCATCAAATATCTCCATTACCAGCTCATCATCAAACATAGAGTTGATTACGCCGGCCTTGTTAAGCCGTTCAATGGATTTAAGCAGGTACAGTTTGCCCACATCATGCAGCAGGGCAGCCAGATAGATTTCATCGGCAATACCACGCATACCGCAATTCATTGCCAGCCAGCGGGCACCAATGGCAGAGCCGTGGCTGTGGAGCCAGAGTGCCTTCATATATTTATGCAGGACAGGGTTTTCGGAGGTGTGGGCCGATGCCTGTGATGCTGCAATGGCAATGTTGATTACCTGCTGGGCACCAAGCCTGATGACCGCCTCTTTAATGGTGGCCACTTTGGTTCGGCCCATGTAGAGGGGAGAGTTGGCCATTTTAAGCATCTGACTGGCTAAGGACTGGTCTTCATTTGCCACCTGAGAGACTTCATCAACCGTGAAGTCATAATCAGCAAGCATCCGTTGCAGTTTAAGGGCAACAGGGTGAAAAATGGGCAGTTCAATCGGTTGGGAAGCCAACAGCTTTCTGACGGTTTCCGGCAAGGATGTATGGGTCATGCAAACCCTCCTTAGGTTCATCTGAGTTTAGCCTGATATTTCTTAAGGTAAATCAGCAGATAAGTCAATCAAGCTGACCTGCTGATAAAAAAGATTCCTGATCTTACAGAACCCTGCCTGATGTCAGGTTAACCGGATATTCCACTGTCTGCCCCTGACGTTCTTTCTCAACTCTGATGACCTGTACTGTCCTGATGCCTGTAAAGCCAGCCTCGGAAAAATACAGTTCCATCTCTTCAACTGTAAAACCGTGGTGCTTTATTGTTTCATCAGCATGATCATGGAAACTACCGTCTTCCTTTTCCAGATCTGCCACACAGAGCATGCCGCCGCTGTTCATGACAGCTTTAAAGCGGTTCAGCAATGCCATTGGCTGCTGAATATGGTGCATGGTCATACTGCTGACCAGCAGGTCAATTCCATCTGGCAGATGCCAGTCTGAATTAAAATCTATCCAGTGGGTTTGAAGGTTATTTGCACCGTTCTCAGCAGCCTTTTTTGCAAGCTGTTCCAGCATACCACGTGAGCTGTCAACCGCTATGGCTTCCCTGACCAGGTGGTGCAGACCCAGGGTAACCAGGCCAGTGCCTGCCCCGTAATCCAGCAGACGCATATAGGGCTGCGGGTTTACTGCCTGTATAATCTGTGCCACCACCGCATTTGCCAGCATTACTCTACGGGGTACCTGATCCCAATTGGCAGCTCCGGTATCAAAGCGGTTGTTCTGCATTGCAATCATGTTCAGCAGCCACAGCCACAATTGTGACAGACCCTGGCAAATGCTGCATCAGGAGCGATGGTTTCCGGTGCAAAGGCCAGGCGTTTCACAGCTTTAGACAGATCATCCATAATATCAAGCTGTTCACTTTTGCCGATAATATGCCCGATACAATGTCTCTGGTGCCTGTCATCAGATGAGGATAGCTTGATACAGTTCAGAAGATCAGCATAGCTGTTAATATTGATTGTATGTTCCTGGTTGAAGACCAGGCCAAGTTTTACATCCAGTTGCTGCATAGTGGCATCAAGCTGTGCAAAAAAATCCCTGAACTGTTCTCCATTAAAATCAAAGTACCAGTCTGGTCGCTGGTGGTTTTGCTCCAGAATTGTAATTATGATCTCTTTCATCTGGTCACCATTTTAATTGTGCAGTCATTATCCCATTCTGTATATCCATCGCCGGCCAGGGCAAGGAAGTCGGCAATCCGCTGGCTGTAAAAATCAATCTCCAGCGTTTCTGCAATCAGTTGATCCAGCTTTTCCTGCGGTATCAGCTCAAGCTGCTTAATGTAAGTGTATAACTGCTGGATGGCAAGCAGGTGTTGTGACAACTGTTCCTGCTCTGGTTCCATGTTTTTAACAATATACCAGTTGCCTGCAAAGTAGCGGACAATACCTGCCTGGGGCTTCAAGGGGTTGGCCCTCAGATGATCCAGCAGGTAATCCCGCAGATAGTAATCAGCACTGTAGGCCAGTTGTGAAGCCTCATGGGGTGACATGCCGTTCTGCTGCAACCAGCTGTAGTATCCGAGCAACAGCCGCTGGCAGTGTTGATCGGCCTGCAACTCCTGCTCCAGGGTCTCAAATTCAAAGTCATCGGCATTAAAGGGTTTGTTTTGCATAGTGGAAGTCCTTAATTAAATACGGTTTTTTAGCCACTAATCAACACGAATTTGCACGAAAAGGCATTAACCGCCGAGAAAATCGGATGAACGCCGATCAAACCAGTTTTAGCCACTAATTGCACTAATCTCACGAAAAAATCTTATAGAACACAAAAAACAATGACTTTTAATTTTATAGATTTGTGAAAATTATCGAGATTCGTGGCTAAAAAGAGTTTCAAGGTTTTTTCCGTGTCTCTGCGTCTCGGTGTTATTTTAAAAACCGTTTTTAAGGTTGATATGTTTTGTTGTTTTCCTGCAACCAGTCTGCCAGCCGTTGCAGCCCCTCATCTATACTCACCTCCGGCTTGTATCCCAGATCCTGCTCTGCTGCCGAGGTATTAAACCAGTGGGCTGTGGAGAGTTCCCGTGCCACAAATCGGGTCATGGGTGGTTCACCTTTAAGATTAAACCAGCTCCAGATTTTTTCACAGATGCTTCCCAATAGCCAGGCTGTCTCCGGCAGAATGCTTTTTGTGATTGGCGGCAACTGTGCAGCAGCAAGAATCCGGTTGACCATCTCCCATAGCTCAATCGGTTCAGCATTGGTTATAAAGTAGACTTTGCCTGCCAGTTGATTACAAGGTGCCAGCCGTTCTGCTGCCAACAGGTGTGCCCTGGCGGCATTGTCAATGTAGACAGTATCCACCAGACAGTTGCGTTGGCCGATTCTCCGTAAACGGCCTTTTTTAGCCTTGGCTATAATCCGTGGCACCAGATGGTTATCCCCTGGCCCCCAGATCAGGTGGGGCCGCAGCGAAACCGTTGCCAGATCCGGTGAGTTTGCGGCGATTACCATCTGTTCGGCCATTGCTTTTGTCTTGGGGTAGTGGGCCAGATACTCGGTGGGGTAGGGCAGGGATTCATCGCCACCCCAGACATCTTTGCCATCAAAGACCACGCTGGGCGAGCTGGTAAAGATCAGCCGGTTGATTCCAAGCTCTTTACAGGCGGTGATGATGTTTCTGGTGCCGGTTACATTGGCTTTGTAAAAAGAATCATAGCTGCCCCAGATACCGGCCCTGGCTGCAACATGGTAAATGATCTCAGCACCTTCTGCTGCTTGCAGAACCGATTTTGTATCAGCCAGATCGCCCTGCACCTGTCGTACCCCCAGGCTTTCCAGCTCTGGATAAAGACTGCGGGACAGGCTGGTGACATGGCAGCCCTGTGTCAGTAGCTGCCTGACAATGGCACCACCCAGAAATCCGCCCCCTCCGGTCACAAGTACATTCATAACTTTACCTGCTGTTCTGCCCACAAAGCCAGTTTTTCCCTGAATATTTTGGCATTGTGGCGTATATCCACCGGAAATGAGGGGTGAAACAGGATCTTCCTGATACCTGCTGTATGCTCAAACCTGCTGGCAAGCTGAAACAGTTCTTCATGTATCTGGTCATGCCTGCTGCTGGCTGTTTTCTCCAGCTCAATGCAGATCACCGCCTGCTGCGTGCCTTGC
>CAZRKG010000034.1:13191-18370 GCA_964600635.1 uncultured Geobacter sp. | reverse complement strand
ATAGGCAGCAAGTCGCCAATGGGGCCACGTTTCTAATTCCACTTCCATATCAAAGTGTCTTCTTCGTTGGCTCGTCATCGGCTCCTCAACGTACTGTCTGTACGCCTTCGTCGCCGATCTCCTTGCCTCCTTGAATCCATCTTTGATCTGAAACTGGAATAATTTGTGAATTTAGTGTCAGAAAATGATTTTAAGTTTTCTCTGAGCTATGTGTACTTTGCTTCTCTGTGTTATTTAACTGCCGTTTTAAGGCTGAAAGGTAGCAGCTATGACAAAGAAACCTTTAATGCTGATGATACTTGATGGCTGGGGCATTAACCCTGATCCGGCCAACAATGCCGTGGCCATGGCCAGCACACCAAACCTGGATGCTCTCAGGGAGCAGTTTCCACACACACAGATTCTGACCTCTGGCATGGCAGTTGGCCTGCCGGATGGACAGATGGGCAACTCTGAGGTAGGACACCTGAACCTTGGGGCTGGCCGGATTGTTTATCAGGATCTGACCCGCATAACCAAGTCAATCGCCGATGGTGATTTTTTCAGTAATCCTGTTCTGCTGGATTGCATTGCCAAACTGAAACAGACAGGTGGCAGGCTGCACCTGGCCGGATTGCTGTCAGATGGCGGTGTCCATTCCCACAGCAGCCACCTTTATGCCCTGCTGGAACTGGCCAAACAGAATGGCATCGCAGAAACCTTTGTCCATGCCCTGTTGGATGGCCGCGATACCCCTCCCCAGAGTGCGGTGCATTATCTGCAAGAGCTGGAGCAAAAGCTGGCTGAAATCCGTACTGGCCGGATTGCAACCATAATTGGTCGCTTCTACGCCATGGATCGTGATAACCGCTGGGAGCGGGTGGAACAGGCCTACAACGCCATAGTGCTGGGCCAGGGGGAACAGGCTGCCACAGCACTGGAGGCGATTAACGCCAGCTACGCCAACGGCGTGACCGATGAGTTTGTGTTGCCCACTGTAATTGGTGAACCAACTGAGATAAAAGATGGCGATGCAGTTATATTCTTTAACTTCCGCTCTGACCGTGCCCGTGAGATTACCCGTACCCTGACCTTTGAGCAGTTTGATGGCTTTACAAGGCAGCGGGTACCAAAGCTGACCAGCTACGTCTGTATGACTGAGTACGATGCCACCTTTGGCCTGCCGATCGCCTTTGCTCAGGAAGAGCTGAAGAATATTCTGGGGGATTTGATCTCCAAGGCTGGTTTAAGGCAGTTGAGAATCGCCGAGACAGAGAAATACGCCCATGTCACCTTTTTCTTTAATGGTGGAGTTGAAGAACCGTTTAACAATGAAGACCGTGCCCTGATCCCATCACCCCAGGATGTGAAAACCTACGATCAAAAGCCAGAAATGTCTGCCCATCTTGTAACCGATGAGCTGTTGAAGCGGCTTGACCAAGGTATTTATGACCTGATCATCATCAACTATGCCAACTGCGATATGGTGGGTCATACAGGCATTCTGCCTGCTGCCATCAAGGCGGTGGAAGCGGTGGATAAATCTGTTGGCAGGGTGGCGGCAAAAATCCGCGAGCTGGGGGGCACCCTGCTGATTACCGCAGATCATGGTAATGCCGAGCAGATGATGGATGAAAACGGTGAGCCGCATACAGCCCACACCTGTAATCCGGTCTGGCTGATAATGGTTGATGATGGTCGTAAAGGGCTGAAGTTGCGGGAGGGTGGCAAACTGGCGGATATTGCACCAACGATGTTAAAGCTGCTGGGGATGGAGCAACCTGTTGAAATGACAGGGGAAAGTCTTGTTTAGGGGTTAGTTGTTTTTTGCTGTTTAATGCTTGATTAAGCCGACACCGCTTTGCGGCGTCGGCTTTTAATTAATTTTAGCCAGCTTCCGCAATTTTAGTTTCAAACTCATTTTTGATATTAAATAGTAACCGGTCTGGCTACCAACCGTTGATCCCTGCTAGCTTTGCAGAATCAAGGTAGAAGTTCTCATACTCAGGGTACTTGCTGAACAATACGCCAAGAGCATCAGAAATAGCCCTTATTCTTACATCTAACGTTATAGATCAACTCTACTTCTTCTTACTGCCAGCATCCAGCCGCTGGATAATCTCTCCGTCCAGCTCCACCAGTTCCACAGATTTATCCCAGAACATCAGCTCGCGGTTAACAACCACCACCTGTAAACCTTTCTCCTCCCCAAGTTCTGCTGCAACCTTGGCGATGGATGCGAAAAGCTCCTGGGTTAGTTTTTGCTGCTGTTCCGCCAGCTTCTGCTCAGACTGCAAGCCAAACTTCTGAAACTCCTCCACCTTTTTCTGAAACTCCCGCTGTTTTGTATCCCGCTGCATCGGGTGAAGGTTTGGCATCTGCTTTTCCAAATCAGTACGAAGCTGTTCCATCATCTTACGTTTTGAATCAATCTGCTTTTGCAGCCTGGTCTGCTCTGCCTTAATCTTCTGCTGGGCAGCCTTGCCAGTTGCAGATTCGCTGGAAATCCTGTTCAGATCAACAACGCCCACCTTTACAGCAACCACCACCGGCTCTGCTTCCTTTATGGAAGGTAATAATGACAAGCCAGGGTCAGTTTGCAGAAAAGTGGCCGACGGTGTTGCCTGGATTTGCTCATCAGCCACTGCTGTGTTTACAATGGATGCCATCAATATTGCACTACAAAATGCTGCTATTTTAATCTGTTTAATCATCTTGAAAATACCTTTGCCTTGTTTAATTTGCTTCCATCCAGAAACACCGGATTTGAAACAACCTACGCCGTCAGAATGTATAAATAACCCTTTCCAGACGAAAACTAATTAATGCAGAACTTGCTGACCATAGACTGAAGTTCTGAAGATGAGGCTGACATCTGTGCTGCGGCTGATCTGGTTTGTCCGGCACCATCAGCCGCTTCGTTGATGACATTGGCAATGCCGTGCATACTGTCTGACATGGCAGCGGTGGTGCTGGATTGCTCTGTGGCTGCCGCTGCAACCTGGGAAACCTGGGCCAGCAATTCGCCAATGCTGTTGCGGATAGATGCAATCGCCTCGCAGGATTTACGAACCCCTTCAGCCCCCTCATGTACACTGCTGGAGCTTTGTTCCATAGAACCAACCACTGTCCGTACATCCCGCTGCAAGGCGGTGATAATGCCCTGGATCTCCCGTGTAGCTGTAGTGGTACGCTCTGCCAGATGCCGGACTTCATCGGCCACAACAGCAAAACCACGGCCCTGCTCACCAGCCCGTGCAGCCTCAATGGCGGCATTAAGTGCCAGCAGGTTGGTCTGGTCGGCAATATCACCAATGGTGGAAAGGATCTCTCCAATCTGATCAGAAGTGCTGCCCAGGTTCTTTACCGCTATGGTGGTTTCTGTCATTACTGATTCAATGCTGCCCATAATGCCGGTCATGCCGGATATGGTCTGCTCACCATCTATGGAGACCATCTCTGCCTGGCTTGCCATATCTGCCATCGCCTCACAACTGGCAGAGATCTCATGGCTGACCTGGGCAATTTCATCTACAGAGTGGCTGACTGCACTGGTCTGGGAAGCGGCATTACCGGTGCCATCGGCGATCCCCTCGGCGGTCTGGGTTAACTGCAAAGAGGCGGAAGCCACACTGTCTGATGTCCTGCGGATGCCGGAGATCATGGATTGCATAGCGGTCTGAAGATCACTTGTAGAGCGGATGATGGAACTGATCTCGTTATTGCGTTTGGCTGTAATTATCTGACAAAGATTACCTTCCGTCATACCTTTAAGGTAGCCCTGAATCCGTTTCAGAGCATTATTAACCGTGTAGAACAATAGTCCGCAGAAGAAGGCACCGGCCAATACAAAAAGTATTGTGGTGGCAATGGCATAACTCAGCGGTAAAGCCCGTCCAGCCCCAACTGCACACACAATACAAAGACTGTAGCAGATGCCAAGCAGATAAATTCGGGTTCTGATCCTTAAACTCAGGTACAAGTCCATCAGCATATTCATTTTTGTGGCCTCCTGGCTGGTTATTTTATATCAACTGGCTTCGTTGTTTAATCTTAACACCTTAGTTATTTCATTGATATTTATCTGCATTTTTATAAATTTGACAGAATCAGTAGTATTTGGCAATTATAATCAGTTCATTGTGTTATGAAAACAGATGTTTCGGCTGATACGCAATCAGTGGTTTCAGCCCTGTATAAAACAGGAGGGCTTGCAATGATTATCGTAACCGGCGGTGCCGGCCTGATCGGAAGTGCAGTTATACATCAACTTAACCAAGATGGTATCAGTGATATTCTGGTGGTGGATCACCTGGGGCTGACGGAAAAATGGCGTAACCTTGCACCTCTTAAATTTAATGATTATCTTGAAAAAGATGCCTTTGAAGCACTGCTGGACAGCGGCAGATTACAAGCCCGTTTTTCCAGCCCATTGCAGGCGGTGTTTCATCTGGGGGCTTGCTCTTCCACAACAGAAGCTGATGCCAGCTACCTGATCAGAAACAACTTTGAGTATTCCCGCAAAACAGCCCTGTTTACAAGGGATCGCGGTGGCCGCTTCATTTATGCCTCCAGTGCCGCCACATACGGGGGCGGCGAACATGGCTTTTCAGACGATGAATCAATGCTGATAAAGCTGCGTCCCATGAATATGTACGGTTACTCCAAGCAGCTTTTTGATCTCTGGGCCATGCGTCATGGGCTGTTAAGTGAGATTGTGGGTCTGAAGTACTACAACGTCTTTGGCCCAAATGAACTCCACAAGGGAGAGATGCGATCCCTGGTGCAGAAAGCCTATGAACAGATTTCAGACACTGGCAGGCTGCAACTGTTTAAGTCCCATCGGCCAGAATATGCTGATGGTGAGCAGGTCAGGGATTTTGTATATGTGAAGGATGCAGCAGCAATGACACTGCATTTTCTGAATAATCGTGAAGTATCCGGTATCTTTAATGTTGGTGGTGGCAGCACTGCCAGTTGGAACCGCCTGGCAAAGGCCGTATTTACAGCGATGGAACTGCCACCAGCCATAGATTATGTGGATATGCCAGAATCTATCCGTAACAGATACCAGTATCACACCTGTGCAGAAACCGATAAGATACGTAACAGCGGCTACACAGCCCAGGCAACATCACTGGAAGATGCGGTACAGGATTATGTCAGGAATTACCTAGTGACAGGCAAACATCTGGGGGAC
>CAZRKG010000034.1:0-13091 GCA_964600635.1 uncultured Geobacter sp. | reverse complement strand
ACAAATTTAGTGAACAAGAAACGGAGGATAAAAGATGGCAAATCAGCTTAAAACAACTTTATTACTTGGACTTTTAACAGTTCTGCTGGTCAGCATGGGTGCTGCAATGGGTGGCAGAAGCGGCATGATGATCGCCTTTGTCATGGCGGTGGTGATGAACTTTGGCTCCTACTGGTTTTCCGACAAGATTGTACTGAAGATGTACAAAGCCAGACCGATTGAGCGTAACGACAACCCGCAATTCTACGGCATGGTGGAACGGCTGGCCCAACGTGCCAACCTGCCGATGCCAAAGGTATATATTATTCCCGACCAGTCACCCAACGCCTTTGCAACTGGCCGCAACCCCCAACATGCAGCGGTGGCTGCAACAGAAGGAATCATGCGGATTCTGACACCAGAAGAGCTGGAAGGTGTTATGGCCCACGAACTGGGTCATGTCAAAAACCGTGATATTCTGGTTTCAACCATTGCTGCCACCTTTGCCGGTGCCATCTCAATGATCGGCAACATGCTGCAATGGGGTGCCATACTTGGTGGCGGACGGGACAGAGAAGAGGGTGGCGGTGCTGCCGGTCTGATCGGCTCCCTGGCCTTGGCTATAATTGCACCGATGATGGCCATGCTGATTCAGATGGCGGTTTCCCGCTCCCGTGAATACCTTGCTGATTCAACCGGTGCCCAGATCTGCGGTAAACCCAACGCCCTGGCCGATGCACTGGCCAAGTTGCAGAATGCTTCCCGCCAGATTCCGATGCACAGTGCCAGCCCGGCCACTGCCCACATGTTTATTGTCAATCCGCTGTCCGGCAGTGCCATGAAAAACATGTTTTCAACCCACCCGCCAATGGACGAGCGGATCTCCCGCCTGAGAGCCATGTCAGGTCGCTAATGTTGCAATGGGGGCTACGTCAGGCACGCAAGCTGATAGTTGCCGTTATAGGCAGCACAGTAGTTCTGATCGGTATTGTCATGATCTTCACCCCCGGGCCGGCGGTGGTAATTATCCCCCTTGGCCTGGGGATTCTGGCCACTGAATTTGTCTGGGCCAGGAATCTGCTGAAAAAGGTAAAAACCTATCTGGCGGAAAAAACAGCAAAAAAACAGAACAATTCGGAGGAAACACAATGAAAAAGATCATGCTGCTGTTGACCTGCCTGATCATGTCTGCCGGCCTGTCAGGCTGTGGCTACAACACAATGCAGGCCAATGAAGAGGCTGTAATAGCTGCCTGGGGCGATGTGGAATCAACCTACCAACGCAGAAATGACCTGATCCCCAATCTGGTGGAGGTGGTTAAGGGCTACGCCAGCCATGAGGCTGACACCTTGAAGGCAATTACAGAAGCCCGTGCCAGTATCGGCGGGCTTAAAGCAGGTAAAGAGCTGCTGGATGACCCTGCCAGTATGGCCCAGTTCCAGCAATTACAGGGCGAAATGTCAAGTGCCCTTTCCCGTTTGATGATGGTGGTGGAGAACTACCCTGACCTGAAGGCCAACCAGAACTTCCTGGATCTGCAAACCCAGCTTGAAGGTACAGAAAACAGAATTAACGTTGCCAGAGAACGGTACAACAAAGCGGTGCAGGTCTTTAACACCAGCATCCGCACCTTTCCCAACTCCCTTACCAACTCGCTTCTGCTGAAACTGGAACGTCGAGAACCTTTCAGGGCCGAGGAAGGGGCCAAGGCAGCACCTGAAGTTAAGTTCTAGTGGAGCTGTCCATCTTTGCCAGTACATTTGGCCTGATATTTATGGCAGAGCTGGGGGATAAAACCCAGCTCGCCGCCATGACACTGGCTTTACGTTTCCCCTGGCAGAAGGTCTTCATCGGCATTGTTGCCGCCTTTGCCACCTTAAACCTTGCCGCCGTACTGGCAGGCAAACTCTTATTTACGCTGCTGCCGCTTTCTGCAATCTGCCTGATCTCTGCGGCCCTGTTTTTTTACTTCGGGATAGACAGCATTCGCTGTACAGTCGGCTCAACAGAAGAAAGCAGCCAGCATAAACTATCGGGTAACAACGTATTACGTACCACCTTCCTGATGATCTTCATGGCAGAGCTGGGGGATAAAAGCCAGCTTATGACCGCAAGCCAGGCAGCCAGCTATTCCTCCACAATCACCGGACTGGGCAGTGTTTTTCTGGCATCCACCCTGGCCCTCTGCCTGGTGACTTTAATCGGCATATTTGTTGGTAAACAGCTTGGCAACCTGATACCTGCCTGCTGGATTCACCGTCTGGCAGGACTGCTGTTCATAATCTTTGGTTTCTTAATGCTTGCACGTCTATTTTAATAACGGAGGCTCTATGTCACCCCAGACCCTGTTGTGGGTTATCTTTGCTGTTCTGATCAGCATGATGATTATTGTTGATATTGTATTACACCGTAAAACCCATGCCATCAGTTTTAAAGAGGCTGGCAGTTGGTGTGCTGTCTGGGCCAGCCTGGCCCTGATGTACGGTGCGGGCATCTGGCATCTGCTTGGCAGGGAAAAGGGGCTGGAGTTTCTGACCGGCTACCTGATCGAGCAGTCCCTTTCAGTGGACAATCTGTTTGTATTTATTATGATCTTCTCTGTTTTTGGTGTGCGGGGCGGACTACAGGCCAAGGTACTCAAGTGGGGTATTATCGGTGCCATTATCATGCGGCTGTTCTTCATCTTTGTGGGTGCTGCATTGCTGGCTAAATTCCAGTGGCTGTTTTACATCTTTGGAGCCTTGCTGATTTACACCGCCTGGAAAATGGCCGCCAGTTCTGATGAGGGGATAGAGCCGGAAAACAATCCGCTGGTGCGTCTGGCCCGCAGGTTTATACCGATGACAAAACAGATCAGGGGTGATTGGTTTTTTACCCGTAAAATGAAGATCTGGGTGGCCAGCCCGCTGTTTGTAGTGCTGCTGGTGGTGGAAAGCAGCGATGTTATCTTTGCAATGGACTCAATACCAGCCATCTTTGCCATTACGCTGGACCCGTTTATTGTGCTTACCTCCAATGTTTTTGCCATTATGGGCTTGCGTTCGCTCTTCTTTCTGCTGACAAACCTGATCGGGCTGTTTGCCTATCTTAAATACGGCATTGCCCTGATTCTGGCCTTTGTCGGGACAAAGATGATTCTGATGATGCAGGGAATCCATATCCCGATTGCCTATTCCCTGACCGTGATTCTGGTCACCCTGGTGCTGTCCGTCATCGGTTCTGCTGTTTTCAGGAAGCCAGTGGAAAGCAGCCAGGTTTGATATTATATGGCAAACAATTGGCATACATAGATGAAGTACCATTCAGACTGCCACCCGGATTATAATGAAACAGCATATATCCAGTTTGAAAAATCCCGATATACTGACCCGCCTTGTATCAGGCTTTTTTGCCATGCTGCTGCTTGCGGTACTGATCGGTATTTTTACACTTGTCCAACTGAACCA
The DNA here is from genome assembly GCA_964600635.1 of uncultured Geobacter sp. Lineage (GTDB taxonomy): Bacteria > Desulfobacterota > Desulfuromonadia > Geobacterales > Pseudopelobacteraceae > Trichlorobacter. The sequence continues at coordinate 9,666 of CAZRKG010000034.1, read as the reverse complement.
TATACGTGCTGCCATAGGCAATATCACCCAGGTACACAGCAGGCTGCTTGATCTGAACAAAGAGCTGGCAACGGCCCTGCTTTCCCAGGTCAGGTATGAGCGAAAATATACTTTACTGCCTGATCTGACCATTTACGATGGCTTTACCACCGCCGGCAAAGAGTTTAACCGTCTGCTGGCAACCTCAATAGACCTGGCTGATGACAACCAGCTACATAGCTCGCTGACTTTAATTGCAGACCTGCACAGACAGTACCATGCCATGTTTGAGCAGGATGTCTCTGAATCACGAACAGAAAAGCACCTGAAAAATACCGGACTGGCAATTGAGCGGGAACAGACAATCAACTCCATCATGACCAGTCTGTCTAAATTACGTGAGCAGCATGAAGACCAGATCCAGGAAAGGGCAGCCGAGCTGGATCTGGCTGGATCAAGGGCAGCCACGGTAACTATCCTTACAACATCCACGGCACTTGTACTGGGACTGCTGCTGTCACTTCTGATTACCCGCAGCATCACCAGACCACTCTCACTGCTGCAACTCAAAACAGAGGAGATTTCACAGGGTAATTTCAATCCTGAATTTACGCTGAAAGCACCACCGGAAATAGAACATCTGGCTGAATCCTTAAACAATATGAGTATGAAACTTCAGCAGGTGGATCAGATCAAAACTGACTTCTACTCCCTGATGTCCCACGAACTACGCACCCCACTTACCTCTATCAGGGAAGGCACCAACCTGTTTCTTGAAGGTGCCTGCGGAGAAGTAACTGAAAAACAGCGTGAACTGCTGGTGATTATTTCTGAAGAAAGTACGCGGCTGATTGATATGGTCAACAGCCTGCTGGATCTTTCCAGACTGGAATCCGGCCTGCTGGAGTTTGATTTTATTGAATCTGATCTTAAGCCGCTGATTAACCAGGTTGTGCGGGAAGTAACACCACTTGCCTCTGCCAAGAAGATAGAGATCAGAACAGAGTGCCCAGTGTTGCAACCGATCAGAATAGACCTGGAGCGGATCTTGCAGCTTTTACGCAACCTGATCGGCAATGCACTTAAATTTACACCTGATGAAGGGCAGATCATCATCACCGTAAAACAGTCACAAAAGGCAACAACCATTACAGTTAAAGATAATGGCCCTGGAATTGCTTTGGATAAACAGGAGCATATTTTCAGCAAGTTTGGTCAGGCAACCGAACATACTGGTCAGAACTGGAAGGGTACCGGACTTGGTCTGGCCATTGTAAAGCATATTGTCACAGCACATGGAGGAAAGGTGTGGGTAGAAAGCAGCCACGGCAAAGGCAGTACCTTTATTGTATCATTGCCTGCCTGAGCATGATCTCAGGCTGTACAACGGTCGGTAATTTTATTTCAGAGCAGAGATCAATGGCGTATCTGCGTGAGGTAAAAACCTATACTGACCAGGGAGATTTTGAGCTGGCCCGACTTAAAAACCAGGCTGTTCTTGATGATGCTTCTGACAGATCACCAGCCGATGCTGCCCTGTACAGTATGGCTCTGATCTATGCCGATCCGTTGAACCCTGATAAGGATTACCGCTTTTCACTTGACCTGCTCACACAGCTTGTCCGCAATTTTCCAGAAAGCCCTTTTGCCGGCAATGCCAGAACCTTAATCAACATATTTGAAGACGGACTGCTTGATAACTGGGAGAGCCGTATTCATTTAAAACAGAGCCAGCATCTGATTCAGTCAGGCCGCTTTGAAGAAGCAGTGCAGAAGAACATACAGATTATCGAGCAAAAGGATAAACCTGCCTTAACGGATGCGGCGTTATTCAGTCTGGGGCTTATTTATGCTGATCCGGCTAACCCGGAACGGGATTACAGCCGTTCGTTAAGCTACTTCTCAAGGCTTATGTCTGATTTTCCAGACAGTACATTTAATTGGGACAGCAGGATCTGGGATGGCATTCTGGGGGATGACCTGAGCGGCAGGGAAAGGAGAATTCATCTGCAACAGGCAAGGCTTTTGACCCGTCAGGGTAACTTTGCCGATGCCATCAGGTTGAACCAGCAGATAATAAACAGTCAGGGTGAACATTTGGCACAGGATGCAGCCCTATACAGCCTGGGGCAGATCTATGCTGACCGCAGAAACCCTGGTTATGACTTTAACAAGGCACTGGGGTATTTCATGCAGCTTACAACCAGCTATCCAGAAACACCACTTGCTGAAGGTGCCAGAATCTGGATTGGTCTCCTGGAGAAACAGATTGATGACCAGAAAAGCAGCATCTGGTTTCAAAATGCCCAACTGATGCTTAAAAAACAACGCTTTGAGACATTGCTTAAAGAAGCACAGAAAATACTGACCAACTCTCCCGGACGGCAGCCGGCAGATGCAGCCCTTTACAGTTCGGCTCTTGTCTACCTTCATGAAGCCAATCCCAGACAGGATCATAAAAAAGCTGCCGCCCTTCTGAAACGGCTGTTGAAGGAATTTCCTGCCAGTGTATATGCGGAAGAGGCCAGGATCTGGTCCCATCTATTGGCAACACTGGAGCAGACATTACGTGTGGATCTTGAGATCGACAAAAAAACAAAGGCATTAAGGCGTTAAAACATGGAAGCGAGTAAAAAAGCCAGAATTCTTGTGGTGGATGATGATCGCAACCTGGTTAAAATTATCTGCATGAGGCTGGAGGCCCTGGGCCATGAAACAGTTGCTGTACAGACTGAACAACAGGCCCATGAGCAGGCAGCGAATCAACTGTTTGATCTGGCTGTGGTTGATCTGCAACTGGAGCCTGGATCTGGCATCACGTTGATGGAAAAACTGCACCAGTCAATCCCTGATCTGCCGGTGATTATACTAACCGCCTTTGGCAGTATTGAAAGTGCAGTTGATGCCATAAAGCGGGGTGCATCATCCTACCTGACCAAGCCATTTGATGTAAGGGAACTGGCGGTACATATTGATCGGGCACTGGAAAACAGAAAGCTGATAACAGAGTTGAAGCAGCTTAAACAGTTGCTTTCAAATCAGCAGCAGGCAACCATTATCGCCCGCAGCCAGGTAATGCGTAAGGTACTTGAGGTTGTTTCACAGATCGCCCTTAATGACTCTACGGTTTATATCCACGGTGCCAGCGGAACCGGAAAGGAAGTGGTTGCCAGGGCCATTCATCTGGCCAGCCCTCGCAACAGCAAGCCCTTTGTGGCCATCAACTGTGCGGCTTTGCCGGAAAACTTGCTGGAAAGTGAGCTGTTTGGCCATGAAAAAGGTGCCTTTACAGGGGCCATTAAAAGCTCTAAGGGGCTGTTTGCACAGGCTGATGGCGGCACCATCTTTCTGGATGAGATCGGTGATATGCCGTTAGCAATTCAGGCAAAATTTTTAAGGGTGCTTCAGGAACGCCAATTTTACCCGTTGGGTAGCCAGCAGGCCCGCAATGTGGATCTGCGGGTTGTGGTTGCAACAAACAAAAATCTGAGAGAGCTGGTGAAGGAAGGGCAGTTCAGGGAAGACCTGTTCTACAGAGTAAATGTAATTCCGATCATGTTGCCGGAACTTAAGGAGCGGCCAGAAGATATACCGCTTCTGGCAGAGCATTTTCTGCGTAAATACAGCCAGGCAATGAAAAAGCGGATTAACGGTTTTTCCCAGGGGGCCATGCTGAGACTGATGCAGTATGACTGGCCAGGTAATGTACGTGAACTTGAAAACACCATTGAGTATGCCGTTGCCATGTGCCTGAATGACCTGATCACAGAAGGTCATATTCTGCCGCAGAAAGCAGAACATGATTCAAATCAGATCAAGCCGATGAAGCAGGCCAGGGATGAGTTTGAATCTGACTACCTGACGCATCTGTTAAAAAGTACAGGGGGCAATGTCAGTAATGCAGCAAAACTGGCAGGCAGATACAGGGCTGATCTGTACAATCTTCTGAAAAAACATGGATTGATACCATCTGAATTTAAAAAATAGCAGCAATATTGTATTCAAAAACATACACTCCACTAAATATTTATGTTTTCAATAAGTTATCCAACATTAAACCATCTTTTAACCCTGGGTGGTGTATGTAAAAGCATTCACCGCTGTCCAGCCTGGCAGGCAATAAAAAAATACATATCAAGAAAGAGCTGTTAATTCAGGGCGTTACCCAGAATCAGAAAAAATGGCACGGGACTTGTACTATTCATCGCCAGCAGTTAATTTTTATTCAAAAGGAGATGTATCATGAAGAAGTTTTATGTTTTTGCCGTTGCTGCCCTGGTTGCCCTCTCTGTTTCTGCCGTTGCCTTTGCTGAAGAAGCACCAGCACCCGACAAGCCAGCACCAACCGAAGGGCCAGCCCCTTTCCATGTTGGTCAGAATGATACAGACAAGCCAGTTCCCACTGAAGAACCAGCACCAAAACCAGAATAACCTGGTCAATCAGCCAGAATTATAAACTGACTGTAATATCTGCCCATTAAGGCCCGCTCTTATGATGAAAGGCGGGCCTTTTCTGTCTAAATGACACAACAGAAATCCACCGTACTTACAAACAAATCCCTTGAAACAACAACTTCTTCTTGTGCTTGACTTCAAACTACAGCATAATATTTGAATGATTGCTCAAATATAGTACAGGGAGACACGATGACATCATCTGAAAACTGTGACCTTATCTGCCTGAACCACGATAAGGTTATGGAGATACTACCTGATCTTCTGTCAGAAAAAACCGTAACAGAGCTGGCAGAAACCTTCCGCCTGCTGGGAGATCCCACCAGAGTCCGCATCATACATGCCCTGTCCCTAAGTGAGCTGTGCGTCTGTGATCTGGCTAATCTGCTGGATATAAGCGTTTCTGCCACATCCCACCAACTGCGGCTGTTGAGAAACCTGCGGGTTGTCAGATTCCGTAAGGCAGGCAAAATCGTATATTACAGCCTTGATGACCAGCATATCTACAGCCTGCTGAAAGCTGGTGTAGAGCATATCCAGAACTGTCTTAACCACTCAGAAAAGGAACCGGTATGAGCTGCTGCACGGCTGAAGGCTGCTGCGGAAACAGTACCCACAAAGTAACACCCTGGTGGCAACTTGTACTGGCTGGTCTGCTTGCACTGACCTCTGAGATTGTTGGCTGGCTTCCGGCTCAATACAATATACTGCCGCTGATACTGGCCCTTGCCGCCATTGCAATCTCTGGCACCGGAACATACAAAGCCGGTTTTGCAGCACTACGCCGCCTTGATCTGAACATGAACGCATTGATGACCATTGCGGTAACAGGTGCCATAGCGATTGGTGAATGGCCAGAGGCTGCAATGGTAATGGTTCTTTTCACAGTGGCAGAACGACTTGAGGGGTTTTCCCTTGACAGGGCAAAGCGGGCAATCAGCAGGTTAATGGTGCTGGCTCCTGAAAAGGCCACGGTACAGCAACCTGACGGCAGTTGGCAGGATACAGAAACCAAAACCGTTCAGCCTGGCAGCATAGTACGTTTGAAACCTGGTGAGCGGATCGCCCTGGATGGTATGGTTTTATCCGGGATCTCCACTGTAAATCAGGCCCCGATTACCGGTGAAAGCCTGCCTGTGAAAAAAACTGCGGGGGACCAGATCTTTGCCGGTACAATCAACCTTGAAGGGTCGCTGGAGTATCGTACAACCACTGCGGCAGGCCAGTCCACACTGGCCAGAATCATCAAGTCTGTGGAAGGGGCACAGGCCAGCCGTGCTCCTGTCCAACGTGCTGTTGATAAGTTTGCCAGAATCTATACACCCCTGATATTTGTGATTGCACTGGGTGTGGCAATCTTGCCGCCATTACTTAACAACGGTAATGGCTGGACTGAATGGCTCTACCGTGCCTTGGTGCTGCTGGTAATTGCCTGTCCCTGTGCATTGGTAATATCCACTCCGGTCAGTATAATGAGCGGACTGGCGGCGGCTGCACGCAAAGGCATCTTGATCAAGGGTGGTGTTTACCTTGAAACAGGCCGCAGCCTGAAATGGCTTGCCCTGGACAAAACCGGCACCCTGACCAATGGCAATCCTGTCCAGACCGCCTTTTATCCCTGGGAAGATAATGATCCCGCCCTGGCCCGAAACATAGCTGCCAAGCTGGCAGGTTATTCTGATCATCCTGTATCCAGGGCTGTTTGTCAGGCAAATACGGTTGATCTGCCCTTGTCTGATCCTGAAGAGTTTACTGCTCTGCCTGGCCGTGGAGTGCGTGGCACGATCAATGGCATATTATACCACCTAGGAAATTATGAGCTGATGCAAGAGCTTGGATACAGCTCTGACCAGTTGGAGACAAAGCTGCACGAGCTTGAGACAACGGGGGCTTCAACGGCAATTCTGGCAGGAACAACCAGCGGTGTCATGGCCCTGTTTGGCCTGGCTGACACCCTTAGGAAAACCAGCCGTAAGGCGATTGATGAGTTGCACTCATTGGGCGTACAAACCGTGATACTGACCGGCGATAACAGTGCCGCTGCCCAGACCATCGCCAGGCAGGCAGGTGTCAATCGGGTACATTACGGCCTGTTGCCAGAAGACAAGCTGAAAATAGTAGCAGAGCTGTCATCAGAAGGGGCAGTGGGCATGGTGGGCGATGGTATAAACGATGCTCCGGCCCTGGCCGGATCAACAATAGGCTTTGCAATGGGTGCTGCTGGTTCTGACATAGCCATTGAAACATCAGATGTAGCCCTGATGGATGATGATTTATGTAAAATTCCGGCCTTTATCAGACTTTCACGTAACACCATGAGGGTACTGCGTCAGAATATGATTCTGGCTCTGGGTGCCAAACTGGCTTTTCTGTTGTTGGCTGTAAATGGAGATGCAACCATGTGGATGGCTGTATTTGCAGATATGGGTATTAGTCTGCTGGTGGTGGGTAATGGACTGCGTCTTTTGAGACAATAGTGTACGATACGTAAAGGACTGTTTCAAATCCAACAATATCAGCCAACTGTTTCTCAGAATCTGCCAATAAACCTTGCATCCTTGTGCCAATATAGGTCAGGATAGCAATAAAAAAACAGGAGGATGATTTTATGACCCGTGTTGCACATGTAGATGAGATCCCCAATATGGGACTGAAGCAGTTTACCGTTGACGGGCAGGATCTGCTTTTGGTGAATAACAAAGGCAAGATCTACGCCATCGAAACCGAATGTCCACACCAGGGTGCAACAATGACAACCGCCCTGGTAAAGGATACCTATGTATCCTGTCGCCGACACAGCTACCGCTTTGAGCTGGAAGATGGCTGTTGCAAGGCCCATCCTGAGTGTACTTTGAAGACCTGGCCAGTGAAGGTTGAAAATGGCGAGGTTTTTGTTGATTTAAGTTAAGCCGGTCATGTTTGATTCATTGACCCAGATCGCTTTTACAGGTGTCGTGATAATCACGACACTCTGGGCCACTATTCACGCACTACTCCATAAACGTGATCCACGTTCAGCCCTGCTCTGGATCAATGTCTGTCTGATTATTCCAATACTTGGCTCCATGGCGTACTGGCTGTTTGGTATCAACCGGATCACCAGACGGGCACTTAACTGGCAGAAAACAGGCCGTAAACCAGGTTTTCAGAAGTTGTACCCTGATTGCGTTACCAGGCCAGAACCACTGACAAGTGAATTCCAGAACCTTGCTAATCTGGAAATTCTGACTGAGCGAGTGGTCAAGACCTGTAACTTCCCCGGTAATCAGGTGCTGCCCCTTATAAATGGCGAGCAGGCCTATCCTGCCATGCTGGAAGCCATTGCCAATGCCGAGCAGTCAATCCACCTGAGCAGTTATATTTTTGATGGTGATGACATTGGGGCAAAGTTTGTAAAACAACTGACAGAGGCTGCCAAACGGGGGGTAAAAGTAAGGGTAATTGTAGATGCACTGGGGGAGCGGTACAGTAAACTAACCGCCCGTACCGCCCTTAAAGAAAGTGGTGTTGATCTGCGACTTTACCTGCCCCTGTATAAAAGTCCCTTCATCAACCTGCGTAACCACCGCAAGCTACTTCTGGTTGATGGTAAAATTGCCTTCACCGGTGGTATGAATATCCGTAGCAACCACTGTGTTGATTCTGCTGGCCTGGAAAGAGCAGCCAGTGACATGCACTTTCAGGTCAGTGGGCCGGTGGTTGGAGACCTGCAACGGGTGTTTTTGGAAGACTGGTTCTTCGTGAGTGGTGAAAGGCATAAGGATCACCATTACTTTCCTGCCCTGACACCCACTGGTACCGCCTTTGCCCGTGTAATTGCAGATGGGCCGGATCGGGACTTCCGGCGGCTGGAATGGATCTTTATGGGTGCACTGGCCTCCGCCCGAACACGGGTCTGCATCATGACCCCATATTTTATACCAGACCGCCCGATGATTACCGCCCTTGTTACCGCTGCCCTGCGAGGTGTGGCCATCACCCTGATTCTGCCCCAGCGTAACAATCTGCCCTTTGTTGCCTGGGCCTCACGTGCCTCTTACTGGGAGCTGATTAAAAACGGCATTCAGGTAATGGAGCAGCCGCTTCCTTTTGCCCATACCAAGCTTATGCTGGTGGACGAACTCTGGAGCCTGATCGGCTCCGCAAATCTTGACCCCCGCAGCTTCCGCCTTAATTTTGAACTGAACCTGGCTGTTTATGACCAGCAGTTTACATCCTGCCTGCGTAAACATTTTGAGCAGGTAAGAGCAAAATCACGCATTCTCACCTTAAAAGAGATGGACTCTCGCCCCTTACCAATCAAACTGCGGGATGCCACAGCACGCCTTTTTTCACCTTATCTGTAAACCTTATTAATAAATATCCCTGTTTCCTAAAAAGACCATTTTCAACCCTTTTGTTTTAGTCTCTCTTATGCTACATAAGTCTTGTTAAATTTTTTTGACAGTTGCAGATGGCAACTTATTTCAATCTAAAGGGAGGCAACAAAACATGGGTTACGAAGTGAAAAATGAACAACTAAATACATGGGTTGCAGAAATGGCAGAGATGTGTGAGCCAGACGGCATCTATTGGTGTGACGGTTCTCAGGAAGAATACGACCGTCTATGTAGTCAGATGGTTGAATCAGGAACTTTCATAAAGCTTAATGCTGAAAAACGCCCTAACAGCTACCTGGCCTTTTCTGATCCGATTGATGTTGCCAGGGTTGAAGACCGTACATTTATCTGCTCCCGCCTGAAAGAAGATGCGGGTCCAACCAATAACTGGGTAGATCCTAAAGAGATGAAGGAAACCCTGCGTGGGCTGTTCAAAGGCTGCATGAAGGGCCGTACCATGTATGTAATCCCCTTCAGTATGGGGCCGCTTGGCTCCAACATCGCCAAAATCGGGATTGAAATTACAGACTCGCCCTACGTTGTAACCAATATGAAGATCATGACCCGCATGGGCAAACAGGTCATTGATGTACTTGGAAATGGCGAATTTATCCCTTGTCTCCATTCAGTTGGTATGCCGCTGGCCCCAGGTCAGAAAGATGTACCCTGGCCATGTAACTCTGAAAAATACATCGTTCACTTCCCTGAAGAGCGTGCAATCTGGTCCTTTGGCTCAGGATACGGCGGCAACGCCCTGCTGGGTAAAAAGTGCCTTGCACTGCGGATAGCATCCAAACAGGGTAAGGATGAAGGCTGGCTGGCAGAGCATATGCTGATTCTGGGTGTGGAAGCT
>CAZRKG010000033.1:0-18375 GCA_964600635.1 uncultured Geobacter sp. | reverse complement strand
GTCCAACAAGCTGGTTTAACAACTCTTTAGCAGCACTATTTTCCGGGAAATAACGTAACTCTTCATACAAAGCCTGAATAGCTGCCTGAAGCTGGTTCATCTTCAAAAAACAGTGAGCGCGCAGTAGGTCAATATCTTGTTCTGGTTGCTTTAATGCCTTAGCTTTATTCAACAGATCAAAGGCGGCAGGTATGTTGTTGTTTGTAATATTGAATCTAGCCTCGGCAACCAGGCTGGCACTATCAAACTTCATTGTGTTACAGCTATTACTTAACGCACCTGGATCATATTTCAAAATTTTTTGCATAACATCTTCTTTATTAAGTATAGAGCTGATTAAATTCAGTAGGTTATTATATGAATCCTCAAACCGATAGTTACCAAAACAATTAAACGCATTCTGTTTAAAAATGCTATATTCGTTAAATACATCAATTAGTGAAGTTCCTATGTCAGAAATACTAGACACTACCTTTCCGATACCATTATTTACTATAAGATCATGCATGCCTGGTATATCATTACCAATTATAGGTACACCAGCCTGCATAAAATCATATAATTTACCGGCAGAGCCTGCTGCATATTTTAGATTAGTATCATATTCAGTAAATAGAACTAAGCCAATATCAACAGACTGGAATATTATATTTTTATGATCAATTGGCAAAATTTTAGTATTTAAAAATACCCTACCCGCCAACTCATCCAACTTTTTATAAACAAAATTCTTAAAAGAATGGTCTGGAATCCAGCCATTTAATACAAGCACAAAACTCTTAGGCCACATATCAACGGTATTTAAGAGCTGGTCAATACACGTAATAGGTAACAGCGTACCTGTTGCAAGCACAATGATTGATTCTTTTGGGATTGCGAATAGTTCTCTAAAGTAATCATACTTTACAGGATTAATACCACCAAGTGTGCTGTTATGTATAACAGCTAGTTTGTTTCTAGGGAGTTTATTAAAATTTGACAAAATATCAGCACGTTGTTCATCCTGAGTTATTGTTATCAAAGCATTATTAGAGAACTCAATCTCAAGTTTTTTCAACGGATGTACTGGCTCTTCAATTTCTAAAGAATGATAAATAAAAGGTACATTCCAGCATTCAGAAAGAATTGCAGCACGTATTAACCCGTGTATATCAAATCCTACCATCCATTTATAATTAGACTGTTTTTCTACTACCTTCCTCACGAAGTTTGTATCATTTGCAGGCAACCAACTATCATGAATGTTATCTAAATTTAAATGATCACGTGATACCGTAATGACATTAATATTAGACTCACGGAAACTAGGCCTGTTAATGCCCATCTGATCACAAAAACTGTCTTCATCCAGATAAAGGTCAACAAAATATCCTTGTTGTGCCAAATACTTCGCAGTCATTATCACAGGTGTAGATACTCCTACCCAACCATGTGCTGTAATTAGTGCTACTTTGTCCATTATGTTCTCGCTTCCAATCAGAAACATTACACAAACAACAATATAATCAGATCAAACAAGTAGCCCTTCACCCACACACCAGCACCGCATTCCAGCTTTCAAGAGTTGGGGCGGTTTCACTCAGCCATTCATGGCAAGACTTGATTTCAAACCCAGCGTTGCCCAGAAGCAGTTCAATCTCCGGCACAAAAAGATACCGCATGCTATGGGTTTCCCTGATTTCATCCACAGCATTACTCTGTTTATCCCTTATGAATAACTGGTAGTTTACATCCACCAGATTATGGTTGGGGTACATAACAGGTTGGGCGATTCTGGTGATCTTTATTTGCTCATCCTCCAGCTCTTTCACCCTTACCGCCGGTGGGTCTGTCAACACCCCTGGTCCATACCAGCAATCAAAAATAAAAACACCGCCTGTCCGTAAATGGCAACGGGCGGTTTCAAAGGCGGCCAGCAGATCCTGATTGCTTGTCTGGTAGCTGATAACATGAAACAGGGCCATTACAACATCAAACTGCTGTTTAAGCCTTATGCTACGTATATCACCCGAGTGATATTGCAAGGCAGCATTACCCTTACCTGCACTCCTTGCCATGTTCAGCATTTCATTAGAAAGATCAACCCCTGTAATGCTGTAGCCAAGCTTTGCAAGTTCCTGATCATGCCTGCCAGAACCACAGCCCAGGTTAAGCACCGTCTTTGCATCAGGTGCATTGGACTGAATCAGTCCATGCAGATAGTCTGCCTCTGCAAAGTAATCTTTATCACGGTAGAGTAGATCATAATAACGGGCATAATGATTAAATACCGTCATGGCAATGCCTCTTTAACGGCTGTTACAACGGCTTCAATCTGCTGGTCTGTCAAGGTCAGGCCGCTGGGTATGTACAGCCCCTGTTCTGCCAGAAGCTCTGTAACCGGGTAGTTTTCGCCATTAAAAAGCCCCATTTTCTTAAAAACCGGCTGCTGGTGCATACCCAGAAAAAATGGTCTGGTCTCAATCCCCCTCTCTTTCAGCAGACCGGCAAGTTGCACGGCGGTCATCCCTGTTTCCTTGTCAAGCAGCAACCCGTACACCCAGTATACGTTTCTGGCCCAGGGCTCTTCCACTGGCAGTTTAACCCCCTTTGTGCCAGAGAGCAGCCTGGTGTAACTGGCGGCAATGGCACGTTTTCTGGCGACAATCTCCTCAATCCGCTCCACCTGTTTTACCCCAAGGGCGGCTTGAAGGTTAGTCAGCCGGAAGTTGTACCCCAGCTCTTCATGTAGAAAACGTTGCTTATTCTGAAAACAAAGGTTACGCAGGCTTTGTGCCTGCTCAGCCATCTCCGGGGTACGCACCAGCACCATACCCCCTTCACCGGTAGTCACCAGCTTGTTGGCATAAAAACTGAAAGTGCTGATATCTGCCAGCCCGCCACACGGTCTGCCTTTATACAAGGCACCATGCACCTCGGCAGCATCTTCAATTACCATCAGGCTATACCTGCGTGCCAGCTCCAGAACCGGGCCAATATCAGCCGGATGCCCAAAGATATGCACCACCAAAATGGCCTTGGTGCGGGGTGTGATCCTGGCCTCTATCTGTGTTACATCCATCTGCCAGTTGCGGGGGTCAGAGTCCACCAGTACCGGCTTGCCGCCTGCCCTCACCACCGCCTGTGCCGGAGAGATAATGGTGAAGCTGGGCATGATCACCTCATCACCCGGTTGCAGATTAAGCAGTGCAACGGCAATATCCAGTGCAACAGTGCCATTACTTACCGCTATTCCAAACGGCATACCGCAGTAGGCAGCCCACTTTTCTTCAAAAAGGTCAAGGTATTTACCGGCAGATGAAATCCAGCCAGATGCAATGGCATCGTTAACCAGCTCTGTATCTTGTGCGGTTATCAGCGGTTCACAAACCGGTATCATTGTTCAGTCCCTTTCTTCCTGACCGCAAATAAAAGCGTGTAAATCAAAACCTTTCCTTCTTAATCTGGCTGCTACAAATGGTTATCATTGCTCAACTCAGCCTCTATCTGTTCAATCGTAGGTAAGCTACCCCGCAAATTCTCCGGGATCGACCCTATCAATCGATATTCAGATATACCAACCGGTTTGGAAATATCCTTTAATGCGTATTCTGCAACAAGACGGTTCTTGTCTTTGCAAAGAATCAGTCCAATGGAAGGATTATCATCCTTATGCCTCAGCATTGCATCAACAGCCGATAAATAGAAATTCAGTTTACCGGCATATTCTGGCCTGAATGCTCCAGCCTTAAGCTCTATGACAACATAGCAACGCAATTTGAGGTGATAGAAGAGAAGGTCAAGGTAGAAGTCTTCACCGCCAATTTCAAGGTTAACCTGCCGTCCAACATATGCAAAGCCGGCTCCAAGTTCTAAAAGAAAGCGTGATATATGATCTACCAGTGCATTTTCAATATCTCTTTCCTGTGCTTCTTTACCAACAGTAAGGAAATCAAAGACATATGGATCTTTCAATGTCTGTCTAGCCAGCTCTGACTGTGCTTCAGGAAGATTCTGGACAAAGTTTGTAATTGCACTTCCCTGTCGGCGAAACAGACCAGACTCGATCTGATGAGCAAGAATATCACGTGACCAGCCGTACTCAATTGTGGCCTGAGCATACCATTCACGTTCTACATGATCAGACACTTTGGTTATTAGCCTTATGATATGAGACCACGGCAATTGGTCAACGGGCTGTTGACCAATTTGAAAGCTGGGACATTCTTCTGCAAATCTGCGCATATATTTAAGGTTAGATGCTGAGAACCCCCTTACTTCCGGAAATTCATGACGCAGATCAGCAGCAAGGCGATCTATCACTTTTGTACCCCAGCCATTCTGGCTTTGTCTTTCCAGAATATCTCGGCCAATTTGCCAATACAGTGTGATCATTGCACTGTTAGCAGCAAGGACAGCCCGCTGCTGGGTTGAGCGGATACGGCTTTTAATCTCCTTTAGCCATTCTGTATAGCCTTCAGGAGGTGATGTCAGCAATTCAGCTTTCATAGATACAAACCTTAATTCAATAACATATCAAACCCAATCCGCTCAAAACCTTTCCTTCTCCACCAGGCCGGTATAAGGCCCCTGCTTAATCTCCAGGAAGATAGTATTCTCCAGACAGTTAAAGCGGTGTCCACCAGCCACAAGCTGAATCATATCACCCTCTTCAAGAATCCAGGTGCCAAGTGGGGTTTTATCCATAGCGTACAGTTCCACCTCTGCCTTCCCTTTACGGATCAGCAGGGTTTCCGGGGTTCCGATCAGATGCCGTTGCAATGGCAGGTGGGTGTGGCGAGCCACGACACCATCCTTTGGATAGACAACAAAACCTAGTTGCTGGTAGTAGCTGTCGGGTGAAATGAAGGTGGTTTCCGTCGGCATATAATCACGGCGGATAATAGTGGCAATATGCTGGTCATGCCAGGTGATGTGTTCAACAGAGCTTGTAGTTACTGGCTGCATATTTATGGTGCCCCCTTCTCTCCCATATAGTTATCCCGCAGTACCCACTCCAGCAGGGCAGGATCGGCCTGCACCGCCTGTTGATGCCAGTTAAAGCCATCTACCAGACCACGATTAACAACTTCATGGATATTACCACTGGCAGGTCCGTATAGTCTGGCTGGTGTAAATCCACCGGTTTTGCGGATGCTAGTATAGGAATCTGAAACCCCCTGGTTAAACATTCTGGTGTAAATGTAATCAGGGGTAAGTCGTGTTGCAGAGACAACATGATAAACCGATGCCTTGGGGTTATAGACAGCCCTGTAACCAAGGTTGCGTACAGCGGCTGAAACCGCCGTCTCACCATCGCCACGGTACTTAATCAGCTCTTGTGGCACAGAATCAGGGTGGAAACCACCAGCCTGCTTCAGCAGCTCTTTTCTTATGGAGAAGTTACAACCCCAGACAAGCTCATGGCGTATTTCCTGAACCTCATCGCCAAAATCAAGTATGCTGTAACTACCCAGCCACCAGCCGTTTTTATAGGCTATTTTCAGATCATCCACCCATGCTGGTGGTGTAACTTCAAACTTAGGCAGGTTTTTACCACCCACTATACCCACACTTTCATCTGCAAAAGATTCTGCTATCCCCTCCAGCCAGGTGGGCAGGGCCTCTATATCATCATCCCCATAAACAAGAATATCCCCTTTAGCTGCTTCATAACCGGTATGGCGGCCATTGTGCAGACCAGGGCGAGGATCACTTATATAGGTAAGGTTTGGCAATCTGCGTTTAAAGTACTGGCAAACATCAGGGGTGTTATCGGTAGAGCCGTTGTCCACTACAATTGTTTCAAACAGATGTTGGGGGTAGGTCTGCCTGGTAAGGGAATCTAAAGTGTTGTAGAGCAGGGCAGCACGGTTGCGGGTGGGAATGATGACGGAGAGGTTAAGTGTGTATATTTGTGCCCAATACATGTTGGGCAGGTTACCTTCGTTGAAGGCTATAGGCTTAATATTTTCATTTACAACACGCTTAACCCCTTCTGCCCAGCCAATATCATGAAATACAACTGTTGCACCATGATTCAGCTTGGGGAGCCAATGTGTTACGTCATTATAAACATCTTCATAGTCATGACCGGCATCAATGAACAGGAAGTCTATATTTTGTCTAAAGTTTAAGGCGGCGTTTGTTGTAGTGTCTCTAAGAGGCACAATAAAGTTTGAAAAAGGTTTTATGTTGCATAAGAACTCACAATATGTATCACGCTTACCTTCAGACATAGCATCGTTCTGCCAAGTATCAATACAATAAAGTTTTGCATCAGGCTTATTTGTCAATCCACTGGCAATATAATAAGAAGAAGCACCCAGATAAGAGCCTAATTCAACAAAAACCTTCCCATTAATGTTAGTAGCTAAGTTTTTAAGAGTGTGTTTTTCATCCTGTGTTAAATGGGTAAATATGCTGTCAGGGTCGATACTAAGCCTATGGTCACTTACTGGTGAAAGTATGGCATCAAAGATTGTAGATTTTTTTGTGAGACATGGTTTCTTGATAAGCAGCAAAAAGTCACAATAGATACGTTGACCGGGGAAAACTTGCCTTAATTCTTCAAGGTTAGGTATGTAAATCACCTCAGCAGTAAGATCACCAAGGTTTTTAAAAATTCGTTCAAGCAACGCTTGAGGTGAGTAATGTCGGCTAAAAGCTTCTTGGTACTCATCCTCTCGCCAAACCCTGATAGCCCCTTCATCTAAAGGAGCAGTTGAAAGATCGGTATCCTTACTGGACATAATAAAATGTACAGGATCAAGGTATAAAGGTAATACAAGAACAGCCCCACCTTCTTTTAAAATCCGACTAGCTTCTTTAACAAATAATATATCATTATCGCTCCTAAAGGTTTCAAAGGCACACTGCAAGGACATTGCATCTATAGAATCATCTGGCAAATCTGTTGCAGCAGCGTTAGCACCAATTTTTCTACCGTGTGTACCAGGTGGGTACGACAAGTCTAAACTGTAGGCATCAATAGAATGTTCCAGCAAGTAATCAGACCACCTACTACCTGACGCAGCTATATCAATATATGTTTTCCCAGAAGATAGATTCAAAATTTTATATGCAAGGTAATGTTCCAGACATTTTTCAATATGTACATCACCATATTGGGAATAATGAAGACTTAATTTGGGAAATACTTTTAAAAAGTTAACAAAATCTTCAATATTGATTTGAAGATTTTTACAAGGTATACCACTTGATATTAGCTCATTTACCAAATTATCTGGATTTCTCCGTCTAATTATCTCTGAAAGAGTTTCGTTAAGCAAAGTATTTACTCTCCTCTGATCTAATTCTAACGTCTGTAAATGTGTTCTTGTTAATTGATTAAGATGGTACACCGTAATGGCTTTATGTTGTTCGACTGAAATTAATGATCTTATATTGTTCCGTACTTGTAAAAACTAGTAACTTCGTTAATGACAGGTATAAATAGTTGCCAAATACCTTCAACTTGGGTTGCACTATCTGTATGCTGGTTAAAACCAGCCGCTTCGATGCTTGGATAGTGTTCATCATGATTTTTAACAAGGCCATGATCAAGAGCATACTGATAATATGATGTACCCTTTATTGGTAATAACTTACTTACAATAACCGAAGTAACATTACTCAGGCATAGTGGATAATATAGGCTCCTTAAGGTATCAGAATAATTATCAGTTGGTGCTCCAACAATCAGGTAAAGTTGTATATCAAAGCCTAACTTGTCTGCCAGCCTAATACCTTTATCCATTTCTTCAAACGTTGTACCTTTTTTGAAGAAATCGAGTGTCTTATTATTTGTACTCTCAAGACCAAATGTAAGATGTATAAAATTAGCAGCCTTCATAGAGTGTAAAACTTCAATATCCAAGTGATCCGCTCTTATACCATCTGCTGTAAAACAAACATCTTTAATATATGAGTTAGAAATATATCTACAAAAATCAATAATACGCTGCTTGTTTAATGCAAACAATGAATCAGAGAAATAAAAATTACGATATCCTTTTTCATACCAGTAATTAAACTCTTCAATTATATGCTCTGCACTAAATGCTCTCCATTTTTTGCCTAAAAACTTTGGTGCTCCGCAAAACGTACATTGATAAACACAACCTCGAGATGAGGCTAAATTCATAGTGTTGCCGTACTGTGCTAATTTAAACCATGTGTATTTAGGAAAAGATATTGTATTTATGTCCAATGTGGTAAAACGTGGCCCACAATATTCACTGTTACGGGTTAATATACCAGCAATGTTTCTGGTGTCACATCCTTGTAATAACTTGACAATAGCCTTTTCTCCTTCACCTTGGATAACAATATCTATAGCGGGGCATTCAATAAAAATCGCATCTTCGGCTGCAATAGCATGTGGCCCACCAAGTATAATTATTGTATTCGGCAGTATACTTTTAATATCATTGAGGAGCTGATAGTTTTTTTCAACCTCAAATGTCATACTACCAAGACCAACATAAGTAGGTTTTAAATCTTTTATTAAAGCAATGATCTGTTCTTTAGATTCAATATTAACATCACAGATATAGTAGTCTATTTCAGCATCTTCAAGAGCTTGAGCAACATAACCTAAACCAGTTGGTAGAGTTGGAGAAGAAACTCTGTAGCCATTGATTAGTATTATTGGTGTACGGCTATGTACCTTACTAAATCCATTAAGTCTATTTTGGGTATTATTTACTAAGCTAGGTGTTGAATTAGTGCAGCTATACGGTGATGATTCTTTTTCTACGTCAAACCCAACATGGCAGTTTGATTTCTTACTCTCATCAAATCTTAAAAGCTTTGCTAGCTGCTTAGGTGAACGCTTACATTGCTCACCCAACTGCCAAGCACCCCATTCTTGGCGTTTCACTGCTTCGCCTGGTTCACATACAAACTCAGGAAAGTATTCTTTGTATACTTTTTCGCTTTTATGTAGCTCGGCACGATATTCAACATATTCAGGTACGTTTTGACTCAAAATATGCTTTGAGTGATTTTCACGTAAAAAAGGCGCTTTGGGCCCAATCACAGAAACTTTGCACCCAAAGTAGCTTGCATAAGCCACATGAGAGCCAAAAACATTTGTTGTAAGATACTCAAATTGGCTGAACAACATCGCCATTCTGAGTAAAGAGCATATATCCTTAGGGTCGGCCCCCCGTATAATATCAATGCCCATACTTTGGAATCCTGGCATCCAATTCCCCACCTCTAAACAAGCAGCATAAATACAAGCCGAAACATGAGAGAAGTTTTTGATCCTCGTTGACAAAAAATATGTGTAATTGTGGCCATTCCACTGATCCCCTGTTTCATATAAGGTACGAGTTGTGTGTGTGGGCATAATCAGCAGACTATTGGGGATGCGCCTTAAACTTAGCCTTGGCAAATAAATAATTGGTAAACCAACAGCATGTACATCGGTAAACCCCTCTTCCCTTAAATATGTTTCTTGGTCTTTTCTGGCTACTAAAAATCTTGCATGTTTTCTAAACCGTGCTAATCCATCACTACCAACTACAAACTCTGGGTTGATATTTCGCTGTGGTTTGATCCAACCGTGTTGCCACTCAACAAAAGGCGTTTCCGGCCTGCCATTATATCCACAATATCTTGATGCAATATGATATGCACCGTAACATTCAGTTTTGTCGCTTATAATTACAGGGGGTAATTCTATTATTTCTTTCATAATATATCTCTTTTATTAGCTTGTTTATACTGCTAGGGAGTATGTTTACTTATAAGGATATTTCATGTAGCACGTTTGATTAAAATTTTTCAGTAAACCACCGGCTCTGCCGTTCTGGCAACACCCCCTGAGGAAAGCACATATAGGCAATTAACAGGAGTAAATACCATGCGAGAATCTTACAGTACGTCACTTCTGGTTACATAGTTATTGTATCAACGCTGTTAGATTAAATGAAGAAGAGATTCGTTCCTTGTCCGTAACCAGGAATATTTGGATAAAAAGCGGAGCTGTACTTTGCCAGCAACCTTTCATATCTTTTAGATGCTTGCCTCAAGCCACCCACTATGTGGGTGGTCATGACTTTCAGACTAGTTATTAGTTTTTTAAAATCATAAGAAAGTTCTTTGATACAAAAATTCTCTATAATCACCGTTGCGACCGCTATGCTTTTGCTGGAATAGATCATAACGTTTATACAAGCATTTGAAACTATTGGGAGGGAACGGATATTCTGAGGCTGGTACTCGCTCAAAGCCCGCTTCAACTACACCCTTACGATCCATATTATTGTGTAGAAAGTAATATCTACATGAGGCAGTTATTCTCTCAAGGTAGTGCTTTATTACAGGATAGCTCATCTCTGATAAACTAAACGTATTAATAAAAACATCTACACTAGAGTTTGGCAAAGCTTGTAACATCCAATTCGGCAAAAGAATAATATCAAAATCACGTAAAATCTTTTGCCAATCAATCTCACCCCCATTATGTAAATATATTTTTCGATGGGGTAGCGACTTACTTAGATAATATGCACCTACAACAAGTGTCTCAGGCAGATCAAAATTTATATACTTACGATTGTCGCCACCTCTCATTAAATAGTAAGCCATACCACAATAACCAGCACCAATTTCTGCAACAACTGGTTGCTTAATGTCCTCAACCAATCCCTGTACTTGTGTTGCGAGTGCATGATAACGTAAATTTTTAGAGCCTATTAAAGTACCAGACCATAAATACCCCCAAGGGTTGCCAACCTCCGGTATTTTAAGCACAGACACATCCAGATTAAAAAGATTACTCCAAATCATTAAATCATGGGCCATAAGCTTTGTATAATCTTCACGTAGCTTTGGGCATTCTTGTAGCTGCTGGAATCCCGCATACTGCTTTACCAGCACTCCAAGCTCATTTCTCCAAAAATTACTAAGCAGCTGGCCAAGCTTGTCAGTCGTATTTTCATAAAAAGCCTGATAGCACTGCATCCGCTGTTTTAGATGCTCACTCCACTCTCCAGCAGGCTGGTAAATTTCAGGTTGTTGTTTCTGGCAAGATTTGATCGACAAATAAAACTGTTGAATCCGCTTGAGAAGCTGCGTGTCATCGTGGCTATTATTCAACGTGACTTTGTTATACCTTAAGCCAGCTTCAAGGGCAGACAAATTGTAATAGTCGTATGATTCACTTTCATTCATGGTTCATTTTCCTTTTAAATCAACTATTTTACGGGCAATTTTCTTAGAACCTTCACTTGGGATAATTTTTTTTGATAACTTGTGCATCTGGTTCAGCTTCTCTCTGTCATCAGCCAGTTCACTCACAAGTCTTGCAGTATCAGAAATAGCCTGCTCAGATGGCTTAATAATATGGCATACACCACTATTTGAAAGCTCTTTAAAGAGGTAAGTCCATTTTTCACTATGCAGTATGTTTATTGAAGGAATGCCAACATAAGCAGCTTCATATGTGGTTAAACCACCAGCACATATTATTAAGGACACATTGCTCAAAACCCTCCACATAGATTCATTGGATTTAAGTAAAATAACTTCTTGGCGACTATGTTTAGCACAAAGTAGTAATTCTTCGTACGAATGTGTGTAGGCTTCACCCAAAGCAATCCAGATTAATAGGTTTTGTGGATAACAGCTTAGTTCTTGCAACAATGCCAACGTACGGTTGGCTGCATCTGCCCCACCCATGCTGATTGCTATTGACAACTTCTGCTCGCTTAGAGTTTCAAAGTATTGTTCGTCAGCCACTTTCTTAAGATGTGCTGGTAAAACAGTATACTCTAATCCTTTATGTATTTGAGGAAAGCACTTTGTATTTTTCCAAAGAGGATCTTCAAAGCTTGTCCGGTGAAACAAGTGGTCAACATTTTGCAAGCATGAAAATACTGGCGACAAGGATACGGTAATTGAATGCAGTGAAATACTTTTAAAGGGGGCACTCTCAAAAAAAAGTGTGTCAAAAACAACTGTTTGAGGGTGTATGATATGCACTTGATACGCACAATAGAGATCGTCCGGACAGTCAACCCAGGTTAAGCAGGCATCTCTAACCAAGTGTGTGCCTGATCCGTCACCAAGTAACAGTAGGTGGGCAGTTGCAAACATCTTGACTTCTTGTATTACGCTAATCGATCTGACGAGATGGCCCAAGCCATCAGCTGCAGAAGCTCTAACAATGAATACAATAATATGGGGAGAGTGACTTGAAGGCACATCTACAACCTAATCATTCAGCCGCTTTGTAAATATATCGAAAGATAGTGGGTCATTTTCGTGCAGTTCTTCATTTAAAACACAACCAACAACTAAATCAATCTGGCTGGCAGCTATTGAGTTTTCTGGCCTTACCACCAATATGTCTTGGCTAGTGAGAACATGACCGGCCGGCAAGTTTCTTGCTGCATACAGGCCACGTCGAGCACGTTGTTTAGTGTATTCCTCTACCGCACCTACTTTTTGATTTTTGGGTGTCAGGCTAGCTTCAATGGCCCTTATAGCTTGTACATAATCTGAAAAACTTGATGGCTCCATAGCGTGCTTGTGATCAAATCCATTTAAGCTACGGTCTGTAGTGATATGTTTTTCAATCCAAGTGGCACCAAGTGCAACTGCAGTACAGGCCGCTTCAGTGCCAAGAGTATGATCTGAAAAACCAACTTCTGAACCAAATGCTTTAAGTACATTGATGAAAGCAAGATTCGTATCAATAAGCTCTGTTGGATAAGAAGATACACAGTGCAATAGCACCAGTTTGTCTCCCTCAATCCCGAATTTAGCCAATTCTCTGACTGTAGCTTCAATTTCAGTCAAAGTGGCCATACCAGTTGAAATAACCATTGTTTTTCCATACTTTGCTACTTCACGCAGGAATCTAAGGTTATCTAAATCAGAAGAAGCAATTTTTATGTATGCTGGATTCATTGAAAGCAATAAATCAAGCCCACGCTTATCAAAGACAGAAGCAGAAAATGAAATACCCTTATTTGTGGCATCGTTATGCACAGTCAACCATTCATCATCTGTCAGTACACCATCTTGTCGTATTTTAATTACTTCCTTAATATCATAATGACCATAATTATATACTCCTTTTCTATACAAACCTTCGGGGTATATAATTTGATATTTTATAGAATTTGCACCGGCTGACAAAGCAACACTATTTAGATGAAAAGCAAGTTCTGTACTACCATTGTAGTTACTACCAGCTTCTGCAATTATATGCACCGACATTGACCTGCTCCTTTAAAATACTACTACAAATTTGCGTAGGTGTGGACGTCTGCAGCAAAACTAGCCATAGCTGTTGATTGTGTTGCTTTCAAAGATTCCCATAAAGGTGATGCTGCATAATGCATATGTCCTAATTCATCTAGATTGGTCAAGCGGTCATTTACAGAATCTAGAACATTATTGGTACTAACAATGTCAATATTCCATTCCTTGAAACCCACTGTTTCAATTAAACTAAGTGCTCGCTCATCATAACTTAGTTTAATGAATGGTGTTTTGAATGCCATACATGGTAGGGCCGAGTGAACTCTGTAAGTGATATTAAGTCTACAGTTTTTTAATAGTGCTAAGTACGCATAAGGATCAGAAATATAAACATAGGGCATGGTGCCAAAAGATGCTGCAAACGGTATATCACGGTGATCATGACATAATAAACGGATATCATCATAGCCACGGCTGCCGAGTAATTCAATTATGTCATTAATTTCTTTATGAACACGTACCTGTCGTTCTAAAGAAATATTCATTAATGAAGGATTACGCACGCTGATCAAAGTACAACCACTATCTGATGCAGAGACCTTTGGTAGGCGATCCTTAATACGATCAAGGTATATTGTGGGACAGCCACCTAACAAAGTATTTTTTAAGCCCAATGACCTTAAGTAAGCATGGGTTGCATTATCGCGTGCAAGTGAATAAGAAGCTTTTTCATTTAGTGCCTTTATAAAATGATCTGGCATGACATCAGTACGATCAACTAACATATCCCGCTTGTTATATATTTTTCCACGAGATAGGCTAAATAACATCATTGGTGGCTCAAGTCGTTTTAATGCTTCAAGGTTCAGATCCAGCTCACCATTTTCATAAAGATTACCACCACCAACTATAACACCATGCCCATATTGGTTAATTTCATGAGTGGTCTTACTTGTCAAACCCCCTCTATTTGTAGAGTCATACTTTGATGTTGCTGGTAAAGTTATGATATTTACAAAGCAGCCAAACGCCTCTTCAATTGCTGCTTGCAAACCTAAGTAAATAGCGTCGTTACCAACATTAAACCCTTTAGGGCGTATGCAAAATACATTCATATTTACACCTCATAATTGTTAAACTAACTTATGGATAAGATTCTTTTGTATGTGGAGGCAATTTTTTCATACCCAGAGGTCAACACTTGCTCACCTAATATAGAAACTACATGTGTGAATATCAACCTGTCTTCCTCATCATCTACTACCATTCTAATATTAGAATAATTCTGTATGAGTCGTGGCAGCTCATAAATACTAAACAACTTGCTATTATCATAGTAAAATTTTGTAACATGTTCAGCTTGTGATTTATTCATTTTATTTACTGTTGAAGCTAACTTCAACACTTTTACAAGTTCAACTGATACACCATACGGATATGTTCTGTTAATCAGATTAGTGACTAAGTCTGGATGTCCAGAACTTAGCTTTTTTAAACCTTCTCTAGCTAAATCATGATCAACAAAAGGTGAATCGCCATTTACTCTAAGGAAATAATCAGCCTCATACTGCCTTGCACAGTCAAGACATCGCATTGCCACATTATCACTTTCTCCCCGAAACAACTGTACGTTCTGCTCTTTTGCATAATCAGCCAGTGCATCATCTACAGGCCTATCAGTTGTTGCAAGTACAACAGCTGACAACTCTTGTAACATTTTGATGCGCTCAATACAGTACGAGATCAGCGGCTTACCATTCACCATACGCAATGCCTTACCTGGCAGCCGCTTAGAATCAAGTCTTGCCAATACGATTGCTATTACTTTTGGGGGCTTTTCTATAAACATAACTTGATCAAATCAGTCATGACCACCCGCATAACGGGTGGCTTGAGGAAAACCCCTAAAAGGGGCTAAGGGGGTTATTGGTAAAATCCAGTTCCTCTTTTTTATCCAAATATTCCTGGTTACTGACGTAGGTACGGATCATTTCTTCATCCAGGCCAACTGTGCTGGCACAGTAACCACGTAACCAGAAGTGACGGCCTGTAAGACTCCACATGGCATTTCCTCCTGTTGATTGCCTATAGGAGCTTTCCTCATGGGAAAATGTCGCAGGATCGGCAGAGCCTTTTCAAGTCTCACCGGCAGAGCCGGTGGTTTACTGAAAAACAATAATTACATGCGATACCAAATTATCATAGTACTATTAATTTATATAAAACAACTAAGAGCCTTTAGATCTGATCTAATCGAAAACCTTCCAAATCTGATAATAACGCAAGTAATTTTTCATCAGATTCTAATTTCAACCTATAAGAGTAAACTTGCTTATCTGAGCTTTCAAATGATGAAAATATAATAAGCTCCAAATTAGCTGGGATGTCAATTGATCCATCATTAACTGACATCATATCTTTAATCGCTGGCTTTACATCTGCATAGTCTATCTCTTCGGAATCATTCCAAATGGCAATAATACTACGATAACCATCTATTTGTTCAAATTTACCAATGACCTTTGTATATATACGCTGAATGCACTCATTAACTGAAGCGTATTCATTAACTTTTAATTCTTCTGGTTGCTTGCCCAACATATTATATGTTTCCTGACAAATCTTACTAGGTCTAAAGCGTGTTACTTCTATAAGTGCACTAAACTCATCCTTTATTATTTTTAGATCAGGACCTTTATCTCCACAAGGCTCCATTATTACTTTATATTGTAGGCTAAGGAATAATAAAGCATATCGTATTTCTGCGAGATAATCATTTAAGTCTTCTTTTGAATATACTCTACCGATTCTATTAAGCTTAGATTGATATTTGTCAATCATAGCTATCTTATTAGTTCTAGATAACCAATAATTTACTGATCCAGTATCTAGGTATTGCTCTAACTTCTCAGTAAATATACTTTTTTCAGCATCTAACATAATATTTGGAACCTTATTGTTTAATATACATAAAATATAGCTTTGCTCCGCTATTTGTACAAGTAAGCAGCAACTGAACAATCTAATAAAACATGTAGTATTTCAAAATTGACAGCCCAATTTGCGATATAACTTATTTCACTGCTAGGTTGTAATTTATTGCTATCTTAATCTTCATCAACTTCTTGGTCTTTACTAGCTACCTCTAAATAATATTCCATCTCATTCTCAACATACTCAAACTCTTTAGTTGAAGTCCACATAGGGGCACCTTTAAAAGCAGATTCAGAATATAACTGTGTATGTTCCTTGTGTTGTAATATTGTTTTGGGCATATTTTTTAGTAAACTGTATTTTTCAACAAGTGGCTTAAATTTCTCCCTACCTGGCTCTGCAAGGCAGTTATAAAAGATAAGCCCTAACTCATACACTGATAGCTAGGCTCTGATTAGCTTTATATATTTCTGCTTATCTATTTCACACTCTGTTTCATTGATATATTTAATTATATTGTAAAGTGTTTGAAAATAGTGGGCTAACCTATCTTGTCTCTTTTCATAAAAACTGAAGTAAGTTTCAGAGACTAAAGCTAACTCATCAGCAGATCTATATTTATACATTTTTTCATATTCTCTGATATATTCTTTATATAGAAATCTGAAGCAACGACGACCTTTTAGTATTTTCTTGCTTTTAAGATGTATATCCATGTCTTGCAATATTTGCTGATGTAAGCTAACCATCAGAAAAAAAGTGTTTTCAAACTGTTGGATTTCTCCAACTTTATTTTGCTTTGACTGTATATACAGTGCTAAAGCTACTCCAGCAAAAGCAAGTCCAGAGAATAAGGAGCTAGATGCACCAAATAAGTCACCAAATGTACCTCGCTCAACACTCCCCCAACCAGAGCAATAATGTAAGTTTCCTATCCATATAGCCAAGACTAAAAGAACAATGATGATTAATAGCTTCTGGTTAGTCATAAATTTCCTGCATCCAAGTGGCATTGAACCGCTCTTTCTGAGCAATGCCCGTATTGATTTGTATTTTGTTGTTTCAGACATAAGATAAACCCACCCATCATTTTTCCACCCCTTATATCACTCCACAAACCTTGCCACGCCTTCCTCTATCTCCACCTGTGGCCTGTAGCCAGTGGCTTGCTCCAACAGGGTCATATCAGCAAAGGTACATTCTACATCACCAGGTTGCATTGGGGTTAAAATTGCTTCGCTCTGAAGCCCTCGCAAAGGCAGCTATTTTTCGTAAATGCAAGCGGCAGCAAGGAGTGTGGCAGTCTTAAAGTTTTTGTTACAATACTCCTCATTAGGACAAACCTCTCGAGTTATTTTACAACCACTCATAAGTCCTTCAGCACTACCGTTGTTGTTTTTAAATCTAATTTTTTAAAGTCATCCGTATTGTTTGTAACTAACTCAAAATTATAAACCATTGCTGTGGCAGCTATTATTGCATCTGGAGTCTTAATTTTAAAAAGCTGTCTATTTATAATAGTTTGATCTGCTATCTTAGTATCTAAGTCATACACCGTTGCATTTTCTATGAACTCTTTTGCTTTGGAATATAAATATGCATCTATAGCCAACTTAGTCCAACTCAGAAACTCAATTTTTGTAATGATGGAGATATTAAAGCTATCTAGAAATATTTTTAATAATCTGTCGTCATTAGTAATACCATTAAAGAAATATATGATTATGTTTGTATCAAGTAGATATTTATTCTTCAAAGTTATTCCCACTCTTCTCTAGAACTATTTAAATAGCTATCAACACTTTGTTTACTTTGTGCAGAAATCCCATAAAATTCTTTTGGGTTAAATAACTTTGACTCTGATTGTGTATCATTTTCTAAATCAAATAATGGTAATACTATAACTTCTATATTTTTATTGATGTACTTTTTGGGTATGTGTAGTTTATAGTATTCATCTGTGGGTCTAATAACTTCCCTTAGCATGATAAACTCCTTTAATTTGTATAAACATCAGGATCTTGATTGTTATCAGCCTGCTGTTTCAACCATTAACCGTCCACCCTCTATACCACTCCACAAATCTTGCCATGCCTTCCTCTATCTCCACCTGTGGCCTGTAGCCAGTGGCTTGCTCCAGCAGTGTCATATCTGCAAAGGTGCATTCTACATCACCAGACTGCATTGGGGTTAAAATTGTATGGGCCTTTTTACCGGTGGCGGTTTCTATGGCTTTTA
>CAZRKG010000032.1:0-18461 GCA_964600635.1 uncultured Geobacter sp. | reverse complement strand
TAAGTCAGGTCTATTACTGTGCAGATCGTCATGGAGATGGGACATGCGGTTGAAGAGTCTCAATCCCTTCGTAAGTCAGGTCTATTACTGTACATATATTATCTTTAACAGTTCAATTGAACTGAACATGTCTCAATCCCTTCGTAAGTCAGGTCTATTACTGTCATCATCAGACAGGTTGAAGATTTAAATATCTTCACAAAGTCTCAATCCCTTCGTAAGTCAGGTCTATTACTGTATATATTGATCCTGCTCAGTTAGAAGAGTCAGTTGAAAAGTCTCAATCCCTTCGTAAGTCAGGTCTATTACTGTGCAGCCCTGGAAGCCAGGTATGAGACTGGCGAGATTGAGGGTCTCAATCCCTTCGTAAGTCAGGTCTATTACTGTGTTTTTAACGATGGTCATAAACCATCAAATTCCAAACAGGTCTCAATCACTTCGTAAGTCAGGTCTATTACTGTATTATCACCAATGATAATAAAAGGGCATGAAGCAATTTGTCTCAATCCCTTCGTAAGTCAGGTCTATTACTGTAATCAACTCTAACAGTCAAGAAGCCATCTGCTAAGAAGGTCTCAATCCCTTCGTAAGTCAGGTCTATTACTGTGTTCTGGCAGGGGATACAGGATGATCTGATTGATGACGTCTCAATCCCTTCGTAAGTCAGGTCTATTACTGTGGGGATGGTTGGGCTGATAATTACGAAGCAGCTATGGAACGTCTCAATCCCTTCGTAAGTCAGGTCTATTACTGTACACAGCGTCCCCTCGTTATCGTGATTACTCTTGCACGTCTCAATCCCTTCGTAAGTCAGGTCTATTACTGTCCCGTGGCGTAGCATGTGGTATACGGGGAGCCTGTGCTATGTTCGTCTCAATCCCTTCGTAAGTCAGGTCTATTACTGTAATGCAGCCGTTCATCCAGCATGGTGCGTGCTATTGCTCGGTCTCAATCCCTTCGTAAGTCAGGTCTATTACTGTCATCCCAGAACCGCTGCTTCGAGAAATCAAGTCCGGTCTCAATCCCTTCGTAAGTCAGGTCTATTACTGTGAAATACCAAAGAGCAGTAGATGAACTTAGGCAGGCAGAGTCTCAATCCCTTCGTAAGTCAGGTCTATTACTGTCATGGGATTTAAAAAGCTGAAACCACCCTTTGGGGTGGGTCTCAATCCCTTCGTAAGTCAGGTCTATTACTGTGGGTGACGCTGGCACAGGAAAATCAACCCTTGCAGCCACATTCGTCTCAATCCCTTCGTAAGTCAGGTCTATTACTGTGTAATATCAACTACTTACAGAGCAAAACAATGTTCTGTGTCTCAATCCCTTCGTAAGTCAGGTCTATTACTGTATGCAACATTAACGGTGCAGCATGGGATGAATTCCAGGGTCTCAATCCCTTCGTAAGTCAGGTCTATTACTGTACAAACAGGTTGGACGCTGAATTAGCAGAAGATCAGAGGGCGTCTCAATCCCTTCGTAAGTCAGGTCTATTACTGTCCCTGGGATTGATTTTAAAACCACGGGCTACGTTGGTCTCAATCCCTTCGTAAGTCAGGTCTATTACTGTCAAGAGGCCATAAAGGAGCCATCAGTCACCTTTGACGATTCGTCTCAATCCCTTCGTAAGTCAGGTCTATTACTGTCCGCTGCTGTGCGTACTGCAAGGCAACTGACGTGCCGCGTCTCAATCCCTTCGTAAGTCAGGTCTATTACTGTAGCACCTCCTTTTTTCCGTGTAAGTTCAGGTTGTTTAACACCTGTTTCCGCAGACCTGTCTGGCATGGCCTTGTTCTGTAGCGTAAATTTACAGATTCTGGCTGTTTAGTTGCATTCAACCTACTGCTTTTCATGCTGTTTTCTCCTTTCCGCAAACGTTAACGTAAATAGTGGGTTCAGGCGAGGTCTGCAAGGTTGGCGGCCCTTTCCAGCTTTATGCTTCTACACCTATGGTATTTTGCAGTAAAATTACAAACTTCTTTGCCTGCTCTAACCATATTTTTGCCTCCTCTTCCTCTACGGTAAAAAAATCCTCATAATCACTTTCCTGTCGTGCATCAAAAAGTGTGTTGTAAAGGTGTGCCATGTCCTTTGGAATAATTCCAGTTTTTACAAAGTGTAGGCTAAACAGCCCCCGTACTCCTGTATGCTTGGAGGATGATAGCTGTTTTGTAAGTAATAATGCTGTTACAGCATAAAAGCAGGCATAATATAGCCTGTTTACACATGCGTTCCAGTAGTCTGAATCTGCCATTACTTGAGCTTCTGCCAGTGTTGCCAAGGCTCGGTCTAATCTGTATTTCATAAGATCTGTGTCTTTACTCATAATCTTAGACCATCTTTTTCTACATTTTTATAAAATGGGGTCTGATGCAGATTCTTCCATTCTTGCCTGCCTTTAATTGTTACGCAAATAACTTTGCCAGTATCCCATTCAAGCTCATACAAACTGTCCCTTATCTTCCGCTTTAAGATGCTATCTGGCTTTCCCGGGGTTAGTACCAGAAAATCCCAATCTGATAATTCTGTAGCTTCCTGCCTTGCTCTGGAACCATACAGTATTACTTCTGCGGCAGGATCTATGCTGTCTATGGCTTTTCTTACATTTTCTACCAGGTTTTCCTGTGCCATCTGGTTATCTCCCTTTTGCCTGTCCTGTAAGCATGTATTAGCCGCTAATAAGTAGCATTCTAGCACAGATTTATGAATAATTTACTGACTTTTGATGATTAAATTACCAGATAACTGCCCTGGTGTTCTGTGGGTATATCTTTGCCGTAGGTGATTATTGTGTCGCTGCAACGTCCGCAAAGAGGGAAGTATTTTATACCATCTTCCTCTGGAGTTATTACAGATTGTATCCTTTTACGCATTTCTTTAAAGCGGTGTTCGTTTACATCTGCCTCAAAGATGGATTTTTGTACCCGTATGCCGTAGTCCTTCATTATTTTAGCTACTTTTTGCAGCCGTCTGGCATCGGATATGTCATAGGCTATCAACATGTTCACTTTCTTTACCCATCCTTCCGGCCATAAGGCCCAAGATATTAACCGCCGATTAACACCGATGAACGCAGATAAAATCAGGAATGAAACAAAGATAAAACCTTAAAACAACTATCAACTATCAACTGCCTTTACAGCCACGAATTAACACGAATTTTCACGAAAAAATCATATAAAACACAGAAAAACCAATGGCACACGGATAACACTGATTTAAACGGATAAATACAGATTTATTCAGAAATAAAATAAAGATTTTGGGTTTAAGGTATTGAATTATCCATTCCTTAATTCTTTTGATTCAGGTTTTATAAATTTGTGAAAATTCGTGCAAATTCGTGGCTAAAAAAAGTGGTTCAAGGTTTTATCGGCGTTTATCGGTGTTAATCGGCGGTTTTTACTTTTTCATGTTCATTTGTGGCTCAAAAAGGGTTTCTCTGTGTCCCTGTTGGTAAGTGGTTGATCACAAAATCATAAAATCCAGCTTTACAATTTTTAAGCCCTGCCCAGAGATTACTACTTTACGTTGGCAGCCAGAGCAGATTTTATAAATCCGCAGGGTGTCGCTTTTTTTATCCAGCTCTGCCCTGGCAAAGTTAAGAATACGGGTTATGCCCAGGTTGTCCAGATCACATTCAAAGACAGATTTTTGGGTATTAAGGCCAAATTCCTTCAGAAATTTGTGCATTCTGGTTCTGGCTTTGCTGTCAGATATGTCGTAGGAAACAAGTACGTGCATGGCTATTTTAATAAAAGCGGTCTGTATTCGCTTGCTTCACCCTCCACCATACGGCGGTAACATTTTGCCTGGTAGACCAGTGCTTCAGAGTAGGTCATTTTCTGTTCTGCTGCCGGATGGTAAAAGTCTGTACTCATTTTACGCTCAAAGGCTTGTAGTATCCGTTTGAAGGCATCTGGCCAGACCTTTACTGCCAGCCTGGCTTTATCTGGCTGCAGTTCTTCGGTCAGGCTGTCTTCCATCTTCTGTTCTGGCAGATCAAACTGACTGCTCTCATCCTCTATTAAACTCATTCTACCCAGCGGATCTTTGAGGGCTGCTGCAATCGGGTCTGCGGTGTTGTCTTCTGTTTCATCTTCAACAATATCCGGTTCTGGCCGGTAGAAGTCATTTTCCTGTAATATCCGCAGGTTAAATAGTGATAAAACCAATGTATCTGCAATTGTGGGTCTAAATTCCTCCACCAGATCCAGCGGCAGAGAAAAGCGGCCATAGTCCAGGCTGTGGAAAGCACCTGGGTAGGGATCAAGGCCAGCCAGCCGTACTGCTGCATAGCAGCGGTTTATCAGAAAGGTGTAGATTAAAGACAGGACAGAGTTTACAGGGTCTGTTGGTGGGCGACGGACCCGTTTTGTGAAGCCAAGGTCATGGTCAAGCCCATGCCTGAACGCCTGAAAGTACTGTGCTGTTGCATTACCTTCAAAGCCACGCAGAGTTTGAAGGTTGTCGGCTTTATCCAGGTTTCTGGCAATATCCCTTATTTTGCCGGATAGGTTGGCTGCATGTTGGTTACTTCTGGTACGGGATATACGCTGTGCCACAGTGGCCATGTTGGCAAGTTTACCATATACAAAGCCTTTGGCGGCACGCAGGCAGAATTCTTCATCATCGGTCAGTAAAAACTGTTTCTTACGCAAAAATACGTTTTTATGTTCTGCTGCTGCCAACCGCCCCTGGTAGCGGCCATCCAGCCGCATAAATACGGTGTCTATGTTTTCCTGAAGCAGCAACTTGGTTGCCTGGGGGGTTAGCTGCACATTGCCCAGCAGCACCAACTGATCCAGCTTGTAGGGAAACAGGGTGTTGTGGGTATTGCCGTCCTTTGTTACCAGCAGGTGGCGGCCTACTTTAACTATACGGGAATTCTGTGTGGTTATATAGACAACCATAGCTACCCCCTTTTTTCGGAGTTGTGCATAGTATGGTCGTGATTATGGCAGGCTTTACAGCATTGGTGGCGGATTGCAATGTTGCAATCAAATCCAATCAGATCACAATCTTAATCTGGTCTTTATCCAGCATAAGTCCATAGCAGGTGTTGGGTCGTTTGCCAGTAGCCTTGATCTCCAACTGGTCTGCCTCCAGCGGCCCAAAGGCCCGTTCCAGATCCCGCCGCAGTTTAGATTTGTAGGCGTTGAAGTTCTCGGCAGAGATGGCTTTTATGCCGGTGTCACTCATGGCATCATGGTCTTTATCCGGCTCTATCCGGCTGTAAAGCTCTGCCAGCATTTCCTCACGCTGGTAGATTTCTGCCAGGTTTACAAAGCAGTCTGTGCAGTTTTTACAGCTTTTCTTATCACACTTGCTGTCTTTTTTAAGCATGGCAAAGAAGCTGTACAGGGCAAGTCTGGCAGGCATCAGGTCTGCTTCCACCCCTTTCCAGATCAATCTTTTGCCTGACAGGTCTATGGTCAGTTCTGGCCGTTTTTCACGCATTAGTGACAGCATCAGGGCTGATGGGGTTTCTGGCTGTTTCAGGTGGTTTTCTGTCAAACGATTTCTGATGGAGAAGAAGGGGATTGTGACCAGGCTGATTTTTGCAAAGCGGGTTTCTTTGCGATATGGGTTGCCTTCCTGGTCTTTAAGGGTGATTTCCCTTGATTTTGCCGGTGGAAAGAAGAATTCACGGCTGCTTTCAAATTCCGGTGAGACAAGTACATGGTAAAGTCTGTCCTGGGGTCTGCCGTAACATTGGGCTGCCAGGGCAAGGCAGGCTCCCATGGTTTTTCTGCCACCAGCTATGGAGATAAGCAGTTGACAATCAGGATCACTGGTGGCTTGAAAGACCTGTTCCATGCAGAGTTGCAGGAACTGCTCGCTTTCTTCCTCGGTGGCAATATCATCCGGCTCACGGCCAGATTCATCCAAAGGGGTAAGCAGGTGACGGGCAGAGAAGTCTATTTTACTGCCATCAATACTGTAGTCAGACAATAGCCTGGCATATTCACCATCTGTCGGGCTTAACAGGTGGGCATTGCAGACCGCCTTGCCCTGGCGTGTGGTCAGTATTCTGATGGCATGGGGCATACGCCCCTGCTGGTGCAGGGCGTACAGTGTTTCTGTAATCACCTGGGATGTTAGGCCGCATACCGCTATCAAGATCCGCTTCATTGTCTGTACTTTCTGTAATTGGTCTTTTTTTCCGGCTCTACATTAATTACATGGTAAGTTGCTTTTGTGTCATATTTTTTGCCGATTGGTTTTTAACTTGGAGGACAGTTGATTCAGATTAAGGGGAAACATAACATATAAATCATGCATAAGGGCAGACTGCAACGTTGCAACACCATCAAAACAGGCTACATGGTCGTTTGATAAGAAATGCAGCTCCCAAACATCGGGCAGTCTGTTGCCAAACAGACCATGCAGCCCATGTGGAGTTGTACTGGTACATGTTGCAAATCCGTGTCAGCAGATAGTTTATGGCAGGAAGGGTTGTCAAGTTGTAACAGATAGCGGGGATGATGCTTCAAGGCAGCTTACAAGATTATGCCTGGTTACAACGATTTTCATTCCATGTCAAAAACCGTGCCAAATCCTTACTTTGAGAAAACTGTACCCAGAACTGTACCCAGTAACAAAAAACGGGTTAGACTGTATCGTCTAACCCGTTGATTTTTCTGGTCGGTGCGACCGGATTTGAACCAGCGACCCCTACCACCCCAAGGTAGTGCGCTACCAGGCTGCGCTACGCACCGATTTATATGTACTACAGGGTTGAAATGAGCAAAGATTGATAACATACTGCTTGCAGACAGTCAACCAAAACCAACGAAAGCGGAGTTACAACATGAAAAACGATCCAGGCAGCAGCTTTGCAAGACTTTTATCCATTATGGACAGGCTGAGGGGGCCAGGGGGTTGTCCCTGGGATGCGGAGCAAAGCCATGCAAGCCTTAAACGGCACCTGCTGGAGGAGACCTACGAAGTTATGGAAGCGATTGATTGCGGTTCCGATGAGCTGTTGAAGGAAGAGCTGGGGGATCTGATGTTGCAGCCGGTCTTTCATGCTGCCATAGCATCAGAACGTGGTGCCTTTGATATTGCTGATATTATGGAGACCCTGTCTGATAAACTGGTGCGACGGCACCCCCATGTTTTTGGAGATATGGTGATCAAGGACAGTGAAGCCCAGATCGCCAACTGGGATCAGATTAAAAAGCATGAGAAGCAAGCTGAACGGCCATCAGCCCTGTCCGGTATACCACCCGTTCTGCCGGCCCTGTTGAAAGCACTTAAAATTACTGAAAAAGCATCAAGGGTAGGCTTTGACTGGGAAAATACCAGCCAGGTGATGGACAAAGTACATGAGGAGTTGCAGGAACTGGAGGAGGCTATAGAGCAGAAGCAACACAGAGCAATAGAAGCAGAGCTGGGCGATCTGTTGTTTGCAGTTGCCAACTTGGCCCGTTTTCTGGGTATTGACCCTGAAGGTGCCCTGCAAAAAACAATCAACCGGTTTCAGGGCCGTTTTCAGTTTATTGAACAACAGTTAAAACTGCTGGGAAAACAGCCCCAGGATTCCAATCTTGAAGAGATGGAGGCGTTTTGGGTTGAGGCTAAAAACAATGAAGTTCCACACTGAAACACTGGATTACTTCGGGTTGCTGAAAGAATTTCAACTGGTTAGCAGACTGTCAACAAAATCTGTTGATAACTTGTGGACATGGATGTTGATGAAAACATAAATCAACAGGCTGGCAGGCGATTCCAACTGTTTGCCTATTTTTTAGGCAAAATAAATACCAGTAATTACAGATAGTTACAAGAAGCAGCTCCAAAGTGGTGGATTTACGGTAATTTCCAATGTCAAGTAAAATTTATTTTTGTTATTCAGAATCTTTCTGTGTATAACCAAAAGCAGGACAATCTTTTTTGAACCCTTTCAAATCAACACCTTCCATCAATAGTAAGTTTTTTTTCATGGAAATTCCACCAATGGCACTGAAACCTGTCAAGGCTCCATCGCCTGCAACAATCCGGTGGCAGGGGATGATTACCGGAACCGGATTAGCTGCCAAAGCACCGCCTGCGGCACGGGCAGCCCTGGGCGATCCCACCAGCTCTGCCAGTTTGCCATAGCTGATTACAGTGCCATAGGGAATCAACATGGTCTGTTGTAAAACCCTTTGCCTGAATGGGGTCATCTGTGAAATATCAACAGTTAAATCAAACTGTTGCCTGCCATTGTCAAAGTACTGCTTTAGCTGTTTGGCAGCCTCTTCAGCCAGCTCGGTGACCAGAGCTGAATCAGACTTTATCTGCTCCGGTAGCTTATCCCCCGGCAGCCAGACCTGGCAGACTCCTGACTGATTGACTGCCACCGCCCCGATCCCCAAGCCTGTTTGATAATGTCTGATACAATCCAGTTTCTTCATCTTAACGCCCCAGCTTTCTCTTGATGATACCGCTGAACTCCCTGACTTCTTCCGATTTTAATATAAAGCTGCAAATACCATAAACCAGCACCGCCACCAGCACAACACCTGCCACCAGCAATGCCTTGATAACCTTCTGGCCTGGCAGAGACCAGTCGTACAAAGTTGTAAGCCACCAGGCGGACAGGCCCATTGGGATTGAAGATATGGCGGCAACTGTAGCTGTTTTAAACATCCGCCCTGCCCCCAGCGATCCGATTTTATTATGTAAAAACCAGAACAATAACAACATATTGCCAGTTGCTGCCAGAGAAGATGCCAGTGCCAGACCGCCATGTTGCAAAGGCCCCATCAGCCAGAGGCT
Source organism: uncultured Geobacter sp. (assembly GCA_964600635.1). Classification (GTDB taxonomy): domain Bacteria; phylum Desulfobacterota; class Desulfuromonadia; order Geobacterales; family Pseudopelobacteraceae; genus Trichlorobacter. The sequence goes on along the minus strand of CAZRKG010000032.1, from coordinate 9,698 downwards.
GAAACCCAGGTTCAGCAGAAATGCAACCAGTGCGGTCAGCACCGGTGTTCTGGTATCTTTCATGGCATAAAAGGCTGGTGCCAGCACCCGTACCAGGGCAACACAGGCCAGACCAAATGAGTAATAAACCAGTGCCAGTGCTGATTGCCTGGCCATGTTGTAATCAAACTGCCCCCCCATGAACAGCAGTGACATTAGTGGCTTGGAACAGATAATCAGCCCCACCAGTGCAGGGATGGTAACAAACAGGGTCAGGCGGATGCCGTAGTTCAAAGAATCCTTCATACCAGCCAGATCCTGCTCGGCAGCCTGTCTGCTCATGGTTGGCAGCACTGCCTGGGCCACTGATACCGTGAACACCCCCTGGGGAAATTCAAACAGACGCTGTGCATAGTAGAGATATGAAACCGAGCCCTGGGGCAACAGTGATGCCAGAATATTACCAACTGTAATGTTAAGATAATATACCCCTACCCCCAGTGTTGCTGGCAACATCAGCATGGCAATCCTTCTGACTTTGGGATCAGAAAACCGGAAACAGGGCCTGATTGGATAACCTTTCTTCCACAGAACCGGCAGTTGCAGCAGCAGTTGGATCACCCCTCCCAGCAACACCCCCACCGCCAGGGCGGTGATCGGATAATGGAAAAATGGACGCAGCAACAGAGCTGACAAAATCATGGTGATATTGAGGAACACAGTTGATATGGCCGGTGTGAAGAAGTGACGTAAGGTGTTAAGAATCCCCATGCAAAGTGCCACCAGGGAGATGAAAAACAGATAAGGAAACATCAGGCGGTTAAGTAGTACGGTCAGCTCAAACTTGCCAGGCACTGCTGTAAAGCCCGGAAACATCAGACGTACAATCAATGGTGAGCAGATAATTCCAATTAACGTGATGCCGGCAACCAGGATGGTAAGCATGGTAAAGCAGATATTGGCCAGCTCCCGTGCCCGCTCCTCCCCTTCCTTTGTCAGTGTTTCAGAAAAGGTCGGCACAAAGGCAGATGTCAAGGCTCCCTCGGCAAAAAAACGCCGTAGCATGTTAGGGATCTGGAAAGCCGCAAAAAAGGCATCGGTGGCCATTCCGGCCCCAAACAGCCGTGATACCACCATATCCCGCACCATACCCATGATGCGTGACAGCATTGTGGCCGAGCCAAGTACACCTGCTGCCTTCAGAATTCCTTTGCGTTCAGACATAAAGCTACCAATCTGTAATAAAGTTTACTTAACAAATTCAGAGTTTCTTACACCACTACAGACCAAAATACCAGTATCTGCTAAGTTTTTCATGATCCATTGAAATAATTGACACCCCTCACCGGCTGAACGTATAATCAGATTCATTATGCAACATCACACAAAGCATACATATCCTGCATCACCAGCAGCGGTTACTGCAACAAGCAAGGCTTATGCTGACAATCCACCACCAGCTTCCCCTATCCCTCTAACTGATCAACAAGGGGCCATCTGACGGCCTGCCATGCCCAGCAATCCTGAACATAAAAATGAAATCACCACCCAGACCTACCTTGCCAGGTGGGGTGGCAACCTGCTGGACTCACTTGTAAAGCGTTTTTCAAACCCGAAGAAAGCACGCCGCAACCGGTTTATTCTGTTGTTTGGCAATGCCATTCTTCTGGCCCTGCTGCTGCTTCCCAGCCATAATCTCACCATTGGCCGCTACCAGACCGGTGAAATCTCAACCTCTGACATCCGTGCTTCAGAAGAATATCTGCTGGAAGATAAAGAGTTGACCGCACAGTTACGGGAAGAGGCTGAAAAAAACGCCCCTTCAATCTATACATATAACCATCAGATCTCGGCAGATCTGATGGATAAACTGGATCGTGCCGTAAAAATAGCCAGTAACCATAAAAATGAACAGAAGCATAACGAAGAGCTTAAAAATCTGCTGGAGCCGGTACTGAATCTTAATCTGTCCAATGCAGAACTTGATCTGTTACACAGGCTGGCAGAAAAACATAATCTGATGACCGAGCTGCAACAGACTCTTGACCGGCTGTACAACAGTAAGATTGTCCTGGATGCCAGTGTCTTTAATACCGATGTCATGCACGGAATTGAGCTGTATAACACCTCGGGTAAAACCATTGGTATCTACAATGACAAAACCGGTTTTATTGATATTAACCAGGCCAGAACCCTGCTGCTGGAAACAAGACTGGCTTCCGTCAACAGGGAAGGTTCAAAGCTCTTACTTAAACTGACGGCAAGGCTGTTAAAACCTAACCTGATCTTTAACCGTGATGCCACAGAAGCCCGTAAGGATTCAGCAGTTAATGAAATCAAACCGGTGCTTTACAGACTTAAAAAAGGTGAGATGGTTGTACGGGTGGGGGAACGGATAAGTAATGAACAGGCTAAAAAACTGGCCATGTTACAGCAGGCCAGCCACGGTGCCAGTAGTTTTTCCACAGCCATTGGCTACTTACTGCTGATCAGCCTGCTGATTTATCTGCCTTACCGCTTTGCCTGCATCAATATCCGTAAATTCAGCACCAGCAACAAGGATCTTCTGGCTGTCAGTTCACTGCTGGTGGGTAGTGTTATCAGTTACAAGCTGGCCCAGATCATCGCAACCAATATCGGGGCCGCATTTCCAACCATTGCCACTGAATCCTACGCCTATCTGCTGCCTTTTGCCGCAGCAGCCATGACCATCAGGATTCTGCTCAACTCAGAGGTGGCCCTGGTCTATTGCATCACATTGGTGCCTCTGCTTGGGCTGCTGTTTAACGGCAATATTTTTGTTGTAATCTACGCTCTGGCAGGAAGTTTGCTGGGTGCCCATAGTGTTGGACAGTGTCAGAACCGGAATACAATCTATGTGGCTGGCCTTAAACTGGCCCTGGCAAATCTGGGGATGGTCTTATGTTTTCAGGCCATCAGCAACAGTCTGATAAGCATCCACACCCTGCATGTCTCCCTGTTTGCACTGTTGGGTGCTTTACTTTCCTCCATGCTGGTTTCAGCCTTTGTGCCCCTGTTTGAGACACTTTTTCACTACACCACAAACATCAAGCTGCTTGAGCTGGCAAACCTGAACTCACCCCTTTTGAGGGAATTGCTGATCAAGGCCCCAGGCACCTACCACCATAGTGTCATGGTGGGCAACCTGGTGGAGGCAGCAGCAGAGGCAATAGGTGCAAATCCACTGTTGGCCAGGGTTTCAGCCTATTACCACGATGTGGGTAAAACAGCCAAACCACTTTATTTTATTGAAAACATGCAGGGTGGTGAAAACCGCCATGATAAACTTTCACCCCACATGTCTGCCCTGGTGCTGATCTCCCACCTAAAGGAAGGTGAGATTCTTGCCAGGGAACACCGTCTGGGCCAGTTGATTACCGATATTATCCGCCAGCACCACGGCACTGCCATGATCACATTTTTCTATGAAAAGGCCCGCCAGCAGGCTGAGGCAGAGGGTTTGCATGTGGAGGAGCAGGAGTTTCGCTACCCTGGCCCCAAACCCCAGACCCGTGAAGCCGGTCTTGTGATGCTGGCCGATGCAGTGGAAGCAGCCTCACGTACACTGGTAAACCCCACCCCTGACAGAATTCAGGGGATGGTTCAGAAACTGATCAACCGGATATTCAGCGATGGTCAGTTGGATGAGTGTGAACTGACCCTGAAAAACCTGCATGAAATCGCCAAAAGTTTTAACAGGATTCTGGCAGCCATGTTCCACCACCGGATTGATTACCCTGAGCCGGTCCATAAAGGGACCAATGGAGGCAAAAAGAGCAATGCACATAATGGTACAGAACCGGCAGCGAAGGCATCCGGCCCCGCTTCGCAGCATCAGGAAGGCAGCGGAGAGGATCTTAAACGCCTTGGGATGTCCTGATGAGACTGAGCTTTCCATCACCATTACAGGGGATCGCAGCATTCGTACTTTGAATGCCGAATATCTGGGCAAGGACCATCCCACCAACGTAATCTCATTTTCATTACAGGAGGGTGAATTTACCCACCTGATGCCCAATGCCCTGGGTGATGTGGTCATCTCTGCCGATACTGCCGCCAGAGAGGCAGGCGAAGCAGGTCTGACCGGTTATGAACGGCTTGTTTTTCTGCTACTGCACGGGATTCTGCATCTCTGCGGTTATGACCATGAAAGAAGCGGAGAAACTGAAGCCATTAAAATGGAGCAGAAGGAGCAGCAGCTCTGGAAACTTTTACAGCAGGAAGGGCTGTCTGTACTGCCTGAATAAATATAAGTTTTGGAGGTTTTAGGCCATGGAAGATGGCAACTGTCGCAGGCCGGCTGGTCTGTTTGAAGCGATATCCAGACTGATTACCGGACGTAAAAAGGTAACGGAAGAGGAGATCCATGAACTGATTGAAGCTGGCGAAGAAGAAGGTGTGGTGGATGAAAACGAACGGGAGATGATCAGTGCTGTTCTGGAACTGGACAAAACCCTTGTACGTGAAATCATGGTACCCAGAACAGGTATGGCGGCAGTCAGTATAGAATCAGGCACTGCTGAAACCATTGAGGCAATCATCGCCTGCGGCCATTCCCGTATTCCGGTATACCAGGGCACCCTGGACAACATTATCGGACTTTTATATGCAAAAGATCTGCTGAAATACCTGGGCGACTGTAATCCACAACTGGAACTGACAGATGTTGTACGTGAACCGTTCTTTACACCAGAGACTAACACCCTTGCACTGCTGTTGCAGGAATTTAAGAAAAAGAAAGTCCACCTTGCCATTGTGGTGGATGAATACGGTGGCACATCCGGCCTGGTAACCATTGAAGATCTGCTGGAGCAGATTGTGGGTGATATACAGGATGAGTACGATATGGAGGAAGACCTCTACGTGATCAACCAGGATGGCTCCATCACCACCGATGCCCGTCTGCCTCTGGAAGAACTGGAAACAAAGCTGGATCTTGTGATTGAACGGGACAAGTTTGATACTGTAGGGGGTCTGGTGGCCCACCTGTCCGGTGATATTCCACTACCGGGAACCGTTATTACAGATAAGGATTTCAAGATTCAGGTGCTGGACTCAGACCCTCGTAAAGTCAAAAAGGTAATCATATCCCGGATTCATCAGACCGAAGAACAGTCGGACCAGTGAGCAGCCCTTAACATCTAATGCCAATATCCTCAATTAAATCAAATTATTATCTGCTGGCAGTGCTGACCGGCTTACTGGTTGCCATGTCATTTCCCAGTGCCGGATTTTCCTTTCTGGCCTTTGTTGCCCTGGTACCGCTTTTAATCAGCCTTGAGGGCAAATCGGCCTGGGTAGCTTTCCGTCTGGGGTGGCTGTCCGGGTTTACAGCCTATGCCGGACTACTCTACTGGCTTGTAATTGTTATGGGGCAGTATGGTCATCTGCCCCTTTATGTGGCTATTCCGCTCTGGTTACTGCTTTCTGCCTGGCTGGCGGTGTTTTACGGACTGACTGCCCTGGCAACTGTGCTGGGTCAGCAATCTGGACTTAAATCAGCCCTGATCATGCCGATGGCATGGGTAGCCACAGATTTCATGCGTAATTTTTTGCTGACCGGCTTTCCCTGGGCCATGCTGGGGCATTCCCAGTATCGCTGGCTGCCACTGATACAGATTGCGGATATTACCGGTGTTTATGGTATCACAGCCCTGATTGTGCTGGCCAATGTGGTCTTTTACCGTATTATCCGAGCCTTTTCCGGTGCAGAGATCCCCTACCCTGCCAAAAGTGCCATTGTATTTGTAATTGCCTTGTTAAGTACCTTTGGCTACGGTTTTTTGCAGCTTAACAATCAGGCCGAGAAGGATCAGCAACCATTCAAGGTGGCCCTGATCCAGGGAAATATAGATCAGTCAGTCAAATGGTCGCCGGAATACCGTGATAAAACTCTGGATATTTACAGCAGGCTTTCCCGTCAGGCCTGCCAGCACCAGCAGCCGGATCTGATCGTCTGGCCAGAAAGTGCCGCACCGTTCTTTTTTCAGGAAAACAGCAGTTCCTCGGAGAAAATCCGCAGTCTGGCCCGAGAGCTGGGGGTGGAGCTGCTTTTTGGCAGTCCGGCAACAGAAATACGTGGTGACAGGGAAGTTTACCTTAACAGTGCCTTTCTGCTGGACAAAGATGGCAATGAGCTTGGACGGGCAGACAAGATGCACCTGGTCCCCTTTGGCGAGTATGTACCGTTGGCACAACTGCTGCCATTTGTTAATAAGATAGTACATGGCATTGGTGATTTTGCCAGGGGTGAAGAGGTCAGCCCCCTGGCCGGCAAACATAGCAATTATGGTGTGCTGGTCTGCTATGAGGTCATTTTTCCTGAACTGGGCCGCAAACTTGCCAATGCCGGCAGCAGGGTGTTGGTAAACATCACCAATGATGCCTGGTTTGGTCGTTCATCAGCACCATACCAGCATCTTTCAATGGCAGCCTTCAGGGCAGTTGAAACCAGAACTCCACTGGTAAGGGCTGCCAACACAGGTGTCAGCTCCATTATTGACCAGAATGGTCATATCAGGGGGATGACCGCCCTGTTTAAGGAGGCGGTCATGGTGGGGGATGTCAAACAGGGGCGTGCCAATACAGTATATCTGAAAATTGGCGATCTGTTTGCATGGTGCTGCCTGATTCTGGTACCATTGCTTCTGATCGTATATCGCAAAAATAGGAGTATGCAAAACCATGTTTAATGAAGAAACAGAACTGCTTGAACAGCTTGGCAGCCGGATCAACTCTCTGCGGAGGTCCCTTTGACCTGGACAGCAAGCGGGAGGAATTGCAGGAGCTGGATGCACAGATAGCTGCCCCTGGTTTTTGGGATAATCCTGCTGCTACACAGGAAATCCTTAAAAAACGTACCAACATTGAAAAGCTGATTAAAGCATGGGATGGCCTGAATCTGATGGCAGAAGAAGCCCAGCTTATGATTGAGCTGGGTGAAGAGGCTGGCGATGAATCTGTTCTGACAGAATTGCAGCAGATGATTCAGAACCTGTCCACAAAAGTGGCAGAGACTGAGTTTCAGCGGATGCTGTCCGGCCCCCATGACCAGTCCGGCTGTTTCATCTCGGTCAACTCCGGTGCCGGTGGCACCGAATCCCAGGACTGGGCCAACATGCTTATGCGGATGCTGCTGCGTTACTGCGAAAAAAAGGGCTGGAAAACCATCATCACCGATTACCAGGATGGTGAAGAAGCCGGTCTAAAATCAGCAACCTTCAGTGTAAGCGGTGAAAATGCCTATGGGCATCTCAAGGCCGAAGCCGGTGTTCACCGCCTGGTCAGGCTATCCCCCTTTGACAGCAACAACCGCCGCCACACCTCCTTTGCCTCGGTATTTGTATTTCCTGAAATTGACGAAGGTGAAATCAATATCAAGATTTCTGATTCTGACCTGCGGGTGGATACCTACCGTTCCAGCGGAGCAGGTGGACAACATGTCAACACCACTGATTCTGCTGTCAGGATCACCCACCTGCCCACCGGCATAATAGTTGCCTGCCAATCCGAAAGAAGCCAGATTCTTAACCGTGCCACTGCCATGAAGGTGTTGCGGGCCAAACTGTATGAAAAGGAAATGCAGGAACGTAATGTAAAGGCTGCGGAACTGGCTGGAGAAAAAAAGGAGATCGGATGGGGCAGCCAGATCCGCTCCTATGTACTCCACCCTTACAAGATGGTAAAAGACCTGCGTACCGGTGTTGAATCCGGTAATCCGGATAACGTGCTGGATGGTGCCCTGGATGATTTTATTATCCCGTTTCTGATGGGGGTCAGACGGGATGTGAAGGACGAGGATTAAATTGATGCGAATTTTAAAAATTACAGTTTACGCTGGTCTGATGTTTTCACTGGCCACTGCCAATGCAGGCTGTGCATCATCAAAGCCAGCCAGACCAGCTTCCACCAGCCACACTGGCAGCAGTACAAAATATGCCCAGGGTGTCAAACGGCTGGGCTATGCAATCCAGATGGGGGCATTTTCCGAGCTTGGCAATGCGGAACGGTTCACCAACCGCCTGCAAAACAAAGGGATTGATGCCTTTTATTTTCGTAAGGACAGCGGTATCTATGCTGTCAGATTCGGCGACTTCCCAAGCCGACAATCCGCCCGCCAGGCCGCTGACCAGTTGGTGGCAGAACGGGTGATAGACAGCTACTACATTGCATCGCCAGATGAGCTGGCCTATGCAGATATAAGGAAGCCAGCCAGTCCGGCACTTAAGCCATATCCGCCACCAGAGCAGGATCTGGAGACATCACCATCAAAACCGGCAAAGCAGCCAGCACCACGGGCAGACGATCAGGATCTGGGCTATATTGCCGCCAGAACTGCCGAGCGTTTTGTGGGCATCCCCTACCAGTGGGGTGGCAACACAGTGGTGGATGGCATGGATTGCAGCGGATTTACCAAGGCTGTTTACAATCTTTGCGGTGTCAATATTCCCCGTACTTCACGGGAACAGTTTCAGGCTGGCAACCAGGTCATCAAGTCCGATCTGAAAGATGGCGACCTGGTATTCTTTGGTGATTCAGCGGCCAGCGTAAACCATGTTGGTATCTATGTTGGTAATGGCAGGTTTGTCCATGCCCCCCGCCGTGGCGAGGAGATCCGCACCGCTGGACTGGATGAATCATACTTTGTGCGTCGCTTTGTCGGTGCAAGACGTTATATTCAATAATCTAAACCGCCAGGAGCTTGTAAATGGCAATTATCAAACCGTTTGAGGCATTACGCCCACCAGTACACCTTGCCCCCCGTGTGGCCTCCCTGCCATACGATGTGATGGATGTTGAGGAAGCCCGTAAAATGGCTGGGGAAAACAGAGATTCTTTTCTCCATATCTCACGCCCGGAGATTAACCTGCCGCCTGATACTGACCCCTACAGTGATCAGGTACATCAAAAGGGCCGCCAGAACCTTCAGGACTTCATCAATCGGCGTACATTGATCAAAGAAGAAGCCCCCTGCTATTACATCTACCGTCAGCAGATGGGCAAGGTGGTTCAGACCGGCCTGGTGGCCTGTGCTGCGGTGGATGATTATGTCAGCGGTGTCATCAAGAAACATGAGCAGACCAGAGCAGATAAGGAAGATGACCGGATCAGGCATATTGATACACTGGATGCCAATGATGAGCCGGTTTTTTACATCTTCCGCAACCATCCAGAACTGGAGGAAATCCTGCTCTCGGCTTCCTACGAACCGCCGGATTACAACTTCAGTACCGATGATGGTGTTTCCCATAAACTTTGGGTAGTGCCTGATTCAGAACTGATCAGACATCTTACAGACCTGTTTGCCGCCATTCCCACCCTGTATGTTGCCGATGGTCACCATCGTTCAGCAGCCGCTGCCAAGGTGCGGGAACTGCGTAAAGCTGCCAACCCCAACCACACCGGACAGGAGGAATACAACTACTTCCTGACCGTGATCTTCCCGGAAAGCCAGCTTAACATCATGGCTTACAACCGAGTGATTACAGACCTGAACGGCCTCGACAAAGAGCAGTTTCTGGCAGAAGCAGGCAAGATTTTTGAAATATCACCGGCAACCGGTTCTGTAGCTCCTGACAGACGACATCAGTTTGGTATGTATCTGGATGGTTGCTGGTACTGCTTGCAGGCTAAACCAGCCATAATTGATGAACATAACAGCGTAGCACGGCTGGATGTCTCAATCCTGCAAAACCACC
>CAZRKG010000031.1:11822-18518 GCA_964600635.1 uncultured Geobacter sp. | reverse complement strand
CACCCTTTTCAGGCATACTAGATTTGAAACAACCGGTTTTCGAGTTTGAAACTAAATATCGCCCCATTTATACTGTACTATTGAGGTCATGGCAAGTGCCGCAGTCTCTGTACGCATTATCCGTTCACCCATTGTAACCGGAATAAAGCCCCACATTGCAAAGGCTTCGGCTTCACCAGCTTCAAAGCCACCTTCCGGCCCGATGGCTATGGCTATCTGTTCTGGCTTATGCATTGTATCAAACAGCTCCCTAAGCAGTACCGGCTTGCCACGCTCCCACAAAAGCAACTTTAGATCGGCATTTGCTGTACTGGCTGCCGCTGCCGCAGCAGTTGGATGCCAGCTTACCAGTGGCTGGTTGTACCGTTCGGATTGCCGTGCTGCTTCGGCTGTAATCCGGTTCCAGCGTTCCAACCTTTCATGTAGCTTGTCACCGGATAATCTGGGGACTGAGCGGCCAGCACGGAAAATCGCAAATTCGGATACTCCAAGTTCGGTTCCTTTTTGCAGAACCAGGTCGATCTTGTCTCCCTTTGGCAAGCCCTGCATGATGGTGATTTTGGGTGCAACGGGGAAGGTTGATGCTTCCAGTGCCTGGGAAATCCGTACCGCCGTCCATTCCCGTGTAACCTGATCAATCAGACCAAAATGTCTGCGGCCATGTTCATCCACCAGAATGACTTCATCACCGGCCCGCATACGGAGAACCCGTGCTATGTGGTGGTGCTGCTGACCATCAAAGGAGGCATAACCATCTCGGATACTATGGGAGCTGACTATGAAACGACGGGGTGAACTCATGACCGCCTCTTGTAATACATACAACGCCATTCACCGGCGGCTGCGGTGGTAACGTGGGTCAAAGGGCAGGGGGCAAAGCCTTCAAGTACCAGTTCCTCACGTTCGGCCAGAATGCCGGACAGGATCAGACTGCCCTCTGAGGCCAGTTGTTGTGATAATTGCGGTGCCAGCCTGACCAGCTCTTCCGCCAGGATGTTGGCCAGGATGATATGGTAATTACCACCAAGCTGCTCAAGTGGGATGCTGCTGCAACGGATTTGTTCTGACACATTATTGAGGATGCAGTTTTCATGGGCCACTTCAACGGCCTGCTGGTCAATATCCACCGCATCAATCTGCATGACCCCCAGCTTTGCAGCGGCAATGGCAAGAATGCCGGAGCCGGTGCCAAGGTCCAGAATCTTTAACTGATCCAGTGGAAGTCTGTTGTTTTCAACTGCAAGTTCAAGGGCCTCAAGGCAGAGTCTGGTGGTTTCATGACCTCCGGTGCCAAAGGCCATACCAGGGTCAAGTCTGATCTCATGCCTGTTATCGCCAGACACTGTTTCTTCCCAGGTTGGAACAATCATTAACTTATTGCCTACCTGCAATGGCTTGAAGTTCTGCTTCCAGTTGTTGGCCCAATCCTCAGTACCAATCAGGGTGACCAGCGGTTCAGCAACATCTGTTAAGCCAAGGTCAGAGTTATATGTATCAATTTCTGCAAGGATTTCATCCAGTTGGCAGGGTAGTAAAAAATAGGCAGATATGGAAGCGGTGGTCAGTGGCGAGATTTCAGCAGTGGAAAAGCTGTCCACAGAGCGGTTTTCTGTGCAGACCCCATTGCCGGACAGTGCAGCAAGAAAATCTGCCATCTGATCTGCCAGTTCCTGCGGAACCTGACAGGTGATCTGATACCATCCTGATTTATTGCCGTTAGTGCTGAACATGAACATAAACCCTTGTTTTAAGACTTGTTGAGTCCGATAGAAGCTAACAGAAGAGAATGACAGTTACAACAAAAACCTTGACAAACCAGCCGCTCCTTAATAGTTTTCATTAGAATTTAGCCATTAAATATGAAGAGATTAAATTCCAAGGAAATGGAGCTGAAAAATATGAAAACAATCTATCTGCTTTCTGACTCAACCGGAGAAACCGCTGAAAGGGTGGTTAAGGCAGCCCTGTCCCAGTTTGGCAGCCATGATGTACGGATTGTAAGGCTGGCAAAGGTGAACAGCCAGCAGGAGATACAACAGGCTGTGGCCACCATAAATCCTAACGAAGGTCTGCTGGTTTACACACTGGTTGATTCCTCGCTTGCTGTTTCGGTTCATACCATTGCTGAAGAATGCAGCCTGATGGCCTTTGACCTGCTTTCGCCGCTGCTGGAAAGCCTGTCACTTTTTCTGGGCAGCGTAGCTCGTTCAACCCCTGGTCTGCTGCACCAGATCGATACTGACTACTACCGCAGGATGGAAGCGGTCAACTTTACGGTAAAGCATGATGATGGACAGGAAACCAGAGGGCTTGCCAAGGCCGATCTGGTGCTGGTGGGTGTATCCCGTTCATCCAAGACCCCGCTTTCCATGTATATGGCCCATAAAGGCTACAAGGTGGCCAACGTGCCTCTGGTAAAGGGGATTGATCCGCCGGAAGAGCTGGATCAGATCGACCCTGCCAAAGTGGTGGGCCTTCTGATCAGCCCAAAAAGGCTGGTGGAGATCCGTTCATCCCGTCTGGTAAATATGGGGCAAAGCAGCAAGAGCAGCTATGCTGATTATGAGAATGTGGAAGATGAAATAGCCTTCTGCCGTAAACTTTACCGTGATCATCCAGGCTGGCTGATTGTGGATGTCACCAGCAAGTCAGTGGAGGAGTCTGCATCGGAAATCCTGAGGCGTATATCTGCACAATCTGTTGATTGATGACAGCTCTGTTACGGGAGCTGTCCCGCAAGGCTTGCTTTGTATCACCGCAATAGTTGTAAAACCGGTCTCTTAACTGTAATTCGGGCAAATTAAATATAAGGGAGTTTGATCATGAAAATCCTGTTGGTTGATGATGATAAGAAGATAGCTGATTTCATAAAGCGTGGTCTGGAAGAAGAAGGCTATGAAATTACAGTAGTGCATGATGGTCAGCAGGCCATTAATACAGCATTGAAGCAGCATTTTGATCTGTTGATTCTGGATGTGATGCTACCAGATAAAGATGGTCTGAGCGTTGTAAGTGAACTGCGTTATAATGATGTTCACTCTGCGGTCTTAATGCTGACCGCCAAAGACAGCACCCAGGATATTGTGGCCGGCCTTGATGCCGGATCAGACGATTACCTGACCAAACCCTTTGCCTTTGCCGAATTGTCTGCCAGGGTACGTGCCCTGGCCATACGTTCTGGACGTGACAGGGGTAAGGTGCTTACTGTTGATGACCTGATACTTGATCCGGTGGCCCGTAAGGTCTGGCGAAGTGAAAAACAGATTGAGCTGACTGCCAAAGAGTATGGTCTGCTTGAGTACCTGGTGCGTAATGTTAATCAGGTGGTTACACGTACCATGATTGCTGAAAAGGTCTGGGAACATACCTTTGATAACTTCACCAACATAATTGATGTTTATATCAACTACCTGCGTAGAAAAGTGGATCATGGGTTTTCAAATAAACTGATCTGTACTGTACGTGGGCAGGGTTATATACTTAAATCACCACAACCGGAGGTAAAAAAATGAAGTTGAGAAGTCTGCTTGTAACTGTATTTATACTGGTGGCAACAGCACTGGTGATTCCAACTGTCCAGGTAGAGGCCAAGGCGGTCTGTCCTGACTTTGTAGAGCTGTCCAGAAAGCTTAAACCCACTGTAGTTAATATCCGTACTGTTAAAAACCTGAAACCAGCCGGACGTATGCCGCAGATGCACCCTTTTATGGGTGGTGATCCCTTTGGTGATCTGTTTAACCGCTTCTTTGGGCAGCAGGTGCCCCAAACACCCCGCAAACAGCAGGGGATGGGAACAGGCTTCATCATCAGTGCCGATGGCTACCTGCTGACAAATAACCATGTTGTGGCCGGTGCCGATGAGGTGATGGTCAAACTGGATGATGGTCGTGAAATCAAGGCTGAGGTTAAGGGGGCCGATGACAAGCTGGATGTGGCCCTGTTGAAGATAAGTGATAAAAAACCGCTGCCATTTGCAGAGCTTGGCGACAGTGACAGCCTGGAAGTTGGTGAGTGGCTGATGGCAATCGGTAACCCCTTTGGTCTGGGACACACTGTAACCGCCGGTATTGTAAGTGCCAAAGGCCGTGTAATCGGCAGTGGCCCCTATGATGATTATATCCAGACTGATGCCTCCATCAACCCTGGTAACTCTGGTGGCCCGCTGTTTAACAGTAGCGGCAAGGTGGTTGGTATCAACACAGCCATTATCGCCAATGGTCAGGGGATCGGCTTTGCAATTCCGATCAGCATGGCTAAAACAGTGGCTGATCAACTGAAAACCACCGGCAAGGTAGTGCGGGGTTATCTGGGGGTTAATTTTGGTGCCCTGACTCCGATGCTGGCCAAATCCCTTGGGCTGGAGGATGCAAAGGGGGCCATTGTTACCAATGTAATCAAAGATTCTCCTGCTGATCAGGGTGGGCTTCAGGTTGAAGATGTGATTGTATCCTTTGATGGCAAGCCGGTTGATGCTGAAACAGATCTGCCCAAGGTGGTGGTTTCAACTCCGGTTGGCAAGCAGGTCAAAATAGTGGTTTACCGCAAGGCCAAAAAGATGGAGCTTGTTCTTCAGGTTGGTCAGCAGCCCCAGGATGCAAGCTCTGCGGAATCGCCATCCACCGCCAGCATCGGTGTTGTGGTGCGGGAGCTGACACCGGAGATGGCTCGGCAGTTGGGGCTTAAAGATACAAAGGGTGTGGTTGTGTCAGAGGTTGCATCCGGCTCTTCTGCTGAAGAAGCCGGCATGGTGCGGGGCGACCTGATTCTGGAATTTAATGGCCAGCGGGTGGATAGCCTGGAAGGCTTTGCTGACTTGGCAAGCAAGGTTAAAAAAGATGACCTGGTGCGGTTACTGCTGCGTCGGCCCGATGGCAACTTTGGCTATGTTGCAGTAAAGGCAGAGTAAACTTTGAAACAATACAGAGGTGGCCTGCCGGGCCGCCTCTGTTGCCTGCTGGCAAGTTTCATCTGGATGCGGTCATTATCTGCGACTTGAAAGCACTTGCCTGATGGCACTGTTTGTAACCCCCCTGGTTTACCTCAGCATAACCTGGCCAATAATCAACCTTTTAAGGAGCTGCTAATGGAGTGCCTGCTGTTGTGGTTCGCAAATGCCGTAACAGAGAACTTTAAGTGTTTCCGTATCAGACGAACCTTAAATCATAGTTACAAGCTGCTGGTTAAACTTCCAGAGTTTGCTGTTGTCAGCCTGCTGATGCTGTTCATATTGCTGACCATGCCTTTTTCAGCCAATGCCGGCAAACCGGAACAGGTCAGGCTGGAGAATCATTATATCTTTGAGATTACCGAAGGTGCGTTTTCATTTACACCAAGGGAACGTGCAAAGGCTATTTCCAACCGGATTACACATCTGGCTAAAGATCATGAACTGGATATTAACAAAATATCAGTGGATGACGGGGATTCGGTCAGTGTAATTGGTGTTGAAGATATTGCCCTGATGTCTGTGAGCGATGATGATGCCAGGGCTTTGAAGCGGACACGCCCGGAACTTGCGGCAGAATATGCTGAAAAGATCAGGCAGGCAGTGCAGGCTTACCATGCTGAACGTAATTCCAGGGCGATTATGACTGGAGCAGCCAAGGCAATTGCCATCACAATCCTGCTGCTGGTATTACTGATCTCGATCAGAAAGGTCTTTCCCTGGATAGAAAAAAAGGTGATTTCATGGGAAGGTACCTTCATTAAAACCATCAGCTTTCAGTCCATTGAGTTGATGCATGAAAAACGGGCTGTTGCAGTAATCAAGTCCGGCCTCAGATTGCTCCGTACAGCTCTGGTACTGTTTCTGCTTTATGTTTATATCCCCCTGCTGTTAAGTTTTTTTGTCTGGACAGAGGGGATGGCTGATCGTCTGTTCTGGTATATCAAAACCCCGATTTTTAAAATTGGCAACTCAATACTGACCTATCTGCCCAACATATTTTTTGTGCTGGTGATTGTCATTTGCACCTATTACACAACCCGCTTCACCCGTTTTTTCTTTAATGAG
Source organism: uncultured Geobacter sp. (assembly GCA_964600635.1). GTDB lineage: Bacteria > Desulfobacterota > Desulfuromonadia > Geobacterales > Pseudopelobacteraceae > Trichlorobacter. The sequence goes on along the minus strand of CAZRKG010000031.1, from coordinate 12,505 downwards.
ATTGAGCAGAAAAATATAAACATTCCGGGTTTTTACCCGGACTGGGCACAGCCAAGCTACAAGATTATCCGCTTTCTGATCATTGCCTTTGCAGCGGTGATGGTTTTTCCCTATCTGCCAGGTTCTGATTCACCAGCCTTTAAAGGGGTTTCGGTCTTTCTTGGTATTCTGTTTTCCCTGGGGTCATCATCCGCCATTTCAAATGCAGTGGCTGGTATGATCCTGACCTATATGCGGGCCTTTGATATAGGTGATCTGGTTAAAATATCCAGTACTGAAGGTTATGTGATTGAAAAAAGCCTGCTGGTGACCCGTATCCGCACCGCAAAAAATGTGGATACAACCATCCCCAATGCAATGGTACTGGGCAGCCATATCACTAACTACAGCTCATCCCAGAATCTGATATTGCATACAGCGGTCACAATCGGTTATGAGGTTCCGTGGCGGCAGGTGCATGAGCTTTTGAAGGACGCAGCCGCAAGGACAGAGGGGCTGCTGAATGATCCGCCGGCCTTTGTAGAGCAGTCTGCACTTAATGAACAGGATGTTTCATACGTTGTTAATGCCTACGCCTGTAGTCCCGATGGGCTGGGGGGAGTATATTCACAGCTACATGCCAACATACAGGACTGCTTTAATGAGGCAGGCATAGAGATCACATGTCCTGCTGTTACAGAGAT
>CAZRKG010000031.1:6077-11722 GCA_964600635.1 uncultured Geobacter sp. | reverse complement strand
AGGACTGCTTTAATGAGGCAGGCATAGAGATCACATGTCCTGCTGTTACAGAGATGCGTGACAGAAATGAAGCTGCTGCTGTGCCGGTAAGCGGTGACAAGCCACTTAGTGAGCTGGTTAAGGTGGTGCAGTAATGCAGCCAGAATTGAAACAGTTTTAACCTGAAAGGAGATTTATCATGGAAGTATTGACAGCGATCAGAACACGTCGGAGTGTACGCAGGTTTTCAGACAAGCCGGTGGAGCAGGAAAAACTGGATCTGCTGCTTCAGGCTGTGCAACAGGCCCCTTCCTGGGCCAACATGCAGTGCTGGAACCTGGTGGTGGTGACTGATCAGGAAGTAAAACAGAAGATCAGTGACTGTTCGTTTGTGGAATCTTTTTTTGGGCCGCTGGGATACAAGTCCAATCCGGCCCAGAACGCTCTGGCACAGGCACCGCTACTGATTGTGGCCTGTGCTGATCCAAAGCAGTCCGGCTACCTGCATGAGCAGGCTTACTACATGACTGACATTGGTATTGCCATGCAGAATATGATGCTGGCTGCCCATGATCTGGGGCTTGGCTCTGTTTTTGTGGGGGTTTATGATGAAGATCTTGTAAAGCAGATGCTGGATATACCGGAAGATCAGAAAGTTGTAGGCATCTTTCCGATTGGTTATCCGGCGGATGAATTGAAAGGTGGCCCCAAACGTAAGCCGCTGGACGACTTTGTATATTACGGACAATGGGGACAGGGCAAGTAGCAGACCAGCTTTTCTTCCCATTCAGCACAAAAAAGCCAGGGGCTGTCACAGACTCCCTGGCTTTTTATATTATCAACAAGAACATAGTCAGTTGTTTTTCTGTTCACATTCTGCCAGCCGTTTTTTCAGTTCTTTTTCCTTCAGCCAGCGTTCGGTTACATCCCGCATGATTGAGGCACAGCCTTGCAGATTACCCTGTTCATCCCTTAAAAGCACCATGCTGAATTCCAGGGAAACCTGACCGCCATCTTTAGTAAGCCCGGGGGAGGAGAGCAGGCCGGTTTTGTACTTTGTTTCACCACTTTCCATAACACGATAGTAGCCTTCCCAATGTCTGGCCCGCAGCTTTTCAGGAATAAAAATATCCATTGACTGACCAATTGCATCACGGGCAGTAAAACCAAGTATCCGTTCTGCACCGGAGTTCCAGTACTGGATAACCCCTTTGTGGTCAGCAACCAGAATGGCATCTTGTGAAACTTCCAGTGTTTGCAGCAGATAGTAGTTCAGGTTTTCCATTACTCAATCCTTTCTTCCTGGGTTGGTTGTTGGCTGGACACGGTCTGTGTGTGGCAGGGTAAACAGATTTCTTCAGTTTGTCGGCGTTTAAGCTGGCTTTCCTTATCTTTGGGCTGAGCTTTACCCATTAATCTGGCTCCTGGCTTATGACAGCCAAAGCAGCTCTGGCCCTTTAGCTGGTTGTGCATTTTAACCATGGCTGGATTTTTACTGTGGCAGACATTGCATTCAAAGGCTGTGGCCTGTACAGGGATTAAGAGCAGCATCGGTATGTATAGCTTAGTCAGATTTTTCATAATCAGTACCATCGCAGGCTTTGCAGCAGTAATCCTTGACCTGTATCAAGTGCTGAAAAATAAAGGGCAGACACCTGTTAAGGAAGTCTGCCCTTTTAAATGATATGACTGGCTGCTGATATTAGCCCTCTGTCAGCACCCGTTCTTCGTAAAGTGCTTCAATTTTACGGCGGTGGGCAAGCTCTACCTCTGCAAAGGTCATCAGAGTTTTTTGTAGCTGAGGATCTTCTGTCATGCCGGCGGCTGCCTTGTAAAGCTGATAGGCGGCCTCTTCTGCCTTCAGGGAATAGGTCAGAATCTCCTGATAGGTCATCTGGGGGTGAAAAGGAACTTCCTTCAGATATTGGCCAATGCTGGTTTCCGGCAGTTTGCATAAATTCAGCTCCGGCAGCTTTTCAGGGTTAATCCTGGCAAAAACCTCTTTATGGGTAGCTTCTTCCCGTGCCAGCTCTTCAAAAAGCTTACGGGCAGCCGGGCTTTCAGTCAGGGTAGCTGCACGCTTATACGTCTGATAGGCAGCCTCTTCACGCTCAATTGCAAATTCAAGTACTTCTTTCAATGATACAAAAGCCATTTATGCCTCCTGTCCGTTAATTCCGGTTGGTTTAAAATAAACTAAACGGAGTAGTTGTATACAATATGAGGTGTAAAAGTCAACAGATCTCTGATGATTGTCACAGGTTTTTGCCTTTTAAGCCAGTATTTAGCAATAATTACACCTAATATGTTCATATATGGCCGATGCAGCAGATTTCAGTACCAGTGGGCAGTTAAAGGAAGTTGAGATGCAGTATAAACGGAATACAGGGCCGTCGGCAGAAGTTTCTGTAAAAAACTTTCAAGCCGACGGCAATGATCATTGACAACAAAAGAGGATGTTAAGATCAGATTATTTTAGATAAGGGGTATTCAATGATCCCTTCAGCACCCAGTTGCAGTAACTCTGGAATAATCCGGCGAACTTCCTTCTCCGGCAGGATGGTTTCAACGGAAACCCAGTCTGAACGGTACAGGTGTGCCACTGTGGGAGCCTTCTGGCTGGGCAATATGGCGGTAATTGCATCAACCTTTCCGGCCGGGGCGTTAAGTTTAAGACCAACCATCCCTTCTGCCCTTAAAGCAGAGTTCAGCAGTGTTGCGATCTGTTCGATCTTGGCCCGTTTCCAGGGATCTTCCCAGGCCGCTTTATTGGCCACCATGACCGGTACAGACTCCATCAGATCGCAGACAATCCGTAAGTTATTGGCACGGATGGTTGAACCGGTTTCAGTTACCTCAACAATGGCATCGCACAGGCCGTCAATAACCTTGGCCTCTGTGGCTCCCCAGGAAAACTCCACATTTACATCAATGTTCTTTTCCTTAAAGTAACGCTTTGTGAACTCCACCAGTTCGGTGGAGATGGTGGCCCCTTGCAGGTCTTCCGGCTTTTGTACCGGTGAATCCTGGGTTACCACCAGTACCCAGCGGACAGGACGACGGGAGACCTTGGAGTAGACCATCTCACAGATTTCAACCACGTCAGAATCATTTTCCCTGACCCAGTCGCGGCCTGCAATACCAACATCTATGGTGCCACGCTCTACATAACGGCCCATTTCCTGGGGGCGGATCAGGTGACACTTCATTTCAGAATCATCTATGGTGGGGAAGTAGCTGCGGGATGAAACAGTCACCTGCCAGCCGGATTTCTTGAACAGATCCACTGTTGCATCTTCAAGGCTTCCCTTTGGAATGCCAAAACGTAAAACCGAACTCATTTCTTATAAACCTCCTCAGGGTTAAAAAGCGGGTTGGAATGTTCCACCCACTGACCATCCTCCCACTTGACATAAAAACAGCTCCGGTTGCCGGTATGGCAGGCTGCCGGTCCGTTCTGTCTGACTTTAATAACAACAGTATCCGCATCGCAGTCAGTCAGTATTTCCACCACATCCTGGGTGTTACCGGATTCTTCGCCCTTCATCCAGTATTTGTTACGGCTGCGGCTGAAAAACCAGGTCTTGCCATCCCGCAGGGTCAGTTCAAGTGTCTTTTTATCCATAAAAGCCACCATCAGCACCTCACCGTTTTCATAATCCTGAATCACAGCCGGAATCAGTCCGCCCATCTTGTCAAAATCAATTTCTATCATCACTGGCCTCCCAAAAAATATCCAGACACTATATGGATTCACAGCCTTAATTGCAAGAATTCAGGCTATGGATACTCTAAGAAGCGTTTGTTTTATTTGGCGTTTATTTGTATAACAGCAGCATTACAAATTTTTGCAAAGGGATTAAACATGGCCAGAAACCTGGGGTTTGGAACAAAGCTGATACGCGTGTTGCTTTTGTGTGGTGCTGCCATATCCATTATTGTGTTTGTGATTACAAAGGAAGAACTTGCCATTGCCAGGTTTTACAGCCTGATGAACTGCATTATTTTTCTGATAATCTTTGGTGTACTGTCGGCACGCAAGCTGCCTGTAAGGGTTAAGATGTTGTCATCTGTGATGGATCAGGCGGCTGACGGTGATCTGTCTGTCCGTGGCCATGATGTAAGCAGTGATGAGGTTGGCCTTCTGAACAGTAATTTTAATGAGATGCTGGAGAGGTTGGGGCAGATTGTGAACAGCATCCGCAACGCACTTAACGAACTCAGGATCATCGGTACCAATGTTAATGATGTTGCAGCCCAGTGCAGCTCTTTAGCTGAAAGACAGAAAGGCACAGCAGATCGAACCAAATCAGCCGCCAGACAGATCAGGGTGGCAGTGGAAGAGGTTAACTCATCGGTGGCTGGCCTGTCTGACAGTGCTGGTGCCAATGCTGCATCTATTCAGCAGATGGTATCCAGCACCATGCAGATTAACCTGCTGGTGGAAGAACTGCTACGTTCTGTAGAGCTGGTCAGCGACTCCATAGTCAGGATGGCAGGTGGTCAGAACGAGATTAACGCCAATGTGCAGCATCTGCTGGAAAACGCCCAGTATACAACCAATATTGTGGCTGAAATGGAGCATTCCGTAGGCCAGATTGAAGAAGCATCCCAGGAAGCAGCACGGATTTCAACAGATGTGCTGCATGATGCAGAACAGGGTAACAGCACTGTCAAAAGCACCATTACCGGTATCCGCCAGATCCGTACTGCATCCCAGACAGTGCAGGAGGCGATCGGCAACCTTTCCCTCCATGCCGCAAATATCGGTTCTGTGCTGCTTATGATTGATGAAGTAACCGAGCAGACCAAACTACTGGCACTTAATGCCTCCATAATTGCAGCCCAAGCTGGTGATCATGGCAAGGGTTTTGGGGTTGTTGCCAATGAAATCAAAGAGTTGGCCCGCAGAACCACATCATCTACCCGTGAAATTGCCGAGATTGTAAATGGTGTCAAATATGAAACAGATAAGGCTGTGCAGGCCATTACGGTTACAGAACAGGCGGTTAGCGAGGGGGAACAGCTATCCTATCGTTCCGGTGAGGCACTTTATAAAATAGTAAATGGTGTCAAGCGGGCAACAGAACAGGCCAGGCTGATAGCAACCGTTGCCGAACAGCACACAGAACAGGGTGGTCGGGTACGATCAGCAATGGAACAGATGGGTGCAATGGTTGAAGAGATTGTACGGGCATCAGACCTGCTGACCAGGGATGCCGAGGTGATTAACCAGGCTTCTGGTGATATGTGTCAGCTTGCAACCAATGTGCATGTAAATTCCCGCTCACACAACGATGCAGGCACAACCATTTCCAGCTCCACAGAAACTATTGTCCAGATGGTGGGTGAAATCAGAAACGCCTGTCTGGTACAGCTAAAGGCCAGTGAACAGGTGGTACATACCGCCGAGGAGCTGGAGGGTGCATCCGATGGCAATCTGCAAGCCACCCGCAGTATGGAAGATGCTGTAAATGGCCTTTCTCATCAGATCTCCGCCCTGGAAAAAGAGATGGCAGGTTTTAAGACGCTGGGTTAGTGGATTTGGTTGTTGGCCATGAGTCTGAATGAAAAAGGCATTAACCGCCGATTAACACCGATGAACGCCGATTTAAAACCATTTGAAGCACAGAGCTACAGCAGTACACAGAGAAAAAACAAACCAT
>CAZRKG010000031.1:0-6067 GCA_964600635.1 uncultured Geobacter sp. | reverse complement strand
AACCGCCGATTAACACCGATGAACGCTGAGAAAACCTTTTTTAGCCACGAATTTACACAAATCTATAAAAAAACCAAAAATATATATCAAAAAATTCCCATTGAGACATCTGTTACCTCAACTCCAGGGATGTCCTTAAGTGCATCGGCAATGCTGATTGCACCCATCCGAGCCAGTGTTGTGTGTGGCAGCAGCTTCAACTGGTACAGGTCAGCATCATCCAGATACAGGCTTTGCAGGATACGGAGAGCATTCTCCCAGTTTTCCATGCTCTGCTCTGTAAAGCCATAGACCACTTAGAGTTGGTCTGGCAGGGATCGTTGATCTGTTCCTATCTTACGGGCAAAGAAGCGGAATGCAACCCAGCCAATTGCAATGGTCCCTAACCCATATAGGGCAACAACGGGCCGGTTCAGAATTGAGTGGACCACAATCCAGAGGTTGCCTATGACGAAAAATAGCGGGGTAAACGGGTATCCCCAGGTGCTGTAAGGGCGGGGAATGTCTGGCTGGGTAATCCGCAGTTTTATCAGTCCGATTACGGTCAACATTGCGGCCAGCGACAGGGTGAAGCCTATGTAGATCAACAGTGTGTCGAAGGTGGCACTCAGAATCATGATACTGGCAATCGTAGCCTGAAACATGATGGCCAGGGTCGGGGTGTGGTGCGTATTATTTACCTGACCAAAACTGCGGAAAAAGAGTCCGTCTTTTGCCATAGCATAATAGACCCGTGGTCCAGCCATGATCATGGCACTCAATACCGACAGCAGTCCTAAGGCAATAGCCAGTCCGATAATCGAACCTGTTTGTTTGCCGAACAGGCTATTAGCAGCTTCTGTACCAACTTCCAGCATTCCCTGCATGGCACTGACCGGCAGGGCATAAATATAGACTAGATTAAGCAACAGATAGCAAAGACTGACAAAGACGGTGCCCACCAGCAGTGCCAGCGGCAGGTTACGTTCAGGCTGCCTGATTTCTCCACCCAGATAGGCAGCGGCATTCCAGCCGCTGTAGGCAAAGGAGACAAAAATCAGGGAGACCGCAAAGGCCGATCCGTTCAAGGAAAACGTACCGGCGGAAAACAGGCCGGTCAGCCGGGAACTATCTCCATTGCCGAACAGCAGCCCGCCTATTCCCAGTGCCAGTATGAAGGTAATTTTAAAGGTAGTCAGGTAATTCTGCACTCGTTGCCCCAGCTTAAGGCTGTGGTAGTGAATCAGCGAAAAGACAATCACTGCGGAAATGGCCAGTATGCTTGCTGGAGATATACTGAATATGCGTGTATCAAGGAATGTCAGGGTATACAAGGGGCGAGTACCTGCACTGCCCAACAGGTAAGTGGCAAAGGCAATACCGGCAGCGGCAATTGGTGCAGAAAAGCCGACTATAAGCGATATCCAGCCGGACAGAAAAGCGGGCAATGGACCAAAGCTCTGCTTGAGGTAGATATACTCTCCGCCTGCCTGGGGCATCATTGCTCCCAACTCACCATAGCACAATGCCCCTGCCAGAGCGAAAAGTCCTCCGAAAAGCCAGCAGAGCAGCAGCACTTGGGGGCTGCCCAGTTCGGCCAGGATAAATCCGGAAGTGGTAAAGATACCAGTTCCCACCATGTTGGCAATTACTAGCACTGTGGCCGAGGACAATCCTAATTCACGCTGTAGCCCGTTACCGGAAAGGGCATTTTTCATTTAAGAAAGTCTCCAACATAGATCAGATGTTCAAAGGGCAGCTTGCCGCCGCTGGTTTTGGCAACAACGGTGTCAAGGGTGGCATGCAGAACCGCCTCCTTTTCCTTGAGACCGGCATGGGAGACAATGGCAATGGGGGTTGAGCCGGGGTAGCCTGTTTTTAGTTGCCGTACCACTTCAGGCAGGTCCATGCCCATGGTGAAGAAAACCATGGTGGATCGGCTTTTTGCCAGTATTTCCAAATTGTTGTTTGTGATGCCACGGCGAGCAGCACCGGCAGAGGTCAGGATTATTGCGTTGCTGTCGTTGCCCACCAGTCCACGCTTCAGGGCTGCATTGGCGGCGTTAAAGCTGGAGACTCCGGGGATGATTTCGGGATGCAGGTCGGCAAACTCGCTCATATAGCCGATCTGGGGACCGTAAATGGTGGGATCGCCATAATCGAGAACTACCACGGTTTTGCCGGCGGCAATACCATCACGTATAATCTTCCGGGATCTGGACTGCTCTTCAGCCTGTTTTTGGGGGTCAAGGGCCATACGTCTGGCTGACGTTGCCTCTTTGGGTGGGCTGGGGGCTTTGACCATGTGGCTGTCAATTTTCGGCTTTTCACCCATACCGAACAGGCCATGTCCGGCTTCATGCACCTCCTTGTCTTTCAACAGGTCAGCAAATTGGTTAACCGTGCCTTGCATGGCAAAGATGATGTCAGCTCGTTCCAGTATTTTTAGGGCACGGATGGTGATGTTATCGGGATCACCGATACCTGCACTTACCAGATACAGATGCCCTTGTTTAGTAGGAGTGGCAGTATCGGCAGACGCAGCAGAAAAGGCTGTGATAAGCAGCAGTAACGTCAGACCAAAAGTACGTGTCAGTGAACTAAATGCAGTATGTATCATATGAATGCTCCTTGTTTAATGGGGTGGCTGTTAAAATAAAGATTGTTACCGCAGAAAAACACCGACATAGATCAGGTGTTGAAACTGCAGTTTTCCGTTACCTATTTTTGCTACAATTATATCCAGCGTGCCTTGCAGTACGGACTGTTTCTGTATAGAACCGGCTTCAGACACTATGGCAATCAGTGTATTGCAGGGATAGTGGGTCTTAGGCCATTGACTGGGGGTTTTCACCCCCAGCCTGGTTGTGGGTGACTAAAACTTGTAACTGACCGCCACACGTATATCGCGGCCAGGTTCATAAATAATGTTGTTGTCAGCGGCTGCTATGGAGGTCTGATCGCGGTAGCGGAGGTCGAACAGGTTGCGTACGGCAAGTGCAAAACTTAGCCCTGGCACAGTCTTTGGTTTCCATTCGGTTTGCAGGTCATGAATAACGTAGCCTGGACGTTTTGCCGTGCCGGTCGGTACATCTGACAGCCGTGTAACGGCTGTCAGGGTGTACCCCAGGGTTATTTCGCTGACCGGCTGCCAGCGAGTATCCCAGACCACCCGATCGCCGGTGGGTGCACTTTTGCGTCGTACTACCGTGGTTGGTTGGTCGTCCTCCTCCAGGGAAACATGGCTGTAGGCTAAGGAAGAATCGAAGTTAGCCACACCATAACCAACGCGGAGTTCGTATCCCTTAGAGGTAACAGTATCGGGGTTGTTCCAGATCTTGCTAACCGGCAACCCCCTGCTGCCACCACCACCAGGGGCGATCTCAATCAGGTTTTTCATGCGGGTTTTAAAGAGAGAAACCTCTGCGTTGAAACGGTCTCCTTCTGTAAACATCTTCTGGGCTGTATAACGTAAGCCCCCAGCAATTTGTTGCGAGGTCTCCGGTTTCAGTTTGGCACCATCGTTGAAGGTAATATCGGGAGCAATAGTGGTCATCCAGCCCACAGGGATGATGCCGGTGGCCCGTACCGCTTCTCCGTAGTTGGCATAGATGGTCAGCCCTTTGAGCAACGTATACTCGGCACCCACGTTTGGTGATATTTCGTTGCCTGAAAAGTTTTTATGTAAATATCCTGCGTCATAATGATCGAAACGGGCACCGGCAGAGACCGTCAGATCGCCGATGGACAGGCGTTCTTGCAGGAATATGCCGAGGTTTGTCGAGGAGTCGCTGACATGGGAACTGTTTGCGAGCCGACTTTTCAGTTTCTCGTATAGGTAATCAGTGCCAAAGGTAAGGCTGTGTTTTGTTTTCCAGATATTGAAGGCAAAGGTGTTACGTAGATCTCCGCCGATATTTTCTGTGATGTTCTTGCCAGCTTGACCGCGGGTTTCCATCTGATTTTCGCTGTAGTAGAGGTTGATTTTTGCATTGATCAGCGGGTTGCCAGGCTGGTAGCGATGATCAACGGTGTAGCGGTTGGTGGTTATGGTCTGATAGGTCGGTTTTCCGTCAGGAGGAGCATATCCCATGTCGCTGCCTGTGCTGCCGGCTATATAAAGACCTGAGTTCGTGTTCTGCTCCGCACTTAATCTCAGGTTGTGACCCGCCTTTTCCAGCATGCTGAATTTAATGAAATAATCCCTGTCCTTACCGCCGGTTAATGCCTGGTAGTCATTGCTTGGTGTGGTGCCGCCTCCGCCGATCCGGTAGCTTTCCCGGTTTTCAGCGGAAATATGGGCCAATAGCCCGATGCCGTCGGTCAACTGGCCATATACCGAAGCGTTGCCACGTATGGCCTGAGCAGCACTGGAATGGCCGGCCATCAGTTTGGCACCGATCATCTGTTCTGAATCAAGCAGATCCTGTGCATCTACGGTTTCAAACACAATGCTGCCGCCCAGTGCACCTGGCCCGCGGTCCGCACCGGGACCGGGCTGTACTTCCACTCTTTTGAGCAGATCAGGATCGATGCCACCGATGCTGCCGTTATGCTGATGCAGACCTCTGCCCTGTCTTGCACCATCTACGCTGATATTGAGATTGCTGCCCTCTATGCCGCGCAGATAGATCCTCTGGGCATTGCGTCCGCCGCCACTGACGCTGACGGATGGTTCTGTGACAAAAACGTCTTTGATATCCTTGGCCTGGGTGCGTTGGAGAACTTCTGCCGAAATCTCCCTGCTTCCGGCGGCAGGCTGCTTTTCAGACGATGCCTTGACGGTTACTGGCTGTAGCGTGTAAGCCTGTTCTTCAACCTTCGGTGAAGAAACTTCCGTTGTAGTGCTGTCTGCATGTGCAAACACCGCACTACCTGTCAGCAGTGCACAACCAAATGCTAGCTGCACAATGCGTTGTGCTGGGCAGTTCACATCTGGAATTCGTGGTTGAAGATCGGTTTTGATTTTGCTTTGAGTTGTTTTGTACAAAATAGCCTCCTTGAATTTACTTAGTTTATGAGGCTGGCTGATTTTGCCGGAATGGCAGTTGTAGCTGGCGTGGTCTATGTACTTGAGGGGAAATCTTTAGTGCTATTTCTTGATGCTTTTACCGTTGATTACAATCTGATGTCCTGGTCCGCCATCAAAGACCACCTTGTAGTCACCAGCCGGTTTCTTAAAGGTGTAATTGCCGATCTTGTCCATCTTACCCTGGGTAATAATCGTACCGTCGGCCCCTTGTACCTGCATGACCACGCCGGCAGCGGAAGAACCGTCTGAGAAGGCTCCCTCACAGGTGATAGAATTATCTCCGTTGTCAAAACAAGTGCAGATTGGGGAGTGGGCAAAGGCTACAGATGCAGTCAGCAGGCCGGTAAATAAAAGACTGTTGATGATGGTTTTGGTACGCATGATTAGCTCCTTTCTAAGTTAGTTGTGGATTAAAATTTAATATTGATGCCGGTATATTTCACCGGCAACGGGTTAGTTTTCCTTGCAAGCCGTACCCTGTGTCGCAAATTGCTATCTTCTACGGATGCCTGTTTTCCCTTGGTGAACGCATACAACTGGACAGTACGGCAAGAAGCAGTGCCATCCACCAGACAAGATACATGGCCTGTAAGCCGTCAAGTCCCAGCAGCTGTGAACCGCTGAAGACCAGCACCGCCACTGCCAGCCCCATGGTGATCGGATAGAACATTGAAAACAACATCCAGCGAACCGAACCGGTCTGCACCTTAACTGCAACAGTAGTGGCAATGCAGGGGGGGTAAAGCACCATGAACAGCATCACCGCCAGGGCGTGTAGCGGGGTAAAACCGGTATGCTGGTTTAGCATGCGATCCTCAAGGGCATCCTGACTGTCAGTCTGGTCATACAACGCTCCCAGGGTTGCAACGCTGTTCTCCTTGGCAGCCAGAGAACTGAGCAGTGCCACGTTCACCCGCCAATCAAACCCGGCCCATTGACTGAGCGGCTCAAGGCTGCGGCCAAGTCTACCCAGCAGACTATTTTCCAGGCGTTCCTGTCTGATATCCACCAGCAACGCTTCGCGTTCACGGGCCAGTTTACGCAAGGCACGGTTGA
>CAZRKG010000030.1:14168-18690 GCA_964600635.1 uncultured Geobacter sp. | reverse complement strand
ATCCAGAATGTACAGCACGCCGACAAGGGAAGAGCCGATCTGGGTTGCCAGACGAATCCGCTGCCCTTCTCCACCGGACAGGGTGCCGGAGGTACGGTCAAGGGAGAGGTAATCCAGCCCCACATTGACCAGAAAGCCTAGCCGATCGTTAATCTCTTTCAGGATACGGCGGGCAATCTCATGTTCCTTGGGGGTCAGCTCCAGTTGCTTGAAGAAGCTCTGGCAGTCACGGATCGGCAGGGCAGTGATCTGCTGGATGTTCTGGCCGCCCACCAGGATATGCAGTGCCTCTGGTTTAAGCCTGGCCCCGTTGCAGGTGGGGCAGGGCATTACATTCATATAGGGGGCCAGTTCTTCACGGATGGCATCGGATTCTGTCTCACGATAACGCCGCTCCAGATTGCCAAGCACCCCTTCAAACACCTTCTGGTAGGTGTGGCGTTTACCTCGGTCATCCACCCACCAGAAATCCACCTGTTCTTCACCACTGCCATGCAGCAGAATCTGCTGTACCTTTTTGGACAGTTTTTCAAAGGGGGTAGTCAGTTCAAACTTGTAGAACTTTGCCAGACATTCCAGAATCATCTGATGAAAGGGGGATGCCAGCCGCCTTTCCCAGGGGGCAATGGCCCCTTCCCGCAGAGATATTGTACGGTTTGGCACCACCAGATCTGCATCAAAGTACATTCTGGTGCCAAGGCCGGTGCATTCCGGGCAGGCACCGTAGGGGTTGTTGAAAGAGAACATCCGTGGTGCGATTTCCGGGTAGGAGATACCGCAATCTATACAAGCCAGTTTCTCGGAAAAGATCAAGGAATGGGGTTTATCGCCCATAAGCTCTATTTTTACGATGCCGTCGGCATGGGCCAGGGCGGTCTCCAGAGAGTCTGCCAGGCGACGGGCAACACCTTCCTTGACCACCAGCCTGTCCACCACAATATCAATATCGTGCTTTTTCTTCTTATCCAGCTCTATCTCTTCGGCCAGTTCATGCTGCTGACCATCAATCACCACCCTGGTAAAGCCATCTTTACGCAACTGTTGCAGCTCTTTTTTGTATTCACCCTTGCGGCCACGCACCAGGGGGGCCAGTAACACCAGCTTGCTTCCCTCCGGCAGGGTCAGGATCTGATCCACCATCTGGGAGATGGTCTGGGCTGTGATCGGCTTGCTGCAACTGTGGCAGTAGGGCTGGCCGATTCTGGCAAACAGAAGCCGCAGGTAATCGTAGATCTCTGTGACTGTGCCAACGGTGGAACGGGGATTTTTGGAGGTGGTTTTCTGCTCAATGGAGATGGCCGGGGAAAGCCCTTCAATGGATTCCACATCCGGTTTGTCCATCTGATCCAGAAACTGGCGGGCATAGGCCGAGAGGGATTCCACATAACGACGCTGCCCTTCGGCATAGATGGTATCAAAGGCCAGGGTGGATTTGCCGGAACCGGACAGGCCGGTGATGACCACCAGCTTGTCACGGGGTATGGTGACATCTATATTTTTAAGGTTGTGCTCACAGGCACCTTTTATGATCAGTTGATTATGTTGCATGGGGTTCTTTCTGATTGCAGATAGGTGTAAAACAACATCCAAGGCAATGGTAATGACACTGGTGCAGACAAGTGACCCTGGCAGTTAAAACCTGATTCCGTTCCGTAAAATAGCACCTGCCGCATCAGCGGTTACAGGCTTGCTGAACAGGTAGCCCTGCATCTCGCAGCAACCGATGCCCTGCAACAGTTCCATCTGCTGCCGGTCTTCTACACCTTCGGCAGTTACATCCATTTTCAGGGTCTGGGCCATATCAATTATAATCTTGGCAATGGCCATATCATCAGGGTTGGTGGTGATGTCACGGACAAAGGAGCGGTCAATTTTAAGCCGTCCAAGGGGGAAGTTCTTGAGGTAAGCCAGGGAGGAATAGCCAGTGCCAAAATCATCTATGGAGAGGGAGCAGCCCATACCGGACAGGGCCAGCAGAAGCTCCTGATTGGCAGCAGCATTGTGCATCAGGGTACTTTCAGTAAGTTCAAGTTCCAGCCAGCTTGCAGCAAGTCCGGTTTCTGACAGAATCTCTGACACCAACTGATCCAGCTTGGTTTTAAACTGCTTACCAGACAGGTTGACCGCCACTTTGACCAGGGAAAGACCGGCATCCTGCCAGACTTTATTCTGCTTGCAGGCGGTGCGGATTACCCATTCACCAATCGGGTGGATCAGGCCGGTCTCCTCTGCCAGCGGAATGAATTTATCCGGTGCAATCATTCCCAGTACAGGATGATACCAACGCAAAAGTGCCTCAAAACCGATTACCTTGCCGAGGGTTGCATCCACCTGGGGCTGATATAGCAGTTGCAGTTCATTTCTTTCAAGAGACCGCCGCAGAGAGCTTTCCAGCATGACCCGCTCCATAACCCTGATGTTGAGGTCAGTGGAAAAATACTGGAAGTTGTTGCGATCCATATCCTTAGCCTGGTACATGGCCAGATCTGCATGTTTCAGCAGGGTCTGGGCATCATTACCATCGGCAGGGTAAACCGCCACACCTATGCTGGCGGTCAGAAAAAGCTCCTGTTCATAAATATGAAACGGTCGTGAAATAATGGACAGCAGCTTATCTGCGGCACTGCTGACCCCCTCATCCACTGAAAGGCCACCCAGCACCACCACAAATTCATCGCCACCAATACGGGCCAGAGTGTCACTTTTACGCATGTTGCCCTGTAACCGCTGGGCCACAATCTGTAACAACTCATCACCGGCACTGTACCCCAGGGATTCATTTACCCCTTTAAAGCGATCCAGATCCAGCATCAGCACACCAACCTTGGTGTTGTTGCGGTTTGCAAGGATGATGGCCTGTTGCAGGCGGTCATGCAGCAGGGTGCGGTTGGCAAGACCGGTCAGGCTGTCATAATAGGCCAGATGGTGGATTTCACGCTCGGCCCTGGTACGATCAGTCACATCCAGCAGGGTACCGGCCAGCAGTACAGTGGTGCCATTGGCATCGGATTCAAACTCTGCCTGGCTGGCAACTACGATCTCGCTGCCATCACGGGTTTTGACTCTGAAGGTCAGTTCAAAGCTGCGGCCTGTATCCTTGACCAGCACAAAGGCATTTTTTACCCCAAGGGCATCAGCCGGATTGATCCTGCGATAGAACCATTCCAGAGACACATGTGGCAGATCAGGCCCTTCAAAGCCAAGCATGGAAAACAGCTCTGGCGAGAAATACAGCTCTTTGGTCAGGAAATCCCATTCCCAACTACCGATCCTCGCTATCCGCTGGACACGGGAGAGCCGCTGCTCGCTCAGGTACAGCTCCTGCTCCAGTTGCTCCAACTGCTGCTGCAACTGTTGCAGGCTGGTATTTACGCCTGTTACATCAGTCACTTTTACTCTGTTTCAGTCTCCAGCCCGGCTTGTTAACCTGCTGGCAACGGGCAATGGCCAGTGAATCCGGTGGTACATCCTTAGTTACAGTGGTGCCTGCGGCAATCAGTACGTTATCCCCAACTGTGACCGGTGCCACCAGTTGTACATCGCTGCCCACAAAAACACCGTTGCCGATTACGGTTTTATACTTGTTCTTGCCATCATAGTTACAGGTGATGGTGCCACAACCGATGTTTACATCCTGACCGATCTCGGCATCCCCCAGATAGGTCAGGTGGGAAGCCTTGGAACCTTGGCCCATAACGATTTTCTTGGTTTCAACAAAGTTGCCGATCTTGACCTGGCTGTGCAGCACAGAGCCTGGCCGCAGATGGGCCATCGGCCCGATTGCCGCCTGGTCGCCAACCTGTGATTCTTCCAGAACACTGCCTGTTTTAAGATGCACCTGATCACCAATGATACAGTCAGCTACCTGCACATTGCTTTCCAGCAGGCAACCTTCACCAATACTGGTGTTGCCCCGCAATATACAGCCAGGCCAGATTACCGTATCAGCCCCTACTGTGACATCGGCCTCTATGTAGGTTTTTTCAGGATCAATCATGGTTACGCCGGAAAGCATCAGGTTACGGTTAATTCTGCTACGTAACACCGCTTCGGCCTGGGCCAGTTGCAAGCGGTCATTCACCCCCATGATTTCATCGGCATCATCGGCAACCAGAGCAGCACAGCCGGCATTGCCAGCCACTGCCAGCCCCACCAGATCGGTCAGGTAGTATTCATTCTGGGCATTATCACTGCCCAGCTTTTTTATGTTTTCCCGCAGAAAATCCAGTTTCATACAGTAGATACCGCTGTTGATCTCATTAACCGCCTGCTCTTCTGCACTGGCATCCTTCTGTTCCACTATCCTGCTGACCCCGCCGGATTCATTTCTGATGATCCGTCCGTAGCCGGTGGGGTTTTCCAGCCTTGCGGTCAGTACGGTTACGGCGGCATTGGAGGTTTGATGGGTATCCGCCAGATGTTTTAGGGTATTGGCTGTTAAAAGAGGGGTATCACCGCACAGAATCAGCACAGATCCTTCTGCACCAGTCAGTTGTGGCAAGGCACAGGCCACGGCATGGCC
>CAZRKG010000030.1:0-14158 GCA_964600635.1 uncultured Geobacter sp. | reverse complement strand
TCTGTTCATAGATCTGCTGTACCTGCTCTGACTGGTGGCCTGCAACCAACACCACCTGACCTGTTCCGGCCTCCTCTGCTGCTGCAAGTGGCCAGCCCAACATGGGGCGACCTGCCAAAGGGTGCAGTACCTTGACCAGACCGGATTTCATTCTGGTCCCTTTACCTGCTGCCAACAGGATTGCTGAGTTAATCGACATGTTTTTTTCCTTTTGTCCGTAGGATAAACAAGCAGTGACCTAACGATTTCAGTTCAATCAGAAATCGTATTCATATAGCGTTTAAGCATACTTTACGTCAAGAAGGATATGGTCAGTATGCTTTACAGAAAGCAGGTTTGAGGGTATAGGTTTTATTCAGTATTATTCTGATTAGCAGCCAGGATGGATTTCATTTACGATTGCCGCCCAACTTGAGTGTAAATCACTGCAAGCCAATTATAAAACAACCATGAACATAGCAGAAGACCTACATATTTTTGAAGAACGGCTGAGGCAACTGATCGTAAGTTATGAACAGTACTTCATCGGCATTGAAAAGCGGGAGCCGCTGAAGCTGCTGGCAGAGGTGGAGACCCTGGTGCGGCGTTATGCCAACAGGCCGCTTAACAACACCATGCACAAATTCCGTTACAATACGCTGGTGGCCCGTTTCTCCACCTACAGGCAGCAATGGAACCGGATTGTTCGGGAGATTGAGGAAGGCCGCTACCACCGTGATCGCAATCGCGTTAAAGCAAAGAGCAGTGGTGTAGCCCCTGCCACTGGCTCATATACAATGCCAGAGGCGGTAGGCCACCAGGATGGTGAGCTTGACCGTATCTATAACGAACTGGTTACAGCCCGCAAAAGTTGTAACATGTCTCTGGAAGGGATCAGCCGTGAGAAACTGGCTGAAACCCTGGACAAACAGCGTCCGGCACTGACCCGGCAACTGGGCAGCGATAACATCCACTTTCGGGTTGTGGTTGAAGACGGCAAACCCAAAATAAAGGCTGGCAATGCCAACAACAGCGATGCTTAACCATTCACCGACAACATGAGTCCAAAATCCACCCTTGAAAACATATTGAATCAACTGATCGACCAACTGCAACAAAGTGGTGATAACACCCTGTTGTGCGGCCTGACCGGATCAGCCCCTTCCTTTGTTGTGGCAGAACTGTCTGCCAGACTTAACCGCCAGATTCTGCTGATTACCCATGATCAGGGCAGTGCTGATGAACTGCTGGCAGAGCTGGATTTTTTCGGTACCAACAACCTGACCGCCTTCCCCACCTGGGACACCGCCTTTTTTGAGGCGGACTCGCCCCATCCTGATATAAGTGGGGCCAGGTTGCAGACCATGCAAACCCTGTTGCAGAAACAACCGGCCACGCTGGTTGCACCGCTGGCTGCCCTGATGCAGCGGGTACTGCCACCGCAACTGCTGGCCTCTGCCTCCAGCACTATCAAACCAGATGACGAGCCAGACCGTGAACAGTTGCTGGAACAGTTGGTCAGGATGGGCTATACCAACCAGCCCCTGGTGGAGGAGCGAGGCAGTTTTGCGGTACGGGGCGGCATTCTGGATCTGTTTCCGCCCAATCTGCCCAGGCCGGTGCGGATTGAGTTTTTTGGCGATAATGTGGAGACCATCCGCTACTTTGATCCACTGACCCAGCGTTCACTGGAGCCGCTGGAGCAGCTTAACCTGCTCCCTTCGCGGGAGCTGGTCTTGACCCAGGATCTGCTGGAAGAGTTCATTCCACGCCTTAAAGAGCGGGCAGACCAGCTTGATATTCCGGCTGACCGCCGCCGCCAACTGGTGTCCGAGCTACAGGATGATGATTATCCGGCTGGCATTGAGTACCTGCAACCGCTATTCCATCCCGATCTGGTCACACTGTTTGACTACCTGGATAACCCTTTAGTTGTTGTGGTGGAGCCTGACAGGCTACAGGCTGCCATCACACAGCATCAGCAGGAACTTTCCAACGGGGTGGAAAAGTCAAATATGGCCGAGCGGCTTTACCCACCGCCGGAACAGCTTTATCTGGATCAGGCAGGGTTTGCAGAGCAGATGGCAAAGCTGCAACAGTTACAGATTAAAGGGCTGGCTGTGGATGGTGAAGGGGAGCAATGTAATATCTCCATCCTTTGTGAGGAAAACCGTGATCTGCGGATCAGTACCAACCGTGACCAACAGCAACTGCTGGAGCCGTTGGCAAGACGGTTGCAACAGTGGTATCAGAACGGCTGGCAACTGCACTGCGTCTGTTATCAGCAGAGCCAGGCCTTGCGGTTGCAGGAACTGCTGGAACCGTATCAGATCCGCTGTCTGCTGCCAACAGAGCAGACCAAACAGGCTGGCCCCTCTTTAAAGACCATCCTTAATCTCCAGATCGGTGATATTTCCCGTGGCTTCCGACTGCCGGAAGTCAGACTGGCCTACATTGCCGAAGAAGAACTGTTTGGCAAACGGACACGCCGAAAAAGCGGGGTCAGCAGCCTGCGTACAAAGCAGATTCTGGCATCCCTGGCAGAGCTGAAACCAGGGGATGCAATGGTGCATATTGACCACGGCATCGGCATCTACCGTGGCCTGCAACACCTTAAAACCGGTGCTGTTGAGGGTGATTTCCTGCTGCTGGAATATGCTGGCAAGGACAAACTTTACCTGCCGATTGACCGCATTGGGCTTGTGCAGCGTTACAGCGGCGGCGAAGGGGCCAGTCCGGCACCGGCCAAACTGGGCGGCACTGGCTGGGAAAAGACCCGCAGCAAGGCCCGCCGCAATATTGAGGAGCTGGCAGCAGAACTGCTGGAGGTTTATGCCAGGCGGCAGGCCAGCCAGGGTTTCAGCTTCTCTCCGCCGGATGAGATGTACCGTGAGTTTGAGGCCACCTTCCCCTGGCAGGAAACACCGGATCAGTTGACAGCCATCCAGGATGTACTGGCGGACATGCAGCACAGCCGCCCTATGGATCGCCTGGTCTGCGGTGATGTTGGCTATGGCAAGACCGAGGTTGCCCTGCGGGCGGCCTTTAAAGCGGTGCTGGATGGCAAGCAGGTGGCCTTGCTGGTACCCACCACCATACTGGCCCAGCAGCATTATGAAAGTTTCAGCAATCGTCTTACGGATTACCCGATCAGTATTGATCTGCTGTCCCGCTTCCGCACCAGCAAAGAGCAGAAACAGAGCCTGGAACTGCTTAAAGCCGGCAAGGTGGATATAATCATCGGCACCCACCGTCTGTTGCAGAAGGATGTGGTCTTTAAGGATCTGGGGCTTCTGATTGTGGATGAGGAGCAACGCTTTGGGGTCAAGGACAAGGAGCGGCTGAAACAGTACCGTGCCAATGTGGATATTCTGACCCTGACAGCCACACCGATCCCCCGTACCCTGCACCTCTCCATGCTGGGGATCCGTGACCTTTCCATCATTGACACACCGCCAATGGACCGCCAGGCCATAAAAACCGTTGTAGCAAGGGATAATGATGACCTGATCCGTGACGCAATCATGCAGGAACTGGCCAGGGATGGACAGGTCTTCTATGTCCATAACCGTGTTCAGTCCATCGGGCTGGTTGCCAACCGGCTGCGTCAACTGGTGCCAAAGGCCAGGATCAGCATTGCCCACGGCCAGATGGAGGAAAAGGAGCTGGAAAAGGTGATGCTGGACTTTATGCATGGCCGCACAGACCTGCTGCTGACCACCACCATCATTGAATCCGGCCTTGATATACCCAGGGCCAACACCATGCTGATTGACCGAGCCGACACCTTTGGGCTGGCCCAGTTATATCAGTTGCGGGGAAGGATCGGTCGTTCGTCTGTGCGGGGCTATGCCTGGCTGATGATCCCTGGTGAAGGGGCCATTACCCAGGATGCACGGGAGCGGCTGAAGGTGATCCAGGATATTTCTGAACTGGGGGCCGGGTTCAGGATCGCCACCCATGACCTGGAGCTGCGGGGTGCCGGTGATATGCTGGGGCCGCGGCAATCCGGCACTGTGGCCGACATAGGCTTTGAGCTGTACACCCAGATGCTGGAGGAGGCGATAGTCACTCTGAAAGGGGATGAGCTGGAAGAGCGGATTGATCCTGAAATCAACCTGCAAATTGCAGCCTTTATTCCTGAAAGCTATATCCCGGACACCAACCAGCGGCTGGTGCTTTACAAGCGGATGGTGCAGGCTGAATCAGAGCCGGAGGTAACGGAGCTGCTGGCCGAGATGAAGGATCGCTATGGCCGTCCTCCCCAGCCAGTGCAGTATCTGGCCAGAATCATGTCTTTGCGGTCAATTATGAAACAGTTGAAGATAGTTAAGGCGGATTCTGATGCCAAGCGATTAAGTCTGGGCTTCCACCCCACCACACCTGTGCAGCCGGAGCTTATCATCAATATGATCAGTACAGATCCCGCAAACTTCCAGTTTACAGCAGACCATCGCCTGCTGGTTACACTGCCTGGAAATCCAACGCCAAACCAGACTCTGGAACATCTTGCCAACTGTCTCAGGCGACTGTCAGCGACAAAGTAAACCATCTTGCATGGTGACTCAAAGCTATGTTAATCTGATTAACTTTTCAGGCTTAAATCCTGAAAACATTTACCAGCAGTGATCACAGAAAATATATTGAAATACAGCTTTGTTTTCCTTGCAGGGTATGTTTTTGTTTTTAGGTCAATACATTTTATAAAAAGGAGTATCAAGATGGGTATCAAGACAGCATTAAAAGTAACCATAACCACCCTGGCCCTGGCCGGTATGGTGGCCTGTCAGAACAACAGCGGCAGCACCGGCACAGAGGACAGCCGTCCGGCTGCATCCCCCAATGCAAAGACAATTGCTGTTGTAAATGGCACTAAGATCACCAGTGATGATTTTGACCGTGAAGTACAGGCTCTGCCAGACTACATCCAGCCTATGGCAGACACCCCCGAAGGCCGTAAAGAGCTGATAGATACGCTGGTAATGCGTGAGCTGATCATGCAGCAGGCCAAAAAAGACGGTATTGACAAGTCTGCTGATGTATCCATGAAATTGGCAGAACTGAAAGATCGGGTCATTGTTGATACCTACCTGAAAAAAAGGGTTGAGACTGATTCCAAAATCAGTGATGCAGAGCTGAAGGAGTTTTACGAACAGAATAAGGATAGCTTTAAAACCGGTAGCCAGATCAAGGCCAGCCATATTCTGGTAAAGACAGAGGAAGAGGCCAAGCAGGTTCAGGAAGAGCTGAAGCAGGGCAAAGACTTTGAACAGGTGGCCAAAGATAAATCCATTGACTCCTCTGCTTCCAAAGGCGGTGATCTGGGCTGGTTTGGCAAGGGCAGCATGGTACCACCCTTTGAAAACGCAGCCTTTGCACTTAATGAAGGTCAGGTGTCTGACATTGTAAAAAGTGATTTCGGATACCATATCATCAAGATGACCGGCAAGCGGGCCGCGGGTGTGCGGGACTTTGCAGAGGTGAAGGAGCAGATCAGAACCACCCTGCTGCCATCCAAGCAGCAGCAGGTCTTTGCCACTTTAAAGGAAGACCTGAAGAAGGGTGCCAAGATCGAAATTATTGAAGATAAATCAGAAAATGACAAATAACTTTAA
Organism: uncultured Geobacter sp.; assembly: GCA_964600635.1. Classification (GTDB taxonomy): domain Bacteria; phylum Desulfobacterota; class Desulfuromonadia; order Geobacterales; family Pseudopelobacteraceae; genus Trichlorobacter. The sequence continues at coordinate 8,564 of CAZRKG010000030.1, read as the reverse complement.
GTAACCGGCAAGCGGGCATTTAAACTGCCCGTTTTGTTTTTGAGGTCTGTATGAAACCGTTACATAGCCAGATATTGCTGGCCTGTACAGCCATACTGTTATCAGCCTGTTCCTCCAAGCCAGAGGTTGTGCCTGATAATCGCCAGTACGCCCAACCTGCGGCCCTGGTACTGCCCCAGTTGCCACCTTTAGCTGATGGGGCCAGTCAGGTAAACGGCATTGCCGCCATTGTTAATGACGACATCATAACCTATCGTGAGGTTGTCCGCGAAGCACAGCCTGCAATCCGTAATGCAGAAGCCCGCAGCTTTCTGGATGATCAGGGCCGTCGTGAACTTCGCATGGTAGTCCTGAACCAGATGATTGAAAAACTGCTGACCGAACAGAAGGTAAAGGAGCTGGGAATCCAGATTGGTGAGGATGAGATCCGACAGACCATTGATGATGTCCGGCGGCAGAACAATAACATGTCCCAGGAACAGCTTGAGGCTGCCCTCAAGAACCAGGGCCTGAACTATAGTCAGTACGAATCACAGATCAGGGAGCAGTTGGAGCAGATGCGGCTGGTAAGCATGGAGGTACGCTCCAAAGTGCATGTAACTGACCAGGATGCTGAAAAATACTATCTTGACCACCCTGATACCTATGCGGAGGAAGAAACCTTCCGGGCACGGCATATCTTTATCAGGATTGATAAAAACGCACCGCCAGGCGATCTGCAAACCACCATGGCCAAGGCACTGCAAGTACTGCACAAGGCCCGTGAAGGACAGGATTTTGAAGAGCTGGCCCGCCAATACTCCGATGATCCGGCAGCCCAGCAGGATGGCGGTGACTTGGGCGTATTCAAAAAGGGCGAGATGCTGGCAGAGTTGGAGAATGCCCTGCAACCCCTTAAACCAGGCGAAGTGGGGGAGTTGGTTTCCACCCCTTCTGGCCTGCATATTGTCAAACTGGAAGATCGCAGCCGTGGTAAACTTAAACCCTTTGAATCAGTTAAAGATGACATCAGGGAACAGCTTTACAGGCAGATGCAGGGGGAGCGTTTTAAAAACTGGATGGGCGAGCTGCGGGCCAAGGCCAGTATAATCATCAAGGAAGATGGCCGTACAATCTGATTGTGCAGCAGCCATAGCACAAGCAGTCTACATCCTAGATATACAAAACAGGAAAAGGGCGATCAGCTTGATCGCCCTTTTCTTTTTCATCAGCTCAGGGATATTCCTTAATCCACTGACCTACGCATAAAGGTCGGTATATCATAGGAGTCTTCATCTTCAAAGGAGATGGAACCAACGTGGCGGATCGGTCGTTTATTCTGATCCCTGAATACGGTCGGTTCATCCAGATTTATCTTTGGCTCTGCTTCACTCTCCGAATGCCCCCCAAATGGACGCACAATCCTGATAGCCGGTTCTGGTTTCACACTGCTGAAACGGTCACCAAAGCCGGTTACAATGGCTGTCACCTTGACGGACTCTCCCAGTTCCTCATCAATGACAACACCGATGATGATGTTGGCATCTTCATGGACTTTTTCGTGGATGGTCTTGCTGACCGCATCAAAGTCATCCATGGTCATCCGGGAAGAACCGGTCAGGTTAACCAGAACACCACGGGCACCGGAGACATCAATATCCTCCAGCAACGGTGAAGAGATCGCTTTGATAGCCGCTTCATTGGCACGATTGTCACCTTCAGCTATTCCGATCCCCATCATGGCCATGCCACGCTCGCTCATAATGGATTTTACATCAGCAAAGTCCACGTTAATAAAGCCGGATGTGGTGATCAGATCGGAAATCCCCTGTACTGCCTGACGCAGCACATCATCAGCAGGGCGGAAGGCATCCAGAATACCGATGGAGCGTGGGGCGATGCTGATCAACCGATCATTTGGAATGATGATCAGGGAATCTACATGCTGTTTAAGCTCGCTGATACCTGATTCTGCCTGGCTCATCCGCTTCTTGCCTTCACGGGAGAACGGCTTTGTAACCACTGCAACGGTGAGAGCACCAACTTCACGGGCCACCTCTGCAATTATCGGTGCTGCACCGGTTCCGGTACCACCACCCATACCAGCAGCAATAAAGACCATATCAGCACCGGACAGCAGCTCCACCAGCTTTTCACGGTCTTCTTCGGCCGCTTTTCTGCCAATCTCAGGGCTTGCTCCGGCACCCAGTCCTTTTGCCAGTTGCACACCGATCTGTACCTTGACCGGTGCCTTGGATACACGTAAAGCCTGGGCATCGGTATTGGCAACAATAAATTCAATACTATGCACACCGCAGGTAATCATATTATTGACAGCGTTACCGCCACCGCCACCTACGCCAACTACCTTGATGACTGCCCCTTGATCAATGGTTTCATCAAATTCAAACATCCGAGCCCCCTTTGCTGATTGTATAAACTATATCAAACTGTTCTTATGAATAAACCGTAAAAACCCACTCCCTGCCTGCGAGGATTGGAAACAACCTTAGAAAAACTCCTGGAACCAGGTCTTCATCCGCCTGGTTGTATTGCTGAATATATTGTCTTCAGGGTCTGTGGTTGGAAACTCCAGCGGCCCCAGGTTGCGGTTACCATAAACAACCAGGCCAACACCGGTGGAATAGACCGGCGAACTGACCACATCGGTCAAACCACCTATCCTGTAAGGCAGGCCACGACGTACCGGCAGATTAAATAGCTGCTCTGCCAGTTCCGGCATCCCCTCCAGAATGCTGGAACCGCCTGTGATCACCACACCAGAGGCTATGGAATCCTCCAGGCCAGACTTGACGATCTCGGTGTTAACAAGTGCAAACAGCTCCTCCACCCGCGGCCCAAGGATCTCACTCAGTACAGAACGGGAAAGCTCTCTTGGTTTGCGGCCACCCACACTGGGCACCTCAATCCTTTCATCCTGGCCCACCATGGATGAAAGGCAGCAACCGTGGTTACGCTTGATAATCTCTGCCTCTGCAAAGGGTGTCCGCAGACCCACTGCAATGTCGTTGGTCATCTGATTGCCCCCCAGGGCAATTACCGATGTGTATTTGATTGCACCGCTGCCAAAAACCGCAATATCTGTGGTACCACCACCTATATCCACCAGGCAGACTCCAAGCTCCTTCTCATCCTCTGACAGAACAGCTTCAGACGAAGCCAACTGCTCCAGCACAATATCTGCCACATCCAGACCAGCCCGATTGCAGGACTTGATGATGTTCTGGGCACTGGCAACGGCTCCGGTGACTATATGCACCTTAGCCTCCAGCCTGACACCACTCATCCCCAATGGTTCGCGAATCCCGTCCTGATCATCAATGATGAACTCCTGGGGCAGGATATGAATCACCTCACGGTCCATCGGAATTGCCACTGCCTTGGCAGCATCAATCACCCGACGCACATCCTCCTGGGAGACTTCTCTGTTTTTAATTGCAATCACACCCTGGGAGTTGATCCCCTTGATATGGCCACCGGCTATACCAACATAGACCGACTTGATCTCGCAACCAGCCATCAGCTCAGCCTCTGTAATTGCCTTTTTGATGGATGCCACGGTACTGTCAATGTTGATTACAACCCCTTTACGCAGTCCGTTTGAAGGGGCTGTGCCGATACCGGCAATCTCAATCCCGTCCTCAGTCTGGTGACCCACAATGGCACAGATCTTGGTTGTGCCTATATCAAGTCCAACAATCAGATTGTCTTTTCTGGCGGACATCTTAACCCTCCTGTTTCTTCACAACAATACGGTCAGAGTAATCAAGATCAATCTGCCGCAGTGCGGATGCTTGTGTTACAAGATTCTGATAAACCCTGGCAAACCGCTGTAGCTTGCCCTTAAAGTCATCCCTGCCGATTCTGATCGGCAAAGAACGTGATGCTGTGTAAACAGTGAAACCTCTATCCTTATCAAAATGGATCTCCGACAGATCACCCTGAAGAAAGGAACCGTACCGCTGGATGGATTCCAGCAACTGGCAGGCTGATTCCAGCACAGTCTGCGAACCATCAGGATCATTGGTCAGTTGGTCTTCGTTCAGGCCGGTCACCACCGGATAATCCAGCCGGTCGCCAAAGCCAAGGGGCTTAAAGGGCTGAGCCTGTTCATCCAGGTAGTAGAGCAGCCCGATGTTAAGCACCGCCACCGGATTTCGTTCCACCACCCTGATGGATACAGTGCCTGGGAAGAAACGCTGTACCGAAACCGAGGCAACCCAGGGGCTTGATGAAAGACGCTGGCAAATTGCCTTCAGCCCCAGGTTAAACATATTCTGGCCGGTTTCTATACCACTCAAATCCACCAGCTCTGCCTGATCCAGCCGCTGGGTGCCGTAGACTTCAATCCGTTTGACCGGAAAGGGATTACTCTGTGCCATTGTATTGATAGAGGCAACCACCAGCCAGACCAGCAAAGCCAGCAGCCCGATCCGTGAACCATAGCGGATCAGAGGCAGCAGGTATTTTTTGAGATCCAGCGGTTCCTTTTTGACCTTGATCCGGTTGGGGGCGGCCTTCCTGTTTCTGTAGGAACCGCCAATCTGCCGCAGATCACGCATGGCTATCTTCCGTCCCTGACACCACGGGATGCAGAAAACAAAATCTGTTCCACCAGGGCTTCAAAACTTAATCCAGCCCCTTTCTGTGCGATTTCCGGCAACAGTGACAGGGCAGTCATCCCTGGCAGTGTATTCACTTCCAGCAGATAGCACCGGCCAGCTTCAGTCACCAGAAAGTCCACACGGCTGTAACCTTCACAGCCCAGGGCCAGATGTGCCTGCAAGCCCAACTGCTGTACTTTATTGTAAAGCCCTGGCTCCAGGCGGGCAGGGAAGTGGTGTTCTGCCATGCCATCGGTATATTTTGCCTCAAAATCATAGAACTCGTTTTTGGGGACAATCTCAATGGCACCAATCGGCTGATTATTAAGGATTCCGACCTGTATTTCCTTGCCTTTGACAAACTGCTCAACCAGAGCCAGATCATCGTAAAGGAAGGCGGTATCCAATGCTGATTGCAGTTGATCCAACTGTTTTACAATGGAGACTCCCACCGAGGAACCTTCCTGAACCGGCTTGACCACCACCGGCAACCCAAAGGGAAGCTGCTCAGAGACAACCTGCTCGCCGAGCTTGACGGCAATGTACGGGGTGATGGTAAGTCCGGCAGCACTGAAGGCCAGTTTACTGTACAGCTTGTGCATTGCCAGACTGCTGGCCAGTACGCCGGAACCGGTATATGGAATCTGCATCAGCTCCAGCAGCCCCTGAACACAACCATCTTCACCATACCGGCCATGCAGTGCTACGAACGCCACCTCAATCCGGTGGCCTGTCAGTTGTTGAGCCAGATCCTGCCCAACATCAATGGCAATGCTGTTGTAGCCCAGCCCCAACAGGGCATCATGCACAGCCTGACCACTTTTAAGGGAGACCTCACGTTCAGCAGAAAGACCGCCCATTAGTACTGCAATCCGTTTATCCTTCATGCTGGTTGCTTTCATAGCGGTTCACCCACAATCTGCACTTCCTCTTCCAGTTGAAAACCTGTGGTTTCCTTTACCGCCTGCTTCACCTTTGCAGCCAGCTCAAGACAATCACTGGCAGTGGCATTGCCACGGTTGATCATAAAATTACTGTGCAGCTCGGACATCTGTGCCCCACCATGCTGGAACCCACGCATACCGGCAGCATCAATCAGTTGCCAGGCTGATTGTCCTGGCGGGTTCTTGAAAAATGAACCAGCACTGGGATAACCCACATTATGCTTTTTTGCCCTCAGCTCCTGATCCTGAACAATCTCCTGTTCAGTCAGGACAGGGTCAGTGGGCTGCATCCTGATGGTGGCTGCCAGGATAATATCTCCGGCTTGCAGATCCAGCCGTCTGTAGCCATAGCTGATTTCTTCTGATGGCAGAATCACCACCTGACCATCACGCAGCAGGGTCAGACTGTGCAGGTGATCCAGCAGGCCATGACCATAGGCACCGGCGTTCATCCGTAATGCTCCGCCCAGTGTGCCCGGAATACCGGCAATAAATCCGACTCCGCCCAGCCCAAGCTGCTGACCAAAGCGAACCAGTTGCAGATTGAAGGCACCAGCCCAGACCTCCACCAGCCCTTCCCCCAGATGCCTGATCTGATCCAGCTTCCGCAGGGAAATCACCGCACCACGGATACCACCATCCTGCACCAGCAGGTTGTAACCACCACCCAGGGCCAGCCAGGGTGTCTGATCAGCCTGAAACTGCTGAACCATAAGTTCCAGATCAGAGCGACTTTCCGGGACAACAAACAGATCTGCCACACCACCCACCTGTAAAGATGTATGGCGTTTCATCGGCTCATTAAAGAGCAGCGTTCCGTTCAAGCCATGGTAGCTCTGTCTCTGGTTGGTCATGCCTGTAGCCTTTTCAGCAGTTCTTCACCAGCCTGCCAGATATTGCCAGCACCCAGGGTAATTACAATATCGCCCTCTTTAATCAGGCCAGACAGATGATCCGGCACCTGTTTGAAGTCAGCAATATACGTCACATCCCGCTGACCATGCAGCCTGACATCCTCCACCAGCCGTTCTGCTGAAACCCCGGGGATCGGTTGTTCGCTGGCAGCATAAATATCAGTTACCATCAGCAGATCAGCATCGTAGAAACAGGTTACAAAATCATTAAACAGCTCTTTTGTACGACTGTAGCGGTGGGGCTGGAAGATTGCCACCAACCTACGCTCTGGCCAGCCATTCCTGGCTGCCTCCAGCGTGGCCCTGATCTCGGCTGGATGATGACCATAGTCATCCACCACCATAACCCCGTTAACCTCACCTTTGACGGTAAAGCGACGGCCCACACCACCAAACTGTGCAAAACCTTCCTGAATCTTATCAAAGGGAACATCCAGCTCAAGGGCTACAGCAACACAGGCCAGGGCATTTAATACATTATGGGCACCAGGCATCTTAAAGCTGATCTCGCCCAGGCGATAACCCTTGTAATGGACAGTGAAGCTGGTGTTAAAACCATCCAGCTTGATATGGGTCGCCCTCAGGTCAGCCTGTGATGAAAGACCATAGGTCATAAAACGCTTGTTAATACGGGGGATACATTCTGCAATATTACGGTCTTCCAGGCAGATGATGGCCAGCCCGTAAAATGGAATTTTGTTGATGAACTCAACAAAGGTATCCTTGATCTGCTCCAGACCGCCTGAATAGTAATCCAGATGATCTGAATCAATATTAGTCACCACCGCAATTGAGGGAGACAACCTGAGGAAAGATCCGTCTGACTCATCGGCCTCAGCTACCAGAAATTCACCCTTGCCAAGTTTGGCATTGCTGCCCAGTGTATTCAGCTTGCCGCCAATCACAACTGTCGGGTCAATACCGGCATGGGTCAGAACAGTTGCCACCATTGAGGTGGTGGTTGTCTTGCCGTGGGCACCGGCAATGGCAATTCCATACTTCATCCGCATCAGTTCCGCCAGCATCTCGGCCCTGGGAATCACAGGCACCATCCGCTGCCTTGCCTCCACAACCTCAGGATTATCGGCTCGCACAGCAGTGGAAGTTACCACCACATCAACATTGGTCAGATTTTCTGCACTATGTCCGATGCTGATCTCGCCACCCAGGCCCTGCAACCGCTCGGTGGTATCGCTGGCCCGCAGATCAGAACCGGATACCTTATAGCCCAGGTTCAGCAGCACCTCGGCAATTCCGCTCATGCCGATACCGCCGATACCTACAAAATGTATTTTCTCAATATTTCCATACATAACTGTTCACCTGAAGGTTACTTTGCCAGTCAACCGTTTATTCTGTAGCTTCTTTGGTTTCTGCGTCTGATGTTGCTGCTTGTCCTGCCAGCGGCTCAACCCTTGCCACGCCAAGCATTTCATCCACAATCAGGCGGGCTGCGTCAATCCGTGCCAACCCCCTGGCCTGTTGCCCGATCTGCTCCAGCCTGTCCCTGTCCTGCATCAGACTGCTGATTGCCGTTGTAAGGCCACCATCGCCCAGCTCCCGCTCCAGCAACATTTCACAGGCCCCTTTTTTAAGCAGTGCCTCTGCATTTTTACGCTGGTGATCATCGGTGGCATGGGGAAAGGGCACAAACAGGCAGGCTTTGCCCATTGCTGTTACCTCGGCAATTGTGGTGGCACCTGCCCGACAGATGATCAGATCTGACCGTTGGTACTGCACCGCCATATCATTGATAAATGGCCTTACATCAGCCCCAATGCCAAACTGCCGGTAAGCCTGCTGCACCTGGTTGAAGTCAGCTTCGCCGGTCTGATGTACAACCTTCAGTTGTTGCAGCAATGCTGGCTCCAACTGGCTCAAAGCTGTTGGCAGTAGATTATTCAATGTCCTGGCCCCCTGGCTACCGCCAAAAATAAACAGGTTGAATCCCGTCTGCTCCTTCTGCTCTGATACCTGCTCACCAAGTTTATCCAGAATCTGCCGCCTTAACGGATTACCGGTCAGCAGTATCTTCTGTATGGGAAAAAAGCGGGCCGATTCCTCCAGGGATATGAATACCTCGCGGGCCACCTTGGACAACA
>CAZRKG010000029.1:3122-19060 GCA_964600635.1 uncultured Geobacter sp. | reverse complement strand
AATAAAATGTTCGATCCTGCATTACATGGGTTGACTTGAATAACAGTATCTACCCCTGATTATATCAGCGTTAATCGGTGTTTATCTGCGGTTAATGCCTTTTTCGTGCAGATTCATGTTCATTCGCCTGACCTGATAAATCCTGCCTTGAATCTGTATATCCTGACACCGCTATCCCCCTCCTTCAGCCCCAGACGCCGCAGTGCAGAACGCCAGGCATAACTGGCTGTTTTGGCCTCTCCAGGCACTATTGCCACCCCTTTGCCATCACTTCGCTCAACCAGCAACCCATCAATGGCGGGGTTGATCAAACGCCAGTTGCCAAGCGGTATCGGCGGTTCAGGAAAGGTAATCTGTATCTTTGCATTCTGTGCCATTTCCATTGTTAAAACAGCAGCACGGGGATCATTTCTTAGGGCCAGCTTCACATTACCGGCGATCTCTTCATGCAGGCTGCCATAACGGGGAGAAAAGCTGCCAAAACAAGCCACCACCCTGCCCTCTGCAAAAAAGGTTACAAAGCAGGCCCGCTGTTGCAGCCCTGCTTCACCTGTTGGTATAGCGGGAGTATCCGAGCCAGTCAGGTTACTGAGCATACATTGTCTGGCATAATTCAGTAGTTGTGCCTGCTCTGCCCTGCCCATCTCTATGGTTACAGCTCTGGCAGAAGCAGCCGTGGCAGTCACAATTATAGCCAGTAGTAGTAATATAAGTGGTCTCATTCCAATGCCAGATCAAAGATGGATTCAAGGCGGCGAGGAGATCGGCGACGAAGGCGTACACGAAGTACGTTGAGGAACCGATAACGAGCCAACGAAGAAGACGCTTTGATATGGAATTGGAATCAGTCTCTTCAAACTCAATCTCCTGCCAGCACCTGGCTTGGTGCTGGATATAGATCCTGTGAAATCAGCTCTGTTCTTATTTCGCCATCCTTGATAATCACACGTCTGGTTTCTGTGCTGAAACCTGACTCACCAGGCTGCTGTAATTCTGTATCTGCCTTATCAAGCACAATGGTTTCCGGCCTTAGTTTGGTGCGGTTGACCTGAAGCTCCACAGTAAAGGTTTTGTCAGTCATCCCATAAAAGGAAGAGGTTACACGGTTGTTATCCACAACTATCCTCAACTGTAACGGGTACTGGTGAGGGTTCCTAAGCCGCAGATCCTTACGCCATGATGATATGGTTGCATCACGGCCAGGTGGAATATGCCCGACTGTCCGTGAATGCTGATGCCGCTCCAGCACCTCCATTCCAGCCAACAGACCGGCATTGTAAATGGTGGAGGCCAGTTGGCAGATGCCGCCACCAGGGGTATCCTGCAACTGCCCTGTTGTGGTGATAAAAGGTGCAGACTGATAGCCCTTGGCAGAATCCCTGGCACCCACCCGCTGATTGAAACTGAAAACACCACCAGGGGGGATGATCATCTGATCCAGATCAGCGGCAGCCAGACTGCTGTTGTACCGTTGTTCCTGGGAGCGAAGTTTAAGCGATGTGCTGTAACCTCCCCACAGGTACTGAAACTGGCTGCCATTCCCAAGAACGAATTGTGGCACCATAATAACCAGCAGCATTACTGTAAGGATAATTTTTAATCTCATACTTCAGTCCCATCGAAATCCCCAATAAGGCGATGAAACACCTGATTAGACAACACCATCCCCTGCCCTGTCAGCTTGATGCGGTTATTCTGCACCAGCAAAAGTCCGGCTGCCTCAAGCTGCCCCAGCAGCACACCGCTGGTCTGCATCAGATCCTCCCCAAACTGCTGCCTGAACCGCTCCAGACAGATACCATCCGCCATACGCAGCCCCAGAAACAGGCTTTCATCCCTGGCATCTTGCCTGCTTAACCGTTGAATATCCAGATGTGGCAAACATCCAGACCTGATTGATTCAGCCCAATCCAGGTAGTTGGCCGGATTGCCATAACGCAGTCCCCAGCCCTTTTTCAGAAAAGAATGGGCAGCAGGCCCGATACCAAGATAACCATCCCGTTGCCAGTAACCGCTGTTATGGGATGAACGATGGCCAGGCAGGGCATAGTTGGCAATTTCATAATGATTATAACCGTTTTGGGTCAGAAAGCTGTCAGCCTCCAGCAACATGGTTGCCGTAAGGTCATCATCGGGCAGTGCCAGTTGACCGGACACAACCTGTTGGTGCAGGGCTGTACCTTCCTCAATGGTCAGGCAGTAGATGGAAAGATGCTCTGGCCTTTGCTGCACAGCCTGTTGCAGATCATCCTGCCAATCCAGAAGTTGCTGGCCTGGCAGCCCACAGATCAGATCAAGCCCGACAGAACCAAAGTCGGCCTGACGGGCCATCTGCACTGCCTGGGTGATATTATGGCTGGAATGGGGACGGCCCAGCAGCCGTAGCATCTGGTCATTAAAGGACTGGGCACCGATTGAAAGCCGGTTGACACCTGCTGCTGCAAACCCTTGCAGGCTGCTAATATCCACAGTACCAGGATTGGCCTCCAGTGTGATTTCAGCATCTCTGGCATGACCAAAAAGCCTGGCACTGACACCAAGCAGCCTGACAACCTGCTCTGGTGACAACAGAGACGGTGTTCCTCCTCCAAAATAGATGGAATCAAGGGGTTGAAACGCTCTGATCTCCGCTGCGGCCATCTCCAGCGACCGTATCAGCAGGTCACAGCTCTGTTCCAGCTCTTCCTGCTGTAACTGTTGAGAGTAGAAATTGCAGTAGCTGCATTTAGCCAGACACCAGGGAATATGTATGTAAAGTCGTGAAAACATAGCGTATCACCAACAAAGAGATAATCTGATTGTAAAACCTTACAAGGGGCAATAAAATTGAAAGGATTTACAAGGGAGGAACATCATGTTCAGATGGGTACTGTTAATTGTTTTTATGATGCCGAATCTGGCATTTGCAGACCAGGCCGGTGAGAAGATTTTCAAACGCAGATGTACCATGTGTCATCTTGTGAATGGTCGAGGTGGCAGCATAGGGCCAGATTTGAGTAATATCGGTACCAGGCTTTCGGCTGATCAGCTTTATAACAAGACCGCCTATCCTAAAAAAAGCAACCCTGGCAGCAGTATGCCATCCTTTTCAACCCTGCCAAATGATGAAATGCAGAGCCTGATCCGCTATATGCAGACTCTGCGGTAAAAATGAATCAACATAAGCTATTTCTTTTTGTGGCCACCGGACTGCCATTCTTCCAGGGTCTTGTTAAGTTGCAACTGATCTATCTCTGTTTTGTGGTCTGTTGGCTCATTATGAACAGGTCGCTGCTGTACAGACTTGCCCTTACCCTTTTTTGAGAAGTTGAACAGATCTATCTGTGAAAACAAAATCGCAATCAGAATAACTCCACCTGGCCAGAAGATGTATATAAAGGCATCAAACCAGCTATCAAACATCAGTCACTCCCTTTTACTGAAGGTGCAACTTCACAACCGATCTCCGTCACATCCACCTGCCTTGGGTTCTCAGAAAGTTTAAGCTCCACTTTTTCGGTCAGCTCATACATGGCCCTGCCATTTTCTACAATAACCTCACTGTGATAAATTGCATGGCCAGTAAAGCGGATTGACTGGCTGGAACTGCTGGCAGCCACATAGCTGTAACGTATATTACAGAAATATTTAAGCGGACCATTCAGCTCGGCAGGGCCGTTGACCCTTATTATTCCTGACAGGATACATTCATTCTGTTCCAGCAGTCCTTTGTTGCAGATCAGGGTTGGCATGTTGACCTGAATGTACGCCTGCGGAGCTGCAAAAACCACGGTTGTCTGTTGCAGCAGCAAAATAACAACAATGAAAAACACTCTGGTTGCAGATTTCATGGTTCATCCCCCAATCGGCCAGTTGTGTTCATAGCCTTCAGGAAAGAAGTTCTCCCTGGTGCGGTTGTAATACCCAAATTGCAACTGTGGAAACTCTCGTTTCAGCTCCTTCAGCAGATTATACATGCCGATCCCCCTGTTTTGAACTCCCATAGCCTGGTTGTAGTAGGCCGGATCAATGGACAGGTTACGCATCTGGATCATGTCCAGTCCGGTATCAGCCACAAAACGTTTCAGCTCCTCCAGCTCTTCCGGTGCATCGGACAGCCCTGGGGAGATCAGATAGTTGATCATGGTGAACCTTCCGGCTGCTTTGGCTGTTTTAAGAGATTGCCGCACTGCATTAAAGCTGTAGCCCCTGGGACGATAGTAGGCGTTGTACCGCTCTTCCAGCACAGAGTTGAGTGAAAACCGAAAGGAATCCATACCGGCATCACAAAGTTCTGCCACTCGGTCAGGCATAGAACCGTTGGAGTTGAAGTTGATGGTACCGCTACTGGTGCTGTTTTTCAGGCGACGGGTAGCCTCTGCAATCATTGGGGCCTGCATGATCGGGTCCCCCTCACAGCCCTGACCATAGGATACAATCGCCTCTTTCGCCTGTTGCAGATGTGGCAGGGCCAGCTCTACAATTTCATCAACCGTGGGTACAAAGCTGATCCGGTCATGGTTGGACGGGCAGCATTCCGAAGCCTGCAAAGAGATACAACCCAGACAGGCCGAGTTGCAGGTTGGCGAGGTGGGCAGTGGTGCCTCCCAGCGGCGAAAGAAGAGGTTTTTGGCTGCAAAGCAGTGATAATCAACTGCACAGCGGGCCAACTGCTCCAGCAGCCGGTTATCTGGCAGCTCCTGTAACCGTTGTCGCACCAGCGGGTCCAGCAGACGATCATCGTAATTCTCGGGGTTCCAGTTGCTGTTACTGTCAACCCTGGTGGCGGCTACAACAAATTGCTCCTGCTGCTGATCCCAACCCACCGCTGTATAAGACCAGAGCGGCAGCATAACCTGCTTCTTGCTGTAATCACAGGCCGGTAAAAGGGTACGGGCATAGCCAGGTGCCATAAAGGCAGATACAGCCTGAATCTGACCTTTGATGCCGGCAGCGGTTTCTACAACAGTATGCCGGTTGCGGCGATGATCCCAGGCTATGGGCGGGGTATTGGGTATTGTGAACAGGCGGCTGCCCTCTGGCAATGGAATCAGCTCCACAGCTTCCGGCAGTACCGGCTCTGGGCCGCTCATGCCAGCCATAGTAAGGTAGGGATGGTCGTAAATCTGCCCCTTTGCATCAGCAAAGACCAGTTTGGGAAGCCCGAATCCCATCACCGCACCATAGCCGGGTTGTAGCCAAAACTGTTACTGGCAGTGCCAAACAGACCAGCCAGATTAAAGTTGACTGACCAGGTACGGTTACCTGGCCTTTCCTGGTAGCCTAAAATTACACTCCAGCACTGATGGCGGTATTCCAGCCCGATATTGGTCTCAATGCTATCCCTTTTATCAAAGGAATAGCGTGTGTTGGCACCAATGTAAAACGGTCTGGTAATGGCAAGGGACAGCCCTGCCTCCAGATAATCAACATATTCATCCACCATTCTGTAGCTGATTCTGGCGGCATTACCTCGTTGATCATTAAACAGCCCACCCACCGCTGTGCTGGCTATTTTGTGGTTTTCATGGCTGTAACGCAGATCAACCAAGGCAGCAAAGTTTTTGTGGAGATAGGTTTCAGACTCCAGCTTCAGATCTCCCCAACGCCCCTGGTCTGGCAGCACAGACAGCGGATCATCCCTGAGACCATCCGGGCTGTAGGATTGCAGCAGCCGCAGGGTCATCAGGTTGCGATATTCTACTGGCCCATCAGCCTGTTGCTGAACTTTACCCCCAAAGTTGCTGGTAAGGCCAAGGGTAATGGTCTGGTGATTGTTAACCCGGTCACTCAGATCAAATTGCGGCAGATCCTCCTGGTCCCTATTGCCAACATACTGGTACGAAACAGCAGGAATCAGCTCATGCCTGATTTTTTGAATATCAAAGAACCGCAGGTCGTAGACCTTGCTGATTGAACTGCTAAGTTCTGCCCCTGCCTTTGGTATAGCCACAAAGCTGTTATCCTTAACACCTGGTTCCGGCTGATTGGTGTCATAGCCCCGCATCTGCACACTGCCATAAAGTGACAGGTTAAGACGGCCATCCCAGACAGGCTGAAAATAGCTGATACGGGGTTCAAGCAGGGCACGGCGGCCATCCATCCCCTTTTCACGGTAGTAATTGGTAGCGGTCAGATCCAGATCAAAGTAAAGGTTGGGGATAAAGGGGACTTGCTCCCGTACACCGTGTAAAGACAGCTCTGGCAGCCGTTGCAGGGTTTTGTTATTACTGCCACCCTGAAAATCCTGGGTGTAGATCGCCTGGGCTGACGCCAGCCACTGGTTCCAGTTTTTAGTCAGCACAGCACGGGAATCATAGTATTGGCGGTTGTACTCACCGCTTTTGTCAGAGTAGTCTGAGAGAAAATCCCGATCAGTGGTCAGGTTTATACTGGTAACCAGGCTGAGGCTGTCGGAAAAATGCTCTTTATGGGACTGCACCAGTTGTCCACGGACTTTATCTTCATTGTTATCATAAATGATGTAGCCCCCCAGGCTACCAGTGCTGTTACGGTTACGCAAGTAGCGGTAGTCCAACCCCAGCCCTACCCCACGCTTTGTCTGGGCATCAAGGTTGATGGTAGCCTCCTGTGAAGGAGAGATGGCCCAGTAAAAGGGAATATCAACAAAAACACCCCGTTTGGATGAGCTGCCGAATTTTGGGAACAAAAGGCCGGAACGGCGTTCCTGCATGACCGGAAAGATGATGTAAGGAAAGTAGAAAACCGGAATATCCTTAACGTAAAAAACAACATTTTTACCAGTGGCATATTCCTCAACCGTAACATCCAGCTCTGAGGTGCCAAACCGCCAGCTTGGGTTTTCTGCCTCACAACTGGTTAAAGAGCCATCTTCCAGAATATAACGCTCTTCTCCCTTACGGATCAGCTTGTTGCCACTGGCCCGTATCCCGTCTTTAACCATCATAATCCTGCCATTTTCCATCTCGGCCCGACCGGTTTCAGCCTCCAGCACCAGGCTATCCCCTTGCAAGGTTTCACCAGCCTTGGTCAGGCTGACATTACCGCTGGCAGTCAGAATCTGGGTTGCACGGTGAAACTCAGCCCTGTCAGCGGTCATGACCATATCCTTCCAGGTCATTTCAACCTGTCCGGTTGCAACCAGCAGATCAGTATTAACATCATGTTGCAAGTCATAGGCACGGATCACCATACCTGGTGCAGCCGACTGCTCTGCCCCCCAGGCAACGCCAGATATAATCAAGATTGAAAATAATATGAGTAAAGTTCGCAAGTTCAAACAGACTCCAATCGGATTTTTAACCACGTATAGCCTCAAACTCAATACCTGCCAATAGTGCCTTGATCTCACCCACCAGAAACAGGGAGCCAGCCGCAACAATCAGGTCATCGGCACTGGCCAGTTTGCCGGCTGTATCAAGCCCTGCCATGACCGAACTGGCAGCAACAGCATTTTTACCGGCTCTGCTGCAAAGTTCTGCCAGTTTGTCAGCAGCAACAGCTCGTTCCTGTGCCGGTGCCACAGTTACAACCTGGTCTGCCAGCAACAACAGGGGCCGGATCACTCCGTTCAGATCCTTATCTTCCATCAGGCCCAGCAGCAGAATGATCCTGCCAGTGCCATACTGTTGCAGACTGTTGGCCAACGCCTTGGCAGCGGCAGGATTATGGGCACCGTCCAAAATCAGGGTATTGCCATTGGGCAGGATTATTTTTTCAAGTCGGCCAGGCCAGCAGGTTAGAGCTACTCCGCTTTTGATTGCTGCTGCCGTAACAGGGAAGCCAAGGTCGCCCATCTGCTCTGCCAAGGCTATGGCAAGGGAAGCATTTTCCACCTGATGCAATCCATGCAAGGCTGGTTGCAGGTTGTGGATTTCAAGGGCATCACTTGAGTAGGTTAAGCCGTTGCCAGAAACATCCTGCCTGGCTTCAAAATCCTGTCCTGAAATCAACAGACGGATACTGTTTGCTTCACAGTATCCCCTGATAACCGCCTCCACCTCTGGCTGTTGTCTGGCAGAAATCACCAGGCTGCCTGGGGCTGCAATGGCCACCTTCTCATGTGCCACCTTTTCCAGACTATCCCCCAGCCATTGGCAGTGGTCCAGTGCTATCGGGGTGATGATGGTAGCCAGGGCCGGTATTGCTGCGGTGGCATCACTGCGTCCACCCATGCCAGCCTCCAGGATTGCCAGTTGGGTCTGGTTGACTGCAAACCAGTTACAGGCCAAGGCGGTGGTCAGTTCAAAGAAAGTGGCTTCCGGCGATGCAATCTGTAACAGATGCTCAAGCTGCTGCTCCAGATCATGACAGGGGATTTCAACACCGTTTATTCTGAACCGCTCGCTGTAGCTGACCAGATGGGGAGATGTAAACAGGCCGGTTTTAAACCCGGCCTGTTGCAGAATAGTGGCTGAAAAAGCAGCGGTGGAACCTTTACCATTGGTGCCAACAACGTGGATACTGGCAAAGCTGCGTTCCGGGTGTCCCAGTTGTTGCAGCAGATGCTGTATCCGCTCAAGTCCTGGCTTGATATTGAAACGCCGCCGCCCGAAAAGCTGTGTTAACGGGCCATGGATCGTTTCCTGCCCTGCCTGGATCACGCCTGTTGTCTGGTCAGCATGGACAACACCTGTCCCAGTATTTCACGCATCTCCAGGCGGGAGATAATCATATCAACCATACCATGCTCCAGCAGATATTCTGAACGCTGGAACCCCTGCGGCAGCTTCTGGCGGATGGTCTGCTCAATTACCCGTGGGCCGGCAAATCCGATTAACGCCTTTGGTTCAGCTATGTTCAGATCCCCCAGCATGGCAAAGCTGGCGGTAACACCGCCGGTGGTTGGGTCGGTCATGACAGAGATGAAAGGCAGTCCGGCAGACTTCAGCTTTGCCAGGGCAGCCGATGTCTTGGCCATTTGCATCAGTGACAGGATTGACTCCTGCATCCTGGCACCACCAGAGGCGGAGATAACAATCACCGGCTGTTTTTTCTCCAGACCACGCTCTATGGCACGGGTGATCTTCTCCCCCACCACACTGCCCATACTGCCCCCCATGAAGGCAAAGTCAAAAATGGCAATCTGGGTAGTAATACCTTTAATTCCGCCTTCAACGCAGATAACCGCATCACGGGAACCGCCTTTAGCCACGGTGGCATCAATCCTGTCCTGGTAACTTTTGGTATCTTTAAATTCCAGAAAGTCGGTAGAGGTCAGCTCTGAATCATATTCCTGCCAGGTACAGTTATCCAGTAATGCATCCAGACGCTTGCGTGGTGCAATCCTGAAGTGATGCTCACACTTTGGGCAGACCTGAAGATTAACCTCAATCTCCTCGGTCAGTATAGATTCGCTGCAACCAGGGCATTTGGTCAACAAGCCCTCAGGAATCTTGACGTGATTACGTGTACCTGACTTTTCTACCCCTGTTTTATCCCTTTTGAACCAACTCATATCATAATTTCCTTTCTGATTACTTAATGTAAGTTGCTGCCTTAAGACCGACCACCAGGCTCTCAACCTGCTCCAGCAGCTCATCACCCTGGTATTGCTCAAACAGCCTCATAATAGCACTGCCCACAACAACACCATCGGCCAGACCTGCCACCTGCCTGGCCTGCTCAGGGGTGGAGATACCAAAACCAGCCACCACCGGCAGTTTGACTTGACTGCACAGGTTGGCCAGCTCTGTATCCAGACTGCTGGAAACGGACTGACGGGCACCGGTAACACCGGTTACAGTCACATAGTAGATAAAACCACTGCCACTGCGACTGACCTTTTTGATTCTGGCTGCATCGGATGTGGGGGCCAACAGCATGATAAGATCCAGACCGCTTGCCCTGGCAGCAGCCCGCAGTTCACCAGCCTCCTCCGGTGGCAGATCAACCAGCAAAAGACCATCCAGCCCTGCTGCAAGCGCATCTTTTGCAAACCTTTGCCAGCCATAACTATGCACCGGATTGCTGTAACCCATCATAACCACCGGTACCGGCACCTGCTCCCTGACTGAACGAAGCATCTCCAGAAGACCGGTCAAGGTGGTACCGCTTGCCAACGCACGTTCTGAAGCCCGCTGTATTGTGGGGCCATCGGCCATTGGATCTGAAAACGGCATACCAAGTTCAATTATATCCGCACCGGCCTGGGCCAGACGTGGCAACAGCCTGGCTGTAAATTCAAGATCAGGATCACCGGCTGTTACAAAGGCAACCAGTGCTTTTTCACCTTTTTTTTTCAGCTCTGCAAACCTGGCTGCAATCCGTTTTTCGTTCAATTTACTCATATTTTAAACCCTGACATCTCTTTATCCAACTGCTCAATCTGGCTGGAAAGATTGGTAACCGCACTATTCAGAACCTTGGCGGCCTGGGATGAAGTGCTGGAGGATTGGCTGATATTGTTTACTGTTCGGTCAATGGTCTGGCTCTGATCCCGTTGCAGTTCACATGCCCGCCGGATTCTGTCTATCATGCCAGTAATGTCCTCGGTAGACTGTGCAATCAGGCTGCTGGTCTTGCTCTGCTCTCTGGTGGAACTGCGTACCTGGCTGGTCATTTCCCGCATCCGTTCCACGGCCACTGTTACCAGATCGCTGCCACGACTATGCTCACGGGTAGAGTTGGCCATCTGCTCCACCATCTCCTCCACCTGATCCATTGCTACTTTTATACTCTGGCTGCCCCTGGACTGTTCCACCGTGGCCTTGGCAATGGCATCAATCTGCAAAACAGCCTGCTGTACACCATCCACAATCTTTTCAAGAGCTGTGCCGGAACGCTCTGAAAGTTCTTCACCAGCCTCAATGGTCAGCTCGGCCTGATTTATGGCGGCAACTGCCCGTCCTGTCTCCTCCTGAACACCTTTGATTACAGTGGCAATCTCACGGGTAGAGCTGGAAGTACGTTCCGCCAGTTCCTTGATCTCATCCGCCACCACAGCAAACCCTTTGCCCTGTTCACCAGCCTGGGCAGCAATTATGGCGGCATTCAGGGCCAGCAGGCTGGTCTGCTCGGCAACTTCATCTATCACCGATAGTATTGTTCCAATATCATTTACATGCAGGGAAAGGTTTTCCACCACCTCTGCTGTAATCTGGGATGTACGCCTGATCTCCTGCATTCCTGCAATGGTTTCCTGGACGGATTTGAGGCCGTTGGCAGCATCATCTTTAACGGTTTCAGAGATTGTCGCTGTATCTATGGCGTTTCGCTCAACCTGTTTGATGGTGGCATCCATCTCTGCCACAGAAGAAGATGTGGTCACAGAAGCTGCCAGCAGGTTTGTGATGTTGCTGCTGATCCCTTTGATGGATAAGGCCATCTGGATCATGGAAGAGCTAACCTCATCCACTGATACACTCAGCTTTTCTGTATTAAGTGCCACTTCCTCAATACTTGCCGCCATTTGCAATGTTGATGAAGATGTATTGGTAGCTGCATCTGACAGCAGATCCACACCTTCCAGAATCTCCAGTACAGAGGAGTTAAGATGGCTGACTGTATCCGAAGTCTCGCTTACAGCCTCTTCCTGCAACTTTGTGGCATTGGCAACATGTTGACTTGCACTTTCTATGCTGCGGCCAATTTTGGTCAGCTCATCGGTGGTAATACCAAGGCGGGATGCAATGCCGTGCATATTTTCTGCCATAATATTCATGGCTTCTGCCAACTCGCCCAGCTCACCATCAGCCCTGACCTGCAACCTGCCGGTTAAAGAACCGGCCGCCAGATTCCTGGCAAACTCAACACACCGCCTGATCGGTTTTGTAATGGTATTGGAGATATAAAAGGCCAGCAGAAAGGAGGCTGTGGCAAGGATTACAATTGTAAGCACTGCAAAGATAATCTGATTACGGGTGGTTTCAGTAATCTGCTTTTCTGTGTGATACACATCCCGACGCAGACTGTCCACCATCTGGGCCACGGTGGTGCTGAAGGAGCTGAAACGCTGCCTCTGGATACCGGTAAGCAGGCTGTTTGCAAGGTAACTGTCGCCACGCTGTACCGCCGGCACAATTTCCAGCAACAAGGTTTTTTTGTATTCTGTCCAGATACCCTCTGCCTTGGCCAGATCTTTCCGCTTTTCGTGGGATTCAATCAGCCGCTGCACATCCTCATATTTGAAGTCAATATCATCGGCATGTTCTTTGATATGCTCAAACAGGGTATTGGCATCATCCTTATCCTGCTCTGCTATGAATGCCATGACTTGAGCATTCATCTGATGAATGTCTGATTTCAGAAGGGCGATTTTTTCAAGGGCATCCTTGCTGTTGCGGATGATCTGGTAATTGGGTCCATTGATCCTGACATCATTGATCAGCAGACCGCACAGCAGGGCTACTATCAGAGTAGCTGCAAAAGAAGCCAGCGACAGCAGGAACATTCTGGTACGCAGCTTCATGCCAGGGTTTGCTGTTGAGACATTATTTTCTGCCGGATGACTGGTTTCCATTCACAATTCCTCTTTAAAGAAAATCCTTGGAATAGTACCAGAACAGCCAAAACATGGAAAGTGAAAAGGGGGTAGCAGGCTGGCTGACACATGAAGGTTAAGTCATCTGGCAGGATGCTCTATAGTGGAGTGCTTAAAGGGATGGTATCAACTATTGTCCGTCAGCATATCCGAATATGCACGGTCAAGCTCTGTCAGCAGCAGTTGGCGTACTTCAAGCACCTTAATAAGGTATGCGTCGGCCTGGGGGCCAACACCACAGTAAAGCTTCTTGGCTCGGTCCATATTACCATTGGCCATCCGAAGTTTTTCCTGTAACGTTCGGACTGCTGCTTCGGCACACTTTTCATCATCAAGCATCTCACGTGGTAAGTAGCCATGATTCTGGGCCTGGGCCGGCATCAGTTGCCAGACACCCAAAGCACCTTTATAGGATCTGGCATCAGATGAAAGTTGATGTCCACCGGTTTCAACCAGGGCAATTTCAGCCAGATCAAGCGGTGTAAATGGTGTTCCCAGGGTTTTGAAGTAACAGAGTGCAGCCAGATTACGGGCACGTTCTTCTGTGGTCAGGCGTACAAAGGCTTGTTCTATGATCGGTATCTGACGCTTACGTTCTTCCAGGGAGATTCCCTTTTCCATCATAAGGCGGATCTCCTGATCCAGTGCTGATTCCACCGGTAAGTCCTGGGGGAGGTTGTTGGATGCAACTGATTTGCCGCAGGTCATGAAAATGGTGAAAGACCATACGATAAAAACAAATGCCATCAGGTAGTTGCTGTGTTTGGTATGAAGTTTATTCATAATAATAAATTTGGATGACTGGACAGTGGGTTGCCTGGCAGTATTACAAACTGGAAAGGTGGTGAACATGGCCAGGCCGGTTTTTCCAGTCAAATCCTTTCGTATATTTATCCTGAAAGACAGTATTTTTCAGGCTTAAAGCCGCAAAGCCGTTAAACGACAAAAGTCCCGCACTATTTGAATGCGAGACTTCTTCCAGCCCTTGGGCTACATGGTTTGCATACTTATCAAAACATCGGTTCAATGTCAACCTAAAACGATAAAAGCTCAATAAGATCAACAAGTAACAGATCAGGATGATGCCAGATCCTTCAAGGTAATATTTTCCAGTATTCCCCTGACCTGGGTCTGTATATTCTGCCAGATCGGATGAACAGTACAGAAACTGTCCCGCTCACACTCCCCTGGACGCAGAACGCAACGATTAGGTGTAATCGGCCCTTCCACCGCCTCTATCACCTGCAACAGCGTAATGTTTTCCGGTGCATCGGCCAGAATAAAACCTCCGCCAGTACCGCGGAAGGATTTAACAATCCCGCTTTTGCTGAACTGCTGAAAAATCTTGGCCAGAAAGGTGTGGGGCACATCAACAGACTCGGCCACATCAGCCAGCAACGACACCTTGCCGGAAGGTTGGCTGGCCAGATAAATCACACCACGTACTGCATAGTCACCCTTGCGGGTCAGCTCCATCATATTGACACTCCCAAAAAAGACTTACCAGGTCTCTTTATAGCTTGACCTCAAAGCGGTTGTCAAGCCAACAGACTGAATGCAATGTATACAACATAAGTAATTACAAGGTGTTGGGCAGTTCTGGCTCTACAACCGGCTCTGGTCGTTTCTTACCGAAAATCAGGGCTACCCAGACACTAGCCTCATACATCAAATACATTGGAATCATGATCACAAACATGGTTACAAGATCTGAATGGAAGGCGGCAATTATTGAACTTAACAACAGGGCATATTTACGCTTTGGTGCCAGAAACTTATAGCTGATCAGTCCAAAACGGGAAAGCAGCAGGGTGATTACCGGCAGTTCTGCCATCAGCCCGAACATAAGTATCAGCCGCAAACAGAAATCCACATAGGATGAAAGGGATAGCCAGCTTCGCAGGCCGTCTGTTTCATAGGAAAGAGAAAAGTTGATGATGAAAGGCCAGACCGTAGTCATAAAGAACATGGCCCCAACACAGAAAGCCAATGTGCCGGTCAGCATAAACGGCACCACCAGTTTCCGTTCCTTGCGGGTTAGTCCAGGGGCAATAAAGGCCCAGATCTGGTGAAATATTACCGGCAAAGCCAGGATAAAACCGGCAATCACCGAGATCTTGCACTGCATGAAAAACGGTTCCAGTGGCTTGGTGTAGTTCAGGGCGTAGGTCTTACGAGGCTTATTCAGCTCTTTTTCAAAATCACCCCGTTTGTAGATGGTGGGATAATTAACCTGTAAGTAACGGTAGACTGACTGTTTGAACTCATCAATATAGGTGGTGCCGGTGAGCGGCTTTTCCATATAGACCAGAATATCATCTGCCAGATTCCAGGCTATGCCCATGCCGATAAAAACCGTTATTACAACTATAATCAACCGTTTACGCAGCTCTTCCAGATGCCCGATGACAGGTAAAACTTTGGTTGCTTCTTCTGACATATATTCCTCTGTTAACGACGTTTTCTGCTGCCGCCATTACCCTTTCTTGTAACCTTTGACTTTGGTTTAACACCACCAGGACGTTTGCCTTTAATCGGTAAACGCTGGTAATCCTGATCCCTGGCAACTGGTGCTGCTGTTTTAATGGCCGGAGTATGCTCAAGCAACGTAAATTCTATCCTGCGGGCCTGTGGGTCCACCGCAACCACTTTGATTCTGACCTGATCCCCAAGACTGATCACCTTGCCGCTGTTCTGCCCCACCAACTGCTGTGCTGGTTCGTTAAAGCTGTAGTAGTCATCCTGCAAAGTGGAGATATGTACCAGACCCTCCACAAAAAACTGTGTCAGCTCCACAAAACAGCCAAAACCGGTTACGCCGGATACAAAACCGTCAAACTCTTCATTCAGCCTGTTCTGCATAAATTGCAGCTTCTTCAGCTCCACCAGATCCCGTTCTGCCTCCATTGCCAGTCGCTCACGACTGCTGCAATGCTCTGCCGCATCAGAGATGCTGTTGCGTAGCTGCTCCAGCTCACGCTGCTGCTGCGGATTAAGCTCCCCCTTCTGCACTGCCAGGGCCAGCTTTAACAGCCTGTGTACCAGCAGATCAGGGTAACGGCGGATCGGGGCAGTGAAATGGGTGTAACAGTCAGATGCCAGCCCAAAATGTTTCAGGTTTGCAGCAGCATAACGGGCCTGCTTCATGCAACGCAGCAGGCTGTAGTTTATCAGCCGTTCCTCCGGCTTGCCTTCCGCCTCACTGATTAGCCGTTGCAGGGCAGCAGGCAGCACCCGATCCCCCTGCATCTCCAGATTATAGCCCAGCGGCAGGATGAAATCCCGCAAGTTTATCAGCCGTTCCAAGGCGGGTGGTTCATGTATCCGGTATATAAACGGCAGTTCTGTCCTGCTGATAAAACTTGCCACCGCCTCATTTGCTGCCAGCATGAACTCTTCAATCAACTGATGGGCCAGATTCCGCTCGGCCTTCAGAATCGCCTCCACCTGACCAGGGAAGATGTTAATCCCGCGGATGGTCAGCATATCGTCGCAT
>CAZRKG010000029.1:0-3112 GCA_964600635.1 uncultured Geobacter sp. | reverse complement strand
CACCTGACCATCAGTACCGATCACAACCTCCGGCTCTGGCAGGTCAAAGTCAAGGCTGCCCCGCTGCCGCCGCCTTGCCATACGCAACAGTGCCAGCTCCTTCATCTGATTCAGCATCGGGACCAGATGGAACCGATCTCCTAAAGCTGCTGCATCGTCATCCAGAATCACCTGCTTAACCTGGGTATAGGTCAGCCTGGCTACACTACAGATTACAGACGGGTAAAAGTTTGATTCCAGCAGTTGACCAGTTTGATCAAACAGCAACTCTGCCGTTACAGTCAGGCGATCAAGGCCAGGGTTAAGGGAGCAGATGCCGTTGGAAAGCAGCTCCGGCAGCATCGGCAGGCAACGGTCTGGAAAATAGACCGAGTTACCCCGTATATATGCCTCACGATCCAAGTGGCTGTGGGGCTTGACATAGTGGGAAACATCGGCGATTGCCACCCAGAGCCGGAAATTGCCATCTTCCTGCCTGATACAGACCGCATCATCAAAATCCTTGGCTGTCTCACCATCAATGGTCACCATAGCCAGTTGACGCAGATCCACCCTGTCTGCCAGATCTTCCAGGCTGACCTGTTGCGGCAGATGCTCCGCCTCCTGCATGGTATCGGCTTCAAACCTGTGGGGCAGGTTATACTTGCGGATAATGGTCTGAACTTCAACCTCCGGGTCATCGGGCCAGCCCAGAACCTCCAGCACCCTACCCTCCGGCGGCCTGCCACCTGCTGGCCAGGCAGTCACCTCAAGCACCGCCTGTTGTCCATCAACCGCACCGTTAAGATTATCAGCAGCAATCATAAAGGCCACACCCAGCCGCTGCTCTTCCGGTATCAGCATACTGTTACGCCTGGACTGGATAATACGCCCCACAATCCTGCTGCTGGCCCGCTCCTGCACCGCCAGCACACGACCAGATAGCTTGTTGCGTCCCAAACGGTCCGGCTCCACCCTGACCGTGACCCTATCACCATGCAGGGCGTTGTTGATGCTCTTGGCCGGAACAAACACGTCATCACCACCATCATCCGGCTTGACAAAGCCGTAGCCATCACGGTGAATAGAGATTATGCCGTTTTTAGTGACCAGGCCACCCATACCAATGGCTTTCTCAGCCAGACTGTAACGCTCACCCCGCAGCCTGACAACCTGCCCAGCCTTAATCAACTGATTCAGAGTCTGCTTCAACTGACTTTTCAGATGGCGGCCACCAAGGCTGCGTAACATGCTGTTAATAAGCATAGGCTCTGGCTGATCAGCCAACAGACGTAGTATTTTTTCCGGTTTCAGCGACATAGGAACACAACCGGTTCTTTATGTACTATTTTCCAGCCCATATCCACCCACTTTTAATTTGTGACCTGTTAAGCAGAAAATACATAGCAGTAAAACCTCAAACTGTAAATCATTGTGGCAGTAACTGCACTGGTCAACAGTCAAGGCCGGCCCTGCCCTGGGATTGATCTGACTTCATTGTAAAAGTAATCGGACGAACAGACAGATCGCCCCTGCCCTGTACCCTTGTATTAGTCTGAGATTGCAACTAAACTATCAGATCATTCTGCCAAGCAAGGGGAATTCTGATATGACAATACTGAAGTAGTAATAAAAGGAGTGCCAGATCATGACCAGAATAAAAATCTGCGGCATAACAAACCTTGAAGATGCACTGGCAGCAACACAGGCCGGTGCCGATGCCCTGGGTTTTGTGTTTTACAGCAAATCGCCCCGCTACATTACACCGGAAGAGGCAGCCAGTATCATCAACCAGTTGCCCCCTTTTGTGCAGATTGTGGGGCTGTTTGTTAATGAGCCAGCAGAGCTTGTAAATCAGATCAGCCACCGGTGCAAACTGGGGTTGGTGCAACTGCATGGTGATGAAACACCGGAATACTGCCATCAGATCAACCAGAGACTGATCAAGGCGTTTCGGGTTCAGACCGCTGATGACCTGAAACAGATTGTCGGCTATGCAGACTATGGCTGTCTGCTGGATGCCTACTGCGATTCTGCCTATGGTGGAACTGGCAAAAGTTTTAACTGGGAGATCGCTAAAGAGGCGGTACAACGTGGCCATCAGGTAATTCTGGCCGGTGGCCTGTCAGCAGAGAATGTGGCAGATGCCGTCAGGCAGGTACAACCCTATGCTGTGGATGTATCCAGCGGCGTGGAAACTACGCCTGGCAGAAAAGATCCATTGAAGTTACAGCAGTTTATTCACAATGCAAGAACTGCCATAATCAGTTGAAATCTGGGTAGCCCTCAAACTGGTACTGATTGAAGCCCCCAGAAGCGAGGAAAGGCGTGGGAAAGCAAGATGAGATAACAAAAAAGAGTTTCACACGTGAGATAGCTTGTCAGCTAATTGGGTTTGACCACAAATTCGGATGTTTTTACAAAATGCCTTCAATAATTTTTTTGAGCTGGCCAATAGATTGTTTATCAAATTGTATTACCTGGCTAGCTTTTCCAGGATACTCTCTTGTTGATGAACCATATGTAGTAATCTGCAAGATTTTTTCATCGTTTACGTCCACTACATCGTATGTTGCTTCCGTTTCCCCGTGTTTTGTTGGACATTGGATGATTTGGTTTTTAAGCTCGGATATAAGAGCCATGATTCCTCCTGTTAAGATAATTTTAGTTGACCCACTTTTCACAGTTCAAACCGGAAATATAGTTTAAATTATTTCAGGTTGGTGAGTGACAAGCGTGAAGCCTTATGTAGCAGATTGAGCAATAACCAGCATATCCATGCCGTTATATTCAGCATGCCATTCACTAATTTCAGTGAGTTCCAGCCTTTATTAGACTTGTTGGATTAAAAAATGGCGGAGGGGGTGTCCGCATAAGTATCTGTAATTATTGATAAAATACAGTATCATTTAGTAACAGCCCATCATAAACAGGCGGACAAAATCACTAATCTTTACATAACCTTACCCATTATTTCCAACTATTAAACCACTTCACTAAATAACCCTTGATAACACTTAGTATCTTTTAGCTTGCCTTTGTTAATAGCATACAATAACATTCTTTTTGATGGGCTGTATGATTGGCTGTTTGATGCAAGGGGGAAAATCATGCCAAAGGTTGCCAAAGAACT
>CAZRKG010000028.1:0-20922 GCA_964600635.1 uncultured Geobacter sp. | reverse complement strand
AAGATGGATTCAAGGCAGCGAGGAGATCGGCGACGCAGGCGTATATGCAATACGTTGAGGAGCCGATGACAAGCCAACGAAGAAGACGCTTTGATATGGAATTGGAATAACCTTTAAGCTACTGATTGCAATCATGGGCATACATCATTGCCAGATGTGCCCGATTCTCCAGGCATTTAGGGCAAAGAGTGCCCCCATCCTGCCAGATCTCCTCTGCCAGCCAGTTACCGGCCTCATGGAAGATTGAGTCCACCGGCATTGTTTCATCATATTCCTGATTACAGATACTGCACTGTTTCATTGTTATGTCTCCAAAATCTGCATGGCACGCTGGTATTCCTGCAAAAGTCTGTCCTGATTCAATTGCTGTGCATTGTTCCATACAAGCGGCTGATCAGTTGGTATTGTTCTGGTAATCTCGGCCTCAAGATCCAGCCTGGTCAGCCGAACCGCCTTTTTAAGATTAGCCCCCTTTGCCATTTCAAGCAACAATGGTGTCAGCTCCCTGCCCCCTCGCGACAGAAGAGCCTGAAGCATACAACCTTGCAGCTCCTCCACCTTAAGCCGCAGATTCGGGATTTTTCTGATCCGGCCCTCCAGCCAGGATACCTTATGCCGCAATTCTTCCGGTGGACAGAAACCTGACCATTGCAAAGGTGTATATGGCTTCGGGATGAACGGATTAACAGAAAGGGTGATCTCCCCCAGTCGGCCATGACCACGGGCCTGATCAACCACCAACTGACGGATTTTCATTGCCAGCTCCAGCAGTTCGGCCAGATCATCTTCATCCTCACCAGGCAGGCCGATAATAAAGTAAAGCCTCATATTAAGAATACCGGCCCTGGCAACCGCTTCCGCTGCCTCAAGTATCTGTACTTCACTCAGATTCTTACGGATCAGATCCCGCATCCGCTGTGATCCACCTTCCGGTGCCAGGGAAACCGTGCGGTGCCCACTCTCTGCCAGCAGCTCCAACAGACGGGGATCAAGCCTGTCCACCCGCAACGATGACAATGAAGGCACACCACCCTGCTGCACTATATATTCACAAAGAGGGATAATATCAGGATGATCAGAAACCGCCGCCCCCACAAGGCCGATGGTCTGACGGTGTTGCAGACCAATATCAACCTGCTCCTGTAAAACCTTGAGCGGGTGCATACGAAAAGGCTGGTAAACAAAGCCGGCAGCACAGAAACGGCAACCCCTCGGACAGCCACGGCTCACCTCGATCAGGTACATATTGCCAAACTCAGTCTGTTCTGTAAAAAGCTCTGAGCAGACCGGTTCAGCTCCGGCAGGTGCCAGTTGCCGCACAACCGGTCTGGCATACTGTTTTGAATGGTAGTAGCAACCTGGCAGGGCTGCCAGGCTCTCAAGTAACTGGGATTTAGTCTTGTCAATGTTTCTGATCAGGCTGGCTGACAGCTCCGGTATCATGCTTTCACCTTCCCCCAGCAGGATCAGGTCAAAAAAATCAGCAACTGGTTCAGGATTGATCAGAAAGGCAGCACCACCGGCTATTACCTGGGGATGTCCATTGCCACGTTCAGAACTTAATGAAGGGATTCCTGATAGCTCCAGTATCCTGGGAACATTGATGAAATCCGGCTCAAAAGAGATGGAAAAGGCGATCAGATCAAAATCTGCCAGAGGACGTTCATTTTCAAGGGAAAGCAGTGGTAATCCTGATTTCTGGTACAGCCCCAGCTCTTTTCTGTCTGGCAGAAAGGCCCGCTCGCACACCACACCTGGCTGCTGGTTAAACAGCCGGTAAACCGTCTGAAAACCCAGGCTGCTCATGGCGGTTGAGTAGCTGTTAGGGTAGACCAGGCAGACAGAAACAGTGCCACCACTGCCAGACGGAATAGCTCCCTGCTCCGCAGCCCGCCTTTGGCGTAGTATTTCCCTGATCTGCCAGCTCATCTTATTTAAGTATTCCTTCTCACTTCTGTCCCACAATCTGATTAGTAACTGTGTTACAGTGTGAAACAGTTCTGATTTCCTTGTGTTTATTGGTATTGGGGTTAACTCTATATAACATAGGTAACTCTGAGATCTTCCACTTATTCACTTAAATTATAGAACAACTGTGGTAATTTCCTTAAAACTCTGCTGGTGTTATGTGGTCTGGCTACTGCCATCTCAAACGCAGACTGGAACAAGGAGAATATATGGATAAAATAGTCACAGGATTATGTTTCTGTTGCATTCTGTCCGCCATCAGCTTTCAGGCTGCACCGCTTTGGTCTGAAAGTTATGGAGTTCAGACAGAGAAGAAACCTCAGGGCAATAGCGGTATCTGTGTTGCAGGTAAACGGGTTGAAATCCTGTATGCGGACAAGTGGTATCCAGGCGTGGTGCAAAAGGGGCCAGACCAGATGGGCACCTGTCTGGTGGCATATGACGGTTACGGTTCAAACTGGGACGAATGGGTCAGTTTGCAGCGGCTTCGTACATCCGCTTCTGCCAACAACAGTACCACCAGCAACCGGAAACCGTCCCCATCTCCGGTAACGTCCCCCACCCGTATTCCCAATGGTTTATATAACTGCTACACCTTTGACAACGGACAACTTAACTATACCTACACCGACATTGTCATAGAAAGCGATACCCGCTACAGCACCGGCCCCGCCGGCGGAACCTACAAACTGCAACCCTCCGGCAGCATCTCCTTCACCGGTACTCTATCCGACACCAACGGAACTTTTTCCATTAAAAACAGCGGCAAGGCAGAGATCGGCCTTATCTTCAACAATGATGCACTGGCCTCAATGATCTGCACACACCGTAGTCAATAACAAACCTGTCATGCTTTTCTGTAAAACTGCTGGATAACCGCAACAAGGGCGTACAACATGCACGAAATGTCATTAACACAGGGTATGATAGACATCTGCCAGCATTACTCAGAGGGCCGCTGCGTAAAGTCAGTGGTAATTGAGATTGGCAGCTTGTCTGGTGTAGTTCCAGAGGCAGTGGAGTTCTGCTTTGCAGCCTGTGCCAGAGAGACCGAAGTTGAGGGGGCCAGGCTTGAAATCAGGAGGCTGGCGGCCCAGGGCAAGTGCCTGGAATGTAACACCATGCAGCAGATTGAACAGATGTATGACCCCTGTAGTAATTGTGGCAGCTTTATGATTGAAGTCAGCAGCGGCAAGGAAATGCGGGTGCTGGAGATTGAGGTTGATGATGGTTG
This sequence comes from uncultured Geobacter sp., assembly GCA_964600635.1. Lineage (GTDB taxonomy): Bacteria > Desulfobacterota > Desulfuromonadia > Geobacterales > Pseudopelobacteraceae > Trichlorobacter. The sequence continues at coordinate 17,720 of CAZRKG010000028.1, read as the reverse complement.
ATAAATATCTATGAAAACCTTTCCTGTGCATGAAAACAACAAAAGCCCGGCTTGTAAGTCGGGCTTTTGTTACTACCACTACATATCAGGCTGGTCTAGCGTACCTGCTGAACCTCTACAACCTCTGGAATCTGCTCCTTCAGGGCTGCTTCAATACCCATTTTAAGGGTCATGGTGGACATGGGGCAGGATCCGCAGGCACCTGTAAGTTTAACCTTTACAATGCCTTCCGGTGTTACCTCTACAAGCTCCACATTACCACCATCACGCTGCAACATCGGACGTACCTGATTTAGTACTTCTTCTACCTTTGCATTCATCCTGAATCTCCTTGAATCCTTGTAATCACCATCAATAAAAATCTGCATGGCACCTGTTTTGTATAGCTCTTTTACTTCCAAAGTGCATCTTTTTTATCAACTATTTTGAAAAAGGTCATAAAATCAGCATGGTTAATCTTCAGGCCGGAGCAGTACAACACAATGGGCTGCAATCCCCTCACCTATTCCGGTGAAACCAAGCCCCTCTTCTGTGGTGGCCTTTACATTGATACAGTCCACTGACACCTTACAGGTTTGGGCAATCTGCTCACGCATGGCCGGTATATGAGGTGCCATTTTAGGCTGCTGGGCAATGATAGTGGCATCAAGGTTACCAAGCTGCCACCCCTTTTCTGCCACCAGTTGCACAACATGGGCCAGCAGTTTCATGGAATCCGCCCCTTTGAAGGCAGGATCTGTATCTGGAAAATGCTTGCCAATATCCCCCAGAGCCAGGGCACCCAGCATTGCGTCAGCCACCACATGCAACAGCACATCAGCATCGGAATGACCCAGCAGCCCCTTTTCAAATGGTATTTCCACCCCGCCGATGATCAGCTTTCTGCCTTCCACCAGTCGATGAACATCATAGCCATGTCCTATCCGCATTTATGTTACTCCTCTTGTTTATACAGGTGTTTATCCAGCAGATGACGGGGCTGGACATTACCCATTGCCGCCAGCAGGCTGTTTTTTATCTGCGGGATTTCCAGCTCTAAACCGGCCAGAAGCTGCTTCATCTTCTGACGTTGCTGATTACCGTCGGCCACCGGACAGTTGCAGGTAACAGCCCTGACCCCTGTCTGTTGGATCAGGCTGATAATATCCTTTTCCGCCAGGTAAACCAGCGGGCGGATCACGGTGACATCACCAACATCATTAACTGTTTTTGCCGCCATCCCTTTTAAGGTGCCGATAAAGAACTGGTTCAGAAGCAGGGTCTCTATAAAATCATCCTGATGATGCCCCAATGCCAGCAGATTACAGCCCAGCCGCCTGGCAGCACCGTACAGGGCACCACGTTTAAGCCTGGCACAAAAAGAGCAGTAGGAGGAACCTGGCCTCAGCCTGGCCTTGATCAGCTCGGCGTGATCAGTCTGTTCCACCAGCAGCTCCAGCCCCAGACCACTGACAAAGCTGGTGATTGCAGCGGTGTCAAACTGGTCAAAGCCAGCATCAATTGTAACAGGAAACAGTTGGTAGCTGATTGGGGCACGTTTTTGCAGTTCATGCAGAACCGCCAGCATCAGCAGTGAATCCTTACCGCCGGAAACACCGACACAGATCCGGTCGCCATCGTTAATCAGCCCGAAATCTGCAATCGCCCTGCCCACTTTGTGACGCAAGCCACGCCAGAGTTCCGGTGGTACGGCAGCAAATGGTGAAGACATCAGCTACCCTGCACCCGTTCCAGCAGAGAACGAACCATCGGGGCAAAGGCCTCATGCTCCAGCAGGAAGGCATCATGGCCATAGGCTGACTGAATCAGGTGGTACTCCACATCCTTACCCTGTTCTTTAAGGCAGTTGACCATCTCTTCGGTCTGATAGGGGGGATAGAGCCAGTCTGAACTGAAGGCAAAAAACTGGATCGGGCATTGCACCTGGCTGAAGGCTTCAGACATGGAACTGTAACCCCAGGCAACATCATAAAGATCCAAGGCCTTTGCCAGATAAAGAAAGGAGTTGGCATCAAAACGATCCACAAAATTGTAACCATTGTAGTTCAGGTAACGCTCCACCTCAAACTGGCCAAAGAAATCAAACAGACCGTCTCTGGCAGAGAAGCGACGGTCAAACTTCTGCCACATGGATTCATCGGACAGAAAGGTAATATGGCCAACACCCCGTGCCAGGGCCAGGCCATCCTTGGGATTATGCTTGTACTCACCTTTTTTCCAGGCCGGATCATTATAAATAGCCCATCGGGCCACTGCGTTAAGTGAAATCGCCTGCGGTGATGGCCGCGGTGAAGTGGCCAGTGCAATGGCAGAGCTGACCCGCTCAGGATACTGGGTGGCCCATTCCAGGGCCTGCATCCCGCCCATACTGCCCCCCATGACAGAGAGCAGCTTATTTATGCCCAGGCTGGAGATCAGCAGCTCCTGGGCACGCACCATATCCCGCACAGTGATGACCGGAAAGGAAAGGTTGTACCGTTTTCCAGTCCGCGGATTGATGGAGGTGGGACCGGTAGAACCGTAACAGGAACCGATGACATTGGAACAGATCACAAAATAGCGATCTGTATCCAGCAACTTACCCGGCCCAACAATGGCATCCCACCAACCTGGTTTGGTGTCTTCCTGACTGCGTTTGCCCGCCAGATGGGCATCACCAGTCCAGGCATGTTCCACAAGAATCACGTTGGATTTATCACTGTTCAGGCTGCCATAGGTTTCATAAACCAGGGTAATTGGTGCAAGCAGACGGCCGCTTTCCAGCCTTAGACCGGATTTGAAACTTGCTGACTGCTCTGTAACCACACCAATTGACATGAATCGCTCCAATTAAAAAAACCCCTGCCTTTGTAAAAGCAGGGGCCTTGAAATTCAGCTCAAGATCCATGCTTATCTTCGCCTTACGGCAGGATTTAGCACCTGTCACCTTGATTGGCCGGTTGCTGTGGTATCTTCGGGCCTTTTCCCTCCACCACTCTCGATAAGCAGATAACGAGCAGTAAAATAGGTGATTTAACTGACATAGTCAAATCAAATCCTACAGATTCTGAGACTGCTTGACTATGGCAAATGGAATCAACTTCTGTTATAAATACAAAGAGTTGTCAAGACCATATACTAATCAAAAGGAGGAGTCTCAATGAATATACCACGTCTGCTGATCTTCTCGGCCTTTCTTCTGCTGCCTCTTTTGGGTGGCTGTGCCCATAACTACTACAATATGCCCCAGGATGTTGTCGCACGTCAGGTGCGGGTACTGGGAGTACTGCCGATCATGGTGGATAATGGCTCTGACATCCGGCATCCCCAGAAGGATGAACTATCCCTAATGCTGGCAAACACCAACCGTTCCTTTGAGCGGGATCTGGTGCGGCTGATCAAAAACAATAACAGTTTCTATGCAGTTACAATGCTGGATGAAGACCCCAGACCTGCTTTCAGCAATCTGGTAGCCCGCCGTGAACAGAGGGATGATGCCGCTATCCAGTATAATAAATATTTCTGGAAAGGATCAGAGCTGCAACAACTGACACGTAAACATAGTGTTGATGCTGTCATGCTGGTTGTAATCAGCGGTGTCACACGTACTGACAAAATATCGGCCTGTTACGGAACAGACACCCTTGAAGCAGACTACAACTACCTGATTATGACTGCCCAGCTTGTTGATCCAACTGGATCTGTACTATGGGAATACCCGAACTTCCGCAAGCCTTCACTCTACTATAACCCGCTAGTTAATCTGCAATATCCTGATTTTGATGAGGCCAAGGCAAACATGGAGCCAACTGTACAGATCAAGTTCAAAAGTCTTGATGGGTTAAGACGGGCATTGGAAAAACGCCGCCTTGATCTGTTCCGCCGCGAAACAGCAGAGCTGGAACTGTACATGCCTCATTTTGAAGAAATAGCCGCAATGCTAGAGATTGATAAAGACAACAGGCCGGATTTCAGCCAATCAATACCAGATGCAAACTAAAACAACCAAAAAAAACAACACGCCGCCAGACAACAGCCGAAAAGACAAGCTGATTAAAGAGCTGCAAGGGATGGGACTTGGGGCAACCAGCCTGTTTCTGCTGTTGGCATTGCTGAGTTTCCACAGCACAGACCAGACCTTTAACAGTTGGTCTACCCAGGGTGCAATAAAGAATCTTGGTGGCCGACTTGGGGCACAGGTGGCGGACCTGCTGTATATGCTGCTTGGCATGGCAGCCTATCTTATCCCGCTTGTCATGCTTTTCATCGCCTACAATCTGCTGAGATTCAAGGAGCCACGGCTAAAGATCTACAAGATCATCGCCTTTTGCGGATTACTACTTTCGCTTTCAGCCCTGTTCGCCTTTAACCTGGAGCATACAACTGTTTTGGGCCAGCAGATCCCCACCGGAGGTCTGGTTGGCCGCAGTACAGCCCTGCTGTTAAGGGATGGAATGAATACCATCGGTGCCCTGCTGGTGTTACTACCACTTCTGGCAGCTTCCATCATGGTACTGTCAGGATTTTCATTCATGCTGTTCACCTCATGGTGGCTGGACAACCTCAGCAATAAATGGAGCAACCACCAGAAACGAAGCCACCACGAGAAGGAACAGCAGCAACAGGAAAAAAACCGTCAGGCCAACCAGCCAACCTCAACCAACGGCCCTGTAATCAAGACAACTCCACCAGCAGCCCCGCCACGTCCCAACGTCATGAGAAAAGAACGGCAGAAGGACAAGGCCAAGGATGCACTGGTGCAGGAATCCTTTGAATTTATCAAGCAGGAAGGGGAATTCATCACACCATCCCTTTCACTGCTGGATCAACCGGCAGCCACTGAAAGGCAGCTTGACCGTGAAGCCCTGGAGCTGAATGCCCGCCTGCTGGAGAAAAAACTGAAGGACTTTGGTATCAGTGGCGAGGTGAAAGAGATCTGCCCTGGCCCGGTCATCACCATGTATGAGTTTGCTCCGGCCCCAGGTGTCAAGATCAGCCGTATTGCCGGTCTGTCCGATGACCTGACCATGGCTTTGCAGGCCCTCTCAATACGAATAGTGGCACCCATACCTGGTAAAGGTGTGGTGGGGATAGAGGTGCCGAACCGAGAGCGTGATACAGTCTTTCTGCGGGAGATTTTCACCTGCAACGATTTCCTGCAAAGCAAGATGAAACTGCCACTGGCCCTTGGTAAGGATATTGCCGGTCTGCCGGCCATGACAGACCTGGCCAAGGCTCCCCACCTGCTGGTGGCTGGCTCCACCGGGTCCGGCAAGTCGGTATCGGTTAACACAATGATCCTGTCGCTTTTGTACACCGCAACACCACGGGATGTCCGCTTTATCATGGTTGATCCCAAAATGCTGGAGTTCTCCATGTATGAGGGAATTCCCCATCTGCTGCTGCCGGTGGTGACAGAGCCGAAAAAGGCATCACTGGCCCTGAAATGGGCGGTAAATGAGATGGAGCGGCGTTATCACCTGATGGCAGACAAGGGTGTCAGGAATATTGAATCCTACAACCGCAAGCTGGCCCAAGAGCTGAACAAGGAATCAGACCTGGAACTGCCTGAAGCTGAACTTGTTGAGGATCTGCCCATACAGGATGATATGCAGCCCGATCTTGCACTGGAAGAATCGACGATTGCCCTGCCTGCCGACATACAGGAGTCTTTGGAACATGATCATCTGCCCTACATTGTTGTGATTGTGGATGAGCTGGCTGATCTGATGATGGTAGCAGGTCGCGAGGTGGAGGAGCATATCGCCCGTCTGGCCCAGAAGGCCCGTGCAGCCGGAATCCACCTGATTCTGGCCACACAGCGGCCATCGGTGGATGTTATCACCGGACTGATCAAGGCCAACCTGCCATCGCGTATATCATTCCAGGTCTCATCCAAGGTGGACTCCCGCACGATTCTGGATACAAATGGAGCAGAAGCACTGCTGGGTATGGGGGATATGCTCTACCTGCCACCAGGCACTGCTCGCCTGCAACGTATCCACGGTGCCTTTGTTTCCGATGCTGAGGTGCAGCGGGTTGTGGATTTCCTGAAAAAACAGGGCAAGCCGGTTTATGAGCAATCCATCCTGGAGATGAAGGATGAGGACAAAGGTGGTTCCAGCAGTACAGAAGAACTGGACGAACGCTGGGAAGATGCCCTGCGAATTGTACTGGAAACAAAGCAGGCCAGTATTTCTATGGTACAACGCCGCCTCAGGATCGGCTATAACCGTGCTGCCAGAATTGTGGAGCTGATGGAACAGGAAGGGATGATTGCCCCAAGTGACGGCACCAGTAAACCACGGGAGATCTATACTGACATCATCAATGCCTATCTGAATTCACAGCTAAGTAAGTGAGTAACAAATAAAATCCTACTAAGCTGATTTTAATCTGTATATGCAATATCAGGAGATAAAACCATGAACATAAATGCTGCTGCAATACAGTTTAATGTGGTAACCGGAGATATTGATGCTAACCTGACCTACCTGACCAAAGCACTGGAACAGGCTGCTACAGAAGGTGTCCAGCTTGCTGTTCTGCCAGAACTCTGGTCAACCGGCTTTGCCTATAAGAACCTGAATGAGCTTGCCCAACGTACAGAATCTATTGTGCAGGAGCTTTGCAAGCTGTCCAGCCGTCTTAAAATGGTGATTATCGGCAGTCAGCCGGAACCAACCGGTGATGGCCGAGCTTATAACAGTATTCATGTTGTGGATAATGGTCAGGTGGTGGCCCATTACCGCAAACTGCATCTGTTTTCGCTGCTTGGGGAGGACAGAGCCTTTAAAGGTGGCGATAGCTGGTGTCTGGCCGAGACATCACTGGGTAAGATCGGTGTTATTGTCTGCTATGATCTGCGTTTCCCTGAGCTTTCCCGCCGCCTGGCACTGGAGGGTGCCAGGGTAATCTGTGTTCCGGCCCAATGGCCTAAACCAAGGCAGGAACACTGGCGGACACTGCTGCGTGCCAGAGCCATTGAGAACCAGCTTTATCTGGTGGCCTGCAACACCTGCGGCCAGATCGGCAAACTGGATTTCTTTGGCATGAGCATGATCATAAATGCCAAGGGCGAAGTGCTGGCAGAGGCAGGGGAAGAACAGGGCAACATCCATGCAACCCTTGACTTACAGGCAATGGAGGACTGGCGGGCACAGATTCCCTGTTTCAATGATCGTTGTCCGCAGTATTATTAGCAGCATCAACTTACAGATAAAACTCTTCTATAGTAGTAATGACACATTGCACCAGAGAATTGGAGGTCTAACGTGGATTTAGGAATGTTTTTCAGTAGCACCGGCCTGATTGTTAAAGCTGTTCTGATTATTTTGATTATCTTCTCTGTGGTTTCCTGGGGAATCATCATGTTCAAGTTTCTTCAGATTCAGAAGGCTTTCAGCGAATCAGGCCGCTTTATGGATTTTTTCTGGAAGACCAAAAGATTTGATGCCATCGCCTCACAGGTGGATCGCTTTACAAACACCCCCCTGACAGCCCTGTTTAATGAAGGCTATAGCGAACTGAAACAGATCATGGAATCTGAAAATAAAAAGCCGGATCATGGCACCCTAAGCACTGACCTGGGTGGAATTGAAAACGTTTCCCGTGCCCTGCGTCGTGCCACCAACCTGGAGGTAAACCGGCTGGAGAAATACACCACGTTTCTGGCAACCACCGGTTCCACATCCCCATTTATCGGACTGTTCGGCACGGTCTGGGGTATTATGGTGGCATTTGAGGGGATTGGCCGCACCGGTTCCGCATCCCTGGCGGTGGTGGCCCCTGGTATTGCCGAGGCACTGATCGCCACTGCCGTTGGCCTGGTGGCAGCGATTCCGGCTGTTATGGCCTACAACCATTTTCAGCACAAGATCAGGGTGCTGGTTAAGGAAATGGACAGCTTCTCCACCGAATTCCTTAATATTGTTCAGCGTAACCTGAGCGGCAAGTAGGAGGCTAAAATGGCAATGGGCAATAACGACGATGATCGGGTGATGATGGCACAGATTAACGTCACACCTCTGGTTGACGTTATGCTGGTGCTGCTGGTGATCTTCATGGTAACCGCTCCGATGATGCAGCAAGGTGTGCAGGTAAACCTGCCCAAGGCTGATGCAAAGGGGATTGATGCCCAGGAAGACACCGTAATTGTAACTGTAGACGAACGTGGACGCACCTTTATCAACAAGGATGAGGTGCCAGGGGGCGATCTTCGCAACAGGTTACTGGAGCTGTTTGCCACCCGCACCAAGAAAGAGGTCTTTTTAAAGGCTGATGCCGGTGTGCCATACGGTGAGGTTGTAAGGGCCATGGCAGATATAAAGGGGGCTGGAATCGAACGCCTTGGAATGGTTACAGAGCCACCAGCCAGATAAGAATATGCACCGATTCAGAAACACAAAAAATAGCGGTCTGGGCTACTCCACCGCAATGTCTGCCCTGCTTCATGGAGCTGTATTTGGCTTTGTAATCTGGTGGCAGCAGTTTGTTCCGGCACCAGGCCAGATGCAGACCACCTATTATGTGGATGTTGTCAACCTGCCGGTGGCCAGCCCGCGGCTTGGTGACCCTGCTGGCAGCGACAAGAGTGAGCATGCAGCCCCACCCCAGACAGTACCTGCCCCCCCAGCTCCGGCTGCACCGGTTATACCTGCTGCACCGCAAAAACCGGCCATGACGGTACCGGCAAAACAACCAACCGCAACAAAAAAAACAACTGCCAGAGAAACAGCAGACTTTGAAAAGCAGATGGCCAGTATGGCAGACCAGGCAGATGCAAGGCGACAGTCAGATGCAATTACAGCTCTCAGAAACAAGGTGGTTGCAGGCAGGGCAGGTATGCCAGATGGAACAGGCAGTGAAGCTGGCAGTGATTACACCGCCTATCTTCACTCACGCCTGAAAGATGCCTTTAAGGACACCATCAGCTACCAGAGTAAAAATCCATTTGTGATGCTGAAACTAACAATTGGTGGTGATGGCCGCATCATCAGAACCAGAATAGAAAAAAGTAGTGGAGACAAAGTCTTTGAACTCTCGGTCAACAGGGCCATAGCCCAGGCAGAACAGACCCTGGTACCGCCGCCAGACCGTAAACTGTACGAAGGTGCCTTTGTTTTCAAGCCAGAAGGAATCAGTCAGCAATGAAACAATCCATTAAATACATACTGATCTGCCTGACCCTGCTGATTTTGCAGTCAGGCCGAGCAGTTGCAGATTATGTTGAGGTAACTGCCTCCGGCAACCGTGTACTTAAAGTGGCCATTGTGCCGCCCCAGCCCCTTGGCAACAACACAAAGCCGGAACTTGCCAATGAAACCGCTGAGATATTGGGTTTTGATCTGACCATGTCCGGCCTTTTCAGAGCTGGCCGGACCGATGCAGCTCCATTGCTGAATGGGCTGGCTCTGACTCCGATTGATTTCAACCCCTGGCTCTATGGTGGCTATGATCTGCTGGTGCGGGGCGAGTACGAGCTGCGGGGGCAGGAGCTGACACTGGAGTTCCGTCTTTACAATGTGGCAACCAAGGGTCTGGTAACATCCAAACGTTTTCTGGGACAGGAAAAAGATCTACGTCGCTTCAGCCATGTCTTCAGTGATGAAGTCCTGAAGGCAATGACCGGTGAAAGAGGGCCGTTTGCCTCCAGAATCATCTTCGTATCCAACCAGACCGGTAACAAAGAACTGTACAGCATGGACTGGGACGGCTACAACCTGCAACAGATCACCCGTAACCGCTCCATCAACCTGTCGCCAGACGTATCCCCTGATGGACGTGATCTGCTCTACACCTCATATCAGCGGGGCAATCCTGATCTTTACCTGCGTTCCATGTTGAACGACAGCGAGCAGGTAATCTCAAGACGTAAAGGGTTGAATGTAACCGGTGCCTGGTCTCCTGATGGTAAAATGATTGCCGTGACGCTTTCAAAGGATGGCAATAGTGAGATTTACACCATCAACAGGGATGGCAGCAGCCCCAACCGGCTGACAGTCAGTCAATCTGCCAATATTTCACCTGACTGGTCGCCGGACGGCAGCCGGATGGCATTTGTCTCAGACCGCCAGGGTAATCCCCAGATCTTCGGCATGGATACCAACGGCGGCAATGTCCGCCGCCTGATTCTTAACGGCTCTTACAATGTAAACCCGTCCTGGTCTCCCAAGGGGGATAAAATTGCATTTGCCCGTCGTGTTGGTGGCTTCCAGATTTTTATAGCTGATGCCAATGGCAATAACGAAATGCAATTGACCTTTGAAGGTAATAACGAGCGTCCCCGCTGGTCACCGGATGGCCGGCTGATTATATTCAGCTCAAAGCGAAATGGTCAGGAAGCATTATATGTTATGAGACCCGATGGTTCAGGACAGACCAGAGTCAGCCGCACCAAGGGGCTGGCCCAGCACCCTGTCTGGAGCACCGGTTATTGAGTTACAGCCAGCTCGGTCTTGCAAAAAAAATAAATGAATGTATAATTTTTGATATTCTTTAGTGGTATTAGTAGTAATTCCAATTCCAGATCGAAGATGGATTCAAGGCGGCGAGGAGATCGGCGACGAAGGCGTACACGTAGTACGTTGAGGAGCTGATAACGAGCCAACGCAGAAGACGCTTTGATATGGATTTGGAATAAGGTCGCAAGACCATAAACTTTATAAGGAGGATACAGATGAAGAACAGTTTCAAAGGATTTGTTGTGGCACTTGGTGCTGTTGCAGTAATGGCAGCAGGTTGTGCAAAAGAAGAGGTTATCAAGAAGGATGAACCGGTAGTTGAACAACAAACCGTTGTTGCTCCGCCACCTCCACCGGTTGAATTACCTGCTCCGGCTCCAGCTCCTGTAGTGCAGGAAGAAGCGGCTGTCAAGGCATCCGAAGTAGTCCAACTTGAAACCGTTTACTTTGATTTTGATAAATCTGACCTGCGTCAGGACACCCGTGATGTTCTGTCGAGAAACGCAGAAGCCATCCTTAAGTCTGCTGGTTCCAGAGTCAAGATTGAAGGCCACTGTGACGAGCGTGGTTCTGATGAGTACAACCTGGCCCTTGGCGACCGTCGTGCCAATTCCGTTGCCCAGTACCTGATTAACCTTGGTGTAAGTGCCGACAAAATCAGCACCATCAGCTTTGGCAAGGAAAAGCCTGCTGTTGACGGTAGCAATGAGGCTGCCTGGTCCAAAAACCGTCGTGCAGAGTTTGTAGTAGAATAAACCTGCAACAATATTTGCATCCCTAAAGCACCATGTCGAAAGATCGGCATGGTGCTTTTTTTATACAGAGCTTGACTTTTTGATTTTTATATATATTGTTTTTCATATATCTAGCTCTGGAGTAAACACAATGTTCATCAGGCAAACCATCATTGCAGCAGTTCTGGCATTTATCTCTGCCGATTCTGTCCTGGCATCAGAACTGCCAAAGCTGTCAGTTACAGAGGCGATCCAGTTGGGGCTGAAGCAGAACCACAAGATACAGGCTGCCGGCTTCATGGCAGATGCCGCACAGGCAGAGGCTGCTTCGGCTTCATTGCATTATCTGCCCAGCATAACCGCAGAAGAAAGCTGGATCAGATCAAATATGCCGGTCAACACCTTTATGATGAAGCTGAATCAGGGGCGTTTTACCCAACAGGATTTTGAGATCAGCAAGCTGAATGATCCATCCCCCATCGGTGATTTCCGCACATCCATTACAATTGAACAACCATTGCTGGCACCAAAAGCCTGGGCAGCAGATAAGGTTGCCAGCCTTGGGGCTGAACAACAAAAGCTGGCCAGCCGGTTGACTAAAGAACAGATTGCCTTCCAGATTTTCCTGCAATATCTGGAGGTGCAAAAAGCCCATGCCCGCCTTGAGACAGCCCGCACAGCACTGGAAGAAGCAGAGGAAAGCAGGCGGCAGGCCAGGGTAAGAACCACAGCCGGTTTAGGGCTTAAGTCTGATGAACTGCGGGCAGCAACCCATCTGGCAGGTATGGAACAGCAGATGATCAGTGCTGAAAACAATCTGATTCTTGCCAGGCTGCAGCTGGGGCTGGCAATCGGTGCTGATGCCGGTGAAGAGTTTGAAACAGAGGCAGTACGGTTTGAAGCCAGCAATAAGGCAGAACTTGAACAGCTTCTGCATGATGCCCAACAAACCAGGCTGGATATTAAGGTTGCAGAGCAGGGTAAAGACCGGGCTGATGCTGCTGTATGGCAGGCCAGATCCGACTTCCTGCCTACTGTTGGTGCCATTGGAAGCTGGCAGATGAACCATAACAGGACTCCCTTTGGCAAAGACCATGATTCCTGGATGCTTGGGGTGGCTTTACGCTGGAACATATTTGATGGCCTGCGTACCGTGCATGGCAGCAGGCAGGCCAGTGCAAGCCAGGCAGCGGCTGGTCAGCAACTGGAACAGACCCGCAAGGAAATCAGCTATCAGGTACAGGAAGCCTGGTTACGTAAGCAGGAAGCTACAAAGCATCATCAGGTAGCCCAGGCTGCCCTGGAAGCAGCCGAAGAAGCCACCAGAATCCTGTCACGACGTTTTGATAATGCACTGGCTACAATGGTGGAGCTGCTGGATGCACGGACAGCCCTTAACCAGGCCAGGGCAAACCTGGTGGAAAGCGAAGCAGCTTCCAGCCGTGCCACCGGATACCTTTACCATGTTACCGGTACCTTTCTGAAGGAGGTTCACTGATGTCAAGAAGACACCGCAGACTACTATCCTGTTACCTGATTTCTCTGGCCACAGCAGGTTGTCTCTACCTGTCAGGCTGTTCAGACTCCAGGCAACACCAGCCTGCTGAACCGGCCATTGTTAGCGGACTTGGCTTAACCACCATCAAGCTGGTGGATCTGCCGGAAAGCATGGAGCTGGTCGGCACAGTCAAGGCCAGAACCAGTGCCCTTGTTTCTGCCCGCATCTCGGGTACTGTCAGCCTGTTGCAAGCTACTGAGGGTGATCGTGTCAGCAAAGGCCAGTTGCTTGGAAAGCTGGACTCCCGTGAAAATCTGGCCCAGGCCAGCGGGGCCAGGGCTGCTATTGATGAAGCAGGCCGTGGACTGGAAGAGGCCCAGGCCAGACTGAAACTGGCTGAAAGCACCTTCCAACGCTTTAGTCAGCTTTACGATGAACAGGCTTTGACCAGGCATGAATATGATACCCGTCATACAGAACTGGAGCTGGCACAAAAAAGTCTGGCCAGGGCTGAAGCCCGCCTGCAACAAACCAGGGATGCTGCCGCTGCCGCCACCACTCTGGCTGACTACACCAACATAGTTGCACCAATCTCAGGCGTGATTGTCTCAAAACAGGGGGGCCTTGGCTCCACTGTCTTCCCTGGACAGCCACTGTTTATGATTGACGATGAATCCAGCTATCAACTGGAACTGGCGGTACCAGAGTCACTTTTGCGATTAATCCACACCGGAACCAGAGTACAGGTGCAGGTTGATGCCGTTGACGACGGTTTCCAGGGTGAAATTAAAGAGATTGTGCCGGCCAGTGATCCGGCCAGCCGCACCTACACAGCAAAAATCCCGCTGCCTGTTAAAGGGGTCCGCAGCGGTATGTTCGGCAGGGGCAGTGTGCAACTTGCCAGCAGCAGGCAGGGTGTACTGATTCCGGCCAGTGCAGTTTTTGAACGGGGTGCCCTGACCGCTGTCTGGACAGTGGGCAGTGACAATCTGGTCAGGATGCGGCTGGTCAGAACCGGCAGACAGCAAGGGGATCTGATCGAGATCCTGTCCGGCCTTAAAGATGGTGATCAGCTTGTAACCAGTGGGCTTGAAAAAGCGGTGGATGGTGCCCGTTTAAAATCCGGTAATGGAGGATAACCAATGATCAGACTATCAACATTGCTGTTATTATTAAGCCTGTCTTTCTTTGTAACAGATGCAAAGGCTGATACCTTTCGGTGTCCCAATGGTAACCTTGTATCCACAGGAGACAAAATATCGGTTGCGGCCATTAAATGTGATCAACCCAGCTATGTTTCAAAATGGACTGAATCCGAATCTGGCCGCTGGGGTGCAACAATCCTGATTAACGTTGAGGAGTGGACCTATAACGAAGGGCCGCACCGTTTCATACGTATCCTGACCTTCAGAAACGGTATTCTGGAAAAGATTGAAACAGCAGGTTATGGCTCTTAAAGGACAAGTAAATGCATAAGTCAGGCTTTGCCGGCAAGATTGCCCGTGCTTTCATAGACTCCAAACTTACCCCGTTGATTGTAGTGGCCTCACTGCTGCTGGGTTTTTTTGCCATCAAGATGACCCCCCGTGAAGAGGAACCCCAGATTTCGGTGCCGATGGTTGATGTCTACCTGCCCCTGCCCGGTTCATCACCGCAGGAGGTGCAGGAGCGGGTGGTAAAACCGTTTGAGGGCAAGCTATGGGAGATTTCAGGGGTTGAATACCTCTACTCCATGAGCCGCCCTGGCCTGGGGATCATCACCGTCCGCTATAAAGTGGGCGAGAACATGGAAGAATCCCTGGTCAAGCTCTACAACAAGGTGATGAGCAACCGTAACCTGCTGCCACCCGGGGCTGGTGAACCGCTGGTACAGGCCAAATCCATTGACGATGTACCGATCCTGACTCTGACCCTCTGGTCAGACCGCTATGACCACACCATGCTTCGTAAGGCAGCACGGGAAGTCTGTGATGAGCTGAAAAAGAGCGATAATGTTTCTGAGGCCGAGATAAAAGGCGGCCTTACCCGTCAGGTGCGGGTAACTCTGGATGCTGCCCGTCTGGCTGGCTACAACCTGTCACCGCTGCAAGTGGCCAGTGCCTTGCAGGCAGGTAACAGTAGCCTCCCTTCCGGCAGCTTTAACCTTGCAAACCGTGAAATGCTGGTGGAAACCGGCAACCTGCTGACAGATCAGCAATCATTACGTCAGGTGGTAGTAAGTGTATCTGGTGGCAAACCGGTCTATCTGTCCGATGTTGCCACAATTGCTGATACTGTTAAGGAGCCGGAGGATTACGTATTTATGGGGCTGGGGCCAGCCGCTGCCAGCCGTGGACTGTCCGGCAACAGCTCGGCAGACTATCCGGCAGTAACCATCTCCATTGCCAAACGTAAGGGGGCCAACGCAACCTGGGTCACCGATGATCTGGTGCAGAAGGTGGAGTTCATGCAGGGCAAGGTAATTCCTGACGATATTCAGATTACTGTTACCCGCAACTACGGTGATACTGCCAGGGAAAAGAACGATGAACTGCTGTATCACATGTTTCTGGCAGCAATATCGGTCACAATCCTGATCGGCCTGTTCATGGGCTGGCGGGCCGGTGCTGTGGCAGCAATTGCCATTCCGGTAACACTGGCGTTGACGATGCTGTTCTTCTACCTTGTGGGCTACACCTTAAACAGAATCACCCTTTTTGCCCTGATTTTCTCCATCGGCATACTGGTGGATGATGCAATTGTGGTGGTTGAGAACATCCATCGCTACTTCACCACCACCATTATCAAGCCACTGGAATCTGCAATTCAGGCGGTGGATGAAATCGGCAACCCGACCATTCTGGCAACCTTTGCGGTAATCGCCTCCATCCTGCCGATGGGCTTTGTGGGTGGTCTGATGGGGCCATACATGCGTCCAATTCCGGTCGGTGCCAGCATGGCCATGCTGCTTTCCATGTTTGTGGCCTTTATTGTTACGCCATATTTTGGCTACCGGCTTATGAAAGGGGCCTGCCACGAAACAGAGGATGAACTTGCAGAATCCCGCCTGACCAGCTTCTACCGCAAATGGATGGGCAGGCTGCTGCATGAGCCTAAACTGCGTAACAGCTTTCTGGCTATGGTGGTAATGCTGCTTCTGGCCGCCTGCTCCATGATCTACTTTCAACTGGTTACGGTCAAGATGCTCCCCTTTGATAACAAAAACGAATTACAGGTTATTATTGATGCACCTGAGGGTACATCACTGGAGCAGACCGCCCGAATTACAAGGGAAATGGGAGATGCACTACGCACAGTGCCGGAAGTGACAGACTTCCAGAGCTATGTTGGTACCAGTGCCCCCTTTAACTTCAACGGTCTGGTACGACATTATTTCCTCCGCAAAGGATCGCACCTGGCCGATATACAGGTCAACCTGACCCATAAGGATGACCGCTCTGCCCAGTCCCACGACATTGCAAAGAAGATCCGTCCGCTGCTGCTGGAAGTGGCAGAGCGATACAACGCCAGGGTAAAGGTGGCGGAAATCCCTCCTGGCCCGCCGGTGCTATCCACCTTGGTTGCCGAGGTTTATGGGCCAAATGACATGGCACGGGCATCTATTGCAGAAAAGATAAAAGGGATATTTGCCAAGACAGAAGGTGTGGTGGATTTCGACTGGTACCGTGAAGCTGACCAGCCCAAAATGACCCTGGCGGTTGACCGTGAAAAAGCTGCCCTGGCCGGTGTATCGGTGGAAGCGGTCTCCAAATCCTTGCGGATCGCCCTGGCCGGTATGGATGTGGGGCTGTTGCATCAGCCTAAAGAGAAGGAACCGGTCACCATCAACCTGCGTCTGCCAGAGGCACAACGTAGCGGAGTGGCCGCCCTGTCCTCCATCTATCTGCCTGGTGCCAACGGGCCTGTGCCGTTATCCCAACTGATAAAGCCGGTTGATGGCATTGAGGAAAAGACCCTTTACCGTAAGAACCTGAAGAACGTTGTCTATGTAATTGGTGATGTGGCTGGCGTGATTGAGGCACCGGTTTATGCCATTTTAAAGATGCAGAAACAGATTAAGGCACTGCCAACACCGGATGGTTCAGAGATAGAGATTCTGGCGGCACGGCAACCCTGGTCAGAGGAAAAGATAGGCATGAAATGGGATGGCGAATGGCATATCACCTACGAAGTCTTTCGGGATCTGGGAATCGCCTTTGCTGCGGTAATGGTGCTGATCTATATTCTGGTGGTGGCCTGGTTCAAGGATTACACCACCCCGCTGGTGATCATGGCACCGATACCCCTGACCCTGATCGGCATATTGCCTGGTCATGCCATGTTTGGTGCATTTTTCACCGCCACTTCCATGATCGGCTTCATTGCCCTGGCCGGTATTATTGTCAGAAACTCCATCATTCTGATTGACTTTGCCGAGCTGAAGCGGCGGGAAGGTATGCCGCTGGATGAGGCGATTATTGAGGCTGGTGCAGTACGCTTCAGGCCGATGCTGCTGACTGGCGGTGCCGTTGTGGTGGGCAGCTTTGTGATTGTGTTTGACCCGATCTTCCAGGGGCTTGCCATCGCTCTGATGTGGGGCGAGATCGCCTCCACCACCCTTTCACGGGTCACCATCCCGATTCTGTACTTCCTGGTACAGGGCTGGAAGGAACGCCACCGGCCAAAGCAGGTGGCTATGGAATAGCCGGTGCTGCCCTAAGTTAGAAACTCTAGTCTTGGATAAAGGAGAATATGAAATGTATATTGAACGTATTGTACGGATTGTTGCCGGTGCCTTTGTTGTAATTACACTGCTTCTGGCCCATTTCCATTCTACACAGTGGCTCTGGTTAACTGGCTTTGTGGGACTAAACCTGTTCCAGTCCGGCTTTACCCAGTTCTGCCCACTTTTTAACCTTCTGGAGAAAATGGGAGTTCCCAGGTTCCCAGAAGAACTATAGCGACCGCAGCTTTTTATTCCAATTCCAGATCAAAGATGGATTCAAGGCGGTGAGGAGATCGGCGACGAAGGCGTACACGTAGTACGTTGAGGAGCCGATAACGAAC
>CAZRKG010000027.1:0-21408 GCA_964600635.1 uncultured Geobacter sp. | reverse complement strand
CTGCACTATAAAAAACATTAACCGCCGATTTACACCGATGAACGCCGATAAAATCAGGAATAAAACATAGAGAAAAGGGTTTTTGTAGGGGCAGATCCATGTGTCTGCCCTTGTTGCTTTTTGCTAGAATAAACGAAAAAGGGCGAACACATCGGCTCGCCCTTTGTGACATTTTGGGTGAATCAAATGAAAAAGGGCTGACACACAGGTCAGCCCCTACGCATTTTAGGGTTTTTAAGATTTGTGAAAATTCGTGCAAATTCGTGGTTTATTAACGCCTTTAGATTTGTGGTTCAGATGCAAATCCGCATACTACTCATAAACAACCTGTAAACCACGGCCAACAGCCCGGTTGATGGCTCCATCAAAACGTTCTTCAGCTCCGCTGGCCAGCAGATCCAGCATGGTCTGCCTTCTTTTTGGGGGCGTAATTATGGCAGGTTCGCCAGAAATACCGGCCAGTCTGCCTGCCTCTGCAATGGCATCAGGCAGATTCCCCAGCTTATCCACCAGCTTTACTGCCTTGGCCTGCTCACCGGATAACACCCGGCCATCTGCTATCTTGCGTACCTCTTCTATCGGCAGCTTGCGTCCATCAGCCACTGCTTTCACAAACTGCTCATGGGTACTGTCAATCAGAGCCTGAAACATGGCACGGTCTTCTGGTGAAAGGGGACGGTCAGGGGCACCGGCATCTTTGAAACTGCCGGTTTTAATGGTGGTGGATGAGATGCCCAGCTTGCCAAACAGTCCTTCCAGGTTGGAAAACTTGATCAACACCCCGATACTGGCCGTGATGGTGCCTGGGTTGGCATAGATCACGGTGGCTGGTGCAGCGATATAATAACCACCCGATGCTGCCAGGCTACCCATTGAAACAACAACTTTCTTCTTTGCTGCCAGCTTGCGAACCTCTTCATAAATCTCCTGGGATGGCCCCACCACACCACCAGGGGAATCTATCCGCAACACCACCGCCTTGACAGAGTCCTTTTTCATGAAGTGCCGCAACTGGCGGATCGGCTCCTGAGAATCTGTAATCATCCCCTTAACCTCCACCAGCCCAACGCCGGAAATGGTGCCAAAGCTTTTATCATTGTCACCAAACATGAAAGATGCCACTGTATAACTGATGGCAAACAGTGCCAGCAAACCAGTAAAGCAGCCAAGAATTATCAGCATAAGTTTTTTAGCAGACATGGTAACACCTGTTGTTGTGATCCTCTGAATAAGCGATGAAATGGAAGTAAAGCATAGTGAAAATTCTGATTATATCCGATACCCACGGCAATTTTGGCAATCTGTTTAAAGCCTTTGAAGCTGCTGGCAGGTGCGATGCAGTTATCCACCTTGGTGATGGTGAAGAAGATACCCTGTTCCTGTCTGGCATTGCTGAGGATTGCCGGATCCTGAAAGTGGCCGGCAATTGTGACCTATATTCTGATGCACCACGGGAGCTGTGGTGCCAGTTTGAAAACTTCAAGATTTTTATCTGCCACGGCGACCGTTTCGGGGTAAAAGCTGGTATTGAAAGGCTTGCAGCCCACGGTAAGGCCAATCTGGCAGATATTGTGCTTTATGGACACACCCACCAGGCCAGGTCAGATCAGATTGATGGGCTGCATCTGCTTAATCCTGGCAGTCTTTCCGGCAGGGCTGCTTTTCTATCCTATGCCACATTAGAGCTTGATAACAGCAGTTTTAAGGCCACCATCCACAGGCTTCAGGATTGAGATTGTTCCTCTTTGCCTCTGATAACCGCCTTTTGCAGCCGTCTGCGACGTGGCCAGGTGATTAAAAGTGCTATCGGCCCTGAAAGTACATAGCAAAGCAGTACAGCAAAGATCATAATAACCGGCTCTGCCACAATTATAATCAGCAATATCACCGCCAACACCAGAAATCCGAACGGCTGTCGCTTGAGCAGTTCCGGGTCTTTGAAAGAGTAGTACTTTATGTTGGAAACCATCAGAAAAGCCAGCATGTAAATCAGGATCAGAATTGCCACCCTTTTAAATGAGCTGGGCCATCCAAAATGATTGAACAGCAACACAGTGGAGGCCACCATGCTGGCAGCAGCCGGTATCGGCAGGCCAATAAAGCGTTTGCTTTCAACAGTTTCAACCTGCACATTGAAGCGGGCCAGACGTAACGCCCCGCAGACCACAAACAGAAAGGCTGCCAGCCAACCCAGTCTGCCAAACGGTTTCAAGGCCCAGGCATACATCATAAGCCCTGGTGTTACCCCAAAGGCCACCAGATCTGCCAGTGAATCAAACTCCACCCCAAATTTACTGGTGGTGTTGGTCAGTCTGGCTACTTTACCATCCAGCCCATCACAGATGGCGGCAAAGAAGATCCAGAGTGCGGCAGTGCCATAGTTACCGTTTAAGGTGGAAACCATGCTGTAAAAACCTGCAAACAGGCTGCCTGCTGTAATCAGGTTCGGTAGAATGTAGATCCCACGCCGGATATTTTCGGGCTTGCGGCCACCTGACATTTCCTGATCTTCTATATCAGCCATAATTTCGTTCATATTTATTCTGTGACGGCTATCTGTGCTATAGCTGTCTGGCCAGCCACTGTTAACTGCCCAACGCTGACCAGGGGCTTTAGCTCGTTTGGAATATAAACATCGACCCTGGAACCAAACCGAATCAGACCATAACGCTCACCACGCTGTAGCTGATCACCAACCTTGGCATAGCACAGAATCCGTCTGGCAATCAGTCCGGCAATCTGCACAAAGGCAACCTTCAGTCCGTTATCAGTCTGCATAACAAGGCCACACTGTTCATTTTCAGTGGAGGCATCTTTATGCCTGGCATCGTAAAACTTACCCTGTTTGTAGAAGTGATCTATCACCCTGCCAGTAACCGGTGCACGGTTTACATGCACGTTAAAAACCGACATAAAGATGCTGATTTTATGGCACTCCCCCAGATGTTCCTGCTGGGATGGCCCCACATAAACGACCTTGCCATCAGCAGGGGCAATCAGCAGGCTGGTATCCGCCGGAGCTGTCCGCTCAGGGTTACGGAAAAAGGAAATTACAAACAGGCAGAGCAGCAAGGTAATCAAGGCTGCCTGCCCCAGTGCCATTGAGGAGTACAAGGTTGCACCTGTTGCAAGCAGGATAAACAGGCCGCCGGTAAAGGCGATGAAGGGATAACCTTCTGGTGTTATTATTGCTTTGGATGATTTCATTCATTTTCCCTGCAACGGTTTTAAGCTGAAAAATGCTGCAATAGTATAAAAAGATAGCAGAATACAGAAAACCCCGCTCCCGATGGAGCAGGGTTTTGTTACAGATAATAATAGCGATCAGTTTTTGCTCTTATCAACTATTTTCTGAATCCAGGGCATCATGGCACGCAGGTTTTCACCTACCTGCTCAATCGGATGGGCTGCATTCAGGCGACGACGGGCGGTCATCTCTGGATAGTTGGAGCTGCCTTCCAGGATGAACCGTTTGGCATACTCACCGTTCTGGATGTTTTGCAGGCACTCCTTCATGGCGGCACGGCTCTGGTCGTTAATCACTTTTGGGCCAGTTACATACTCGCCATACTCGGCATTGTTGGAGATGGAGTAGTTCATGTTGGCGATACCGCCTTCGTACATCAGGTCAACAATCAGCTTAAGCTCATGCAGACACTCAAAGTAGGCCATTTCTGGTGCATAACCAGCCTCCACCAGGGTCTCAAAACCAGCCTTGACCAGCTCCACCGCACCACCGCAAAGTACAGCCTGCTCACCAAACAGGTCAGTCTCGGTCTCATCCTTGAAGGTAGTCTCAATAATACCGGTCCGGCCACCACCAATGGCACTGGCATAGGAAAGGGCAATCTCACGGGCCTTGCCAGAGGCATCCTGGAACATTGCGATCAGATCAGGAATGCCGCCACCTTTTACAAACTCAGAGCGGACAGTATGACCAGGGGCCTTGGGGGCAATCATGATTACATCCAGATCTGAACGGGGTACGATCTGATTGTAATGGATGGCAAAACCGTGGGCAAAGGCCAGCACAGCACCTTTTTTCAGCTTAGGTTCTATCTCATCACGATACAGACGGGACTGGAACTCATCCGGTGTAAGCACCATTACAAGGTCAGCAGATGCAACAGCATCCGCAACACTGGCAACTTTAAGACCGGCATTCCTGGCCTTTTGTACTGATGCAGAATCAGCACGCAGGGCAACGGTTACATCCACACCGGAATCTTGCAGGTTGCAGGCATGGGCATGGCCCTGGGAGCCGTAGCCGACAATGGTTACTTTCATACCCTGAATCAATTTCAGGTCACAGTCACGATCGTAAAAGACTTTCATTTAAATCTCCTCAATTTTATTTGCTGATTTCATACGAGCATTTGCTGCTCTTTTAAACCTGTGAAAGATAGATAAAGGATTCTGTAATGTCAATCATAGTCGCTTAAAGCAGCATTAATGTCCTTTCCAGCCTTTGGCACCCCGACCAATTGCAACAGCTCCGGTGCGTACAAGTTCTTTCAGCCCCAGTGGACGCAGCAGATCCAGGATAGCGTTGATCTTTGCCGGTGCACCGGTTACTTCAATGGTGTAGGATTTTGGAGTTACATCAATAATTTTGGCACGGAAAATGTCCACTATCCGTAGCACCTCAGCCCTGCTGTCATCTTCAGCAGTCACTTTGATCAGTGCCATTTCACGTTCGATGGCACTGCCATCACTGAAATCCAGCACCTTGATAACATCCACCAGCTTGTTGAGCTGCTTGGTGATCTGCTCCAGTACCGCTTCATCCCCCCTGGTAACTATGGTTATGCGGGACAGGGTTTCATCAATGGCCGGGGCAACGGAAAGTGAGTCAATGTTAAAGCCACGACCTGAAAACAGGCCAGCTACCCGCGACAAAACGCCAAATTCGTTTTCAACCACAACCGATATGGTATGTTGCATTGTATTAAATCCTCCAGAAAACTATCAGGCGTTCAACACCATTTCGTTTAGTGATGCACCTGCTGGCACCATCGGCAATACCTTCTCTTCCCGTGCTATCTTGAACTCCATGATCACCGGCCCTTCATGCTCAAAACCTGCTTTGATCACCTGTTCCACCTGGGAAGGTTTATCAGCCTTGAATCCCTTTGCACCGTAAGCCTCTGCAATCTTTGCAAAATCCATCGGAAGCTCCAGACAGGTTTGGGAGTATCGCTTGTCAAAGAAAAGCTCCTGCCACTGACGTACCATCCCCAGGAAATTGTTGTTAAGCACAACAATCTTGACCGGCAGACGATGCTGCACCATTGTTGCCAGCTCCTGCATATTCATCTGTACGCCACCATCACCACAAACGCAGATTACCTGACGCTTCGGAAAGGCTGCCTGGGCACCCATGGCTGCTGGCAGACCGTAGCCCATTGTGCCAAGACCTCCAGAGGTCAGCAGTGTGCGGGGCTGGGTAAAACCAAAGAACTGGGCCACCCACATCTGATGCTGCCCAACATCAGTTGCCATAATGGCATCATCAGCAGACAGTTCCCGCAGCTTTTCGATTACGTACTGGGGTTTAATTACATTCTTGCCGGGTGTGTATGAGATCGGGTGTTGATCCTTCCAGCCCCTGATGTCCTCATGCCAGACTTCGGTGGCTTTGCACAGTGCCTTCAGCTTGGTGCCTTTATCCTTCAGGCTGGTAAGCATCTTAGTCAGAACATCCTTTAAATCACCCACTATCGGCAGATCAACCCGCACGTTTTTACGGATGGAGGTGGGATCAACATCAATATGAATGATCTTGGCATGGGGGGCAAAGGTGGCAATTTTTCCGGTAACACGATCATCAAACCTGGCACCAACCGCCAGAATCAGGTCAGAATGGGTCATGGCCATGTTGGCGGCATAGGCACCATGCATCCCCAGCATTTTAAGAGCCAGGTCATCATCTTCAGGGAAAGCCCCCAGCCCCATCAGGGTTGTGGTGACCGGAGTTTTAAGGGTACGGGCCAGTTCCGTCAGTTCTGCCGCAGCATTGGCCAGTACAACACCGCCACCCACGTACATAACCGGCCTTCTGGCAGCCAGCAGCATATCCATAGCCTTGCTGATCTGCTTCTGATGGCCCTCCAGGTTGGGTTTGTAGCCACGAATATCAATCTTTTCCGGCCATTTGAATTCTGCCTGGCTGATCTGTACATCCTTGGGAAAATCAATCAGCACAGGACCAGGCCGCCCGGAACGTGCAATATAGAACGCCTTGCGGACAATGGTAGGTATCTCCCTGGCATCACGGATCAGGAAGCTGTGCTTGGTAATCGGCCTGCTAATACCGATCATATCCACTTCCTGGAAGGCATCATTACCGATCAATGGTGTTGGCACCTGTCCGGTGATAATCACCATCGGAATGGAGTCCATATAGGCCGTTGCAATGCCGGTAACAGTGTTGGTGGCACCAGGGCCAGATGTGGCAATAGCCACACCTACCTTGCCGGTTGCCCTGGCATAGCCATCGGCAGCATGGGTACCCCCCTGCTCATGGCGGGGCAGAATATGGCGGATCTCCCGCACATTCATCAGTTCATCATAAATATTGATTACAGTGCCGCCCGGATAACCAAACACCAGGTCAACACCTTCCTGCTTCAGAGATTCAAGCAGGATCCGTGCTCCGTTCATCTTCATGAAAGACCTCTTTTATTACTGAAAATTATTGGGATTTCCGGTCAGGATGTTCAAGATAGTGTACTTAACACTTCCTTTGGCATCCACAAACTTACGCTGTTGTACGGTATTATCAAAAAACACCTTGTAACATTCGCTTGGTGCATAACTGGAGTTCCAGTTGGTCAGACAAAGTTGACCTTCCTGGGTAATGTTCCAGTTGCCCTTACTCTTGTCACCATAGGAACCTTTACCAATTACAACACCTGTCCGGTCAAAGTAATAGGTATCACCATTGGTGGAAATGACTGTGTTGCCCACCAACAGTTCCTTAACTTCTCTGGCACCCAGCAAGGTGGAGCCGGAATCACGCAGGGCAGACTCATCAGTTGCACAGGCAAGCAGCCCCAGAGACATCAGAACAGCAGCAAACAGCAGAACTAGCTTTTTCATGGTAAAATTCTCCTTTTTTGTTTAACTGGCTGTGGTCACTGCACCAGTGTAAGCCGATGTAACCACCTTGGCATAACGGGCCAGCCAACCGGTTTTTATCTTTGGTTCAGGAGCCTGCCACTTTGCACGACGACTGGCAAGTGTAGCCTCATCCACCAACAGATCCAGCTTTCGGTTAGGTATATCCAGTAAAATCCGATCACCATCTTCAATCAGGGCGATCGGTCCACCCTCAGCAGCTTCTGGTGATATATGCCCCACACAGGGACCGCGGGTGCCACCCGAGAAACGTCCATCGGTAATCAAGGCTACTGATTCACCCAGGCCAAGCCCCATCAGTGCGGCTGTAGGTGCCAGCATCTCACGCATACCAGGGCCGCCCTTTGGGCCTTCATAGCGGATCACCACAAGATCACCAGCAACAACCTTTCCTTCCATAAGTGCTGCCATGGCCAGCTCTTCTGAATCAAAGCAGCGGGCTTTACCCTCAAAACGCATCATGTTTTCTGATACACCGGACTGCTTCACCACCGCACCTTTAGGGGCTATGGAGCCAAACAGCACAGCAATCCCTCCTTCTGGTCTTACCGGGGCAGACAGAGGCCGGATCACCTCTTCATCTATGTTTTCCACACTGGAGGCAAGCTGGCGGCTGGTAAGGCCAAACAGAGTCTGGGTGTCATTAATCTTATTACCCAACTGTTGAAGTACTCCACTGACACCACCAGCCATATCCAGATCTTCAACATAATGGGGGCCAGCCGGGTTCATGGTGGCAAGCTGCGGGGTCTCTTTGGCCATCAAATCAAAGGTCTCAAGTGGCAGGTCTACCCCTGCTTCACGGGCTATGGCCAGCAGGTGCAGCACTGTGTTGGATGAACCACCCAGGGCCAGATCTACCCTGATTGCATTTTCAAAGGCCGCCCTGGTCATAATATCCCGTGGCTTTATATCCTGCTGGACCAGCTCAACAATTTTCTCGCCCGATGCAAAGGCAATGCGACGTTTAAGGGCTGAAACAGCCGGTGCTGTGCCGCAGCGTGGAAGCGACATACCCATGGTTTCAGTTAAAATAGCCATTGTGTTGGCGGTAAAAAGCCCCTGACAGGAACCCATTCCCGGGCAGGCATTGTCTTCACATGCCTGCAACTCTTTGGCATCAATTACCCCTGCCTTGTAGCGGGCCATCGCCTCAAAGGTATCTGTAACAAATGAATAGGAACGTCCCTCACGGCCACGGCCTGAAAGCATTGGTCCGGCTGTTACAACAATACAGGGGATATTAAGCCGTGCGGCCGCCATCAGCATACCGGGGGTAATCTTGTCGCAGTTGGTTAAAAGCACCAGCCCATCCAGACGGTGGGCTTCTGCAACAGATTCAACCATATCAGCGATAAGTTCGCGGGTGGGTAGCGAGTAATGCATCCCCTTGTGCCCCATTGCTATGCCGTCACAGACACCAGGTATGCCAAAAAACTGGGCATAACCACCGCCGCTATGAACCCCTTTTTCTATAAAACGCTCCAGATCCCTCATCCCCACATGGCCAGGAATCAGGTCTGAAAAGCTGGTGGCAACCCCGATAAAAGGCCGCTCCATCTGATTTTGTGGTACTCCGGTGGCCTTAAGAAGTGCCCGTTGGGGGGTACGTTCAAACCCTTTGGTTATCATGTCGCTACGCACAAAAAACTCCTTGGAAAAACTTTGTTTGTTCCCGTCAAATCAAGTGGTTGGGTAAAGTTCGAACAGTATAATAATCAGACAAGCTATGTCAACCTATAGGTTAGGATTACGTCTTACAGTACTTTTTAGCATATCCAAACGGTCTGCACTCAATACCCTGCTTGAACTGTTTCCACTAGAACTGTATAGTATCAGATTAAAGTTTTAAGCTGATCAAATAACAAGTCCTGAATCGGCAAGTAAACTACCTAAATACATGGGGGAATTTTATATGAGCTGTGATTGTCCGGCACCAACTATTAAGGATCTGCAAAAGGCGTTTATTTACCACCTTCAGCACACCCTTGTGAAGGACCGTTTTTCCGCATCCAAATCAGATATGTATCTGGCACTCTCCTATGCTGTGCGTGACCTGCTTGCCACCCGCTGGCTGGACACACAGCAATCCTATTACATTGAAGACACCAAACGGGTTTACTATATTTCAATGGAATTTCTGATGGGCCGCACCCTGGGCAATACCTTGATCAACCTGGGGCTTATGGATAAATGGGATGAAGCCCTGACAGAACTGGGCCTTAAGATTGAAGATCTGCAAGAGGCAGAATGGGATGCCGGCCTTGGTAACGGTGGCCTGGGTCGTCTGGCTGCCTGCTTCCTGGATTCCATGGCAACCATGCAGTTACCGGCCTATGGTTATGGCATCCGCTATGAATATGGCATGTTTTTTCAGAAAATTGTGGATGGCGGCCAGCATGAGGTACCGGACAACTGGCTGCGTTACCAGAACCCCTGGGAGTTTGACCGTCAGGACCATCTGCACCCGATCCGCTATGAAGGCAGGGTAATTGAGTATGTTGATAAAGATGGCTCAAAACGCAGTATGTGGATTGATTATTACGAGGTTATGGCCCTGGCATACGACTTCCCGATTCCTGGTTACAACAACAATACCGTGAACACCATGCGGCTCTGGTCTGCCAAGGCCAGCCGTGATTTTGACCTGAACTTCTTCAACCAGGGCAATTACATCGGCTCGGTTGAATCCAAAATGAAGACCGAAAATATCTCCAAGGTACTCTACCCGGCTGACCACATGCTGGAGGGTAAAGAGCTGCGTCTGCGGCAGGAATATTTTCTGGCTTCCGCCACCATTCAGGATATTCTTTACCGCTTTGATAAAAAGCATGACGACCTTGATGAACTGCCTGACCAGGTGGCGATACAACTGAACGACACCCATCCGGTGCTGGCAATTCCAGAGTTGATGCGGATTCTGATTGATGAACGCAAGCTGACCTGGGAAAATGCCTGGAATATCACCAGCAAGACCTTTGCCTACACCAACCACACCATTTTGCAGGAAGCCCTTGAAAGATGGCCTGTTTCCATGATTGAGCGTCTGCTGCCACGGCATCTTCAGATTATTTATGAAATAAACCGACGCTTTATGGAAGAAGTTCAGGCAAACTTCCCCAATGATCATGACAAAATGCAGCGTATGTCCATCATTGAAGAAGGTGGTGAACGTCAGGTACGTATGGCCAACCTGGCCATAGTAACCAGCTTCTCCATCAACGGGGTTTCTGCCCTGCACAGCGAGATCCTGAAGAACGATCTGTTTAATGACTTCTACGAACTATGGCCTGAACGCTTTAACAACAAAACCAACGGTATTACCCAACGTCGCTGGCTAAAGCTTTGTAACCCATATCTTTCCGATCTGATCAGTGAGACAATCGGCGACAAGTGGACCAAAGACCTGTCTGAGCTGGCCAGACTGAAGCCGATGGCGGAAGACAGCGAATTCCGCAAACGCTGGATGGAAATCAAGCGGATTAACAAGCAACGCCTGGCAGACCACATCTATGAGCGTAACGGTGTCCAGGTATCACCAGATTCTATGTTTGATTGCCAGACCAAACGTATCCATGAATACAAACGGCAACTGCTTAACATATTGGCTGTCATTGCCCGCTACAACCGCCTGAAGGAATATCCCGGCCTGGAACTGCCAGCCCGCACAGTTATTTTTGGTGGCAAGGCGGCCCCCTCATACTCCACCGCAAAGCTGATCATCAAGCTGATCAATGGAGTAGCTAATGTGGTTAATAATGATCCGGCAGTGAACCAGCAACTTAAGGTGGTCTTTCTGGCCAACTACAACGTATCCCAGGCCGAGCTGATCTTCCCGGCGGCTGATCTTTCCGAGCAGATCTCCACCGCCGGCACAGAGGCATCCGGTACCGGCAACATGAAATATGCCCTGAACGGTGCCCTCACCATCGGTACGCTGGATGGTGCCAATATCGAAATCATGGAAGAAGTTGGCGAGGAAAACATCTTCATCTTTGGCCTGACCACACCAGAGGCGATCAGCCTGCGGGCTTCGGGCTATCGCCCGCTGGATTACTACTACCGTCTGCCAGAGCTTAAAAAGGTGATTGATCAGATCTCATCCGGCATGTTCTCCCCTGGCAACCAGGGACTTTTCCGGCCACTGGTGGATAACCTGCTTAATACAGACTATTACCTGCTGCTGGCAGACTTTGACCTTTATATGGATGCCCAGGCTGATGCTGACCGACTGTATATGATTCCTGATGAATGGGCTGCAAAATCCATCATCAACACAGCCAGCATGGGCAAATTTTCCAGTGACCGCACCATTGCGGAATATGCAGATAAGATCTGGAAAATCAATCCGCAACCAATTGAACCCAAAAGGATTCGCCATTGGTAAAACCTGGAAAAGGCCACAGACCTGCCGCACCCCTGGCACAAAGGATGCGTCCCGCCAGTCTGGCAGAGTTCTGTGGCCAGCAACACCTCCTTGCCCCTGGCAAGGCCCTGCACACAATGATCATAACCGACCGGATCCCATCCATTATCTTATGGGGTCCGCCTGGTTGTGGTAAAACCACCCTGGCCCATATCATAGCCAATGAGACCAGCTCTCACTTCATCTTCTTTTCCGCCATCATGGCCGGTATCAAAGAAGTACGTGAAATCTTCAAAGAGGCAGAAGAGCTGGCCCGCACCGGAAAACAGACCATCCTGTTTGTAGATGAAATCCATCGTTTCAACAAAGCCCAGCAGGATGCCTTTCTGCCAGCAGTGGAAAAAGGGCTGGTCACAATCATAGGTGCCACCACAGAAAACCCATCCTTTGAAGTAATCGCCCCCCTGCTATCCCGCTGCCGTGTTCTGCGGCTGCAACCGCTGGATGCCACAGACATCACCCAACTATTGCAAAATGCCCTGCATGATAAGGAGAACGGCCTTGGCAGCCAGACAGTAACAATAGATGCCGATGCCCTGACCTTCCTGGCGGAAGCAGCCAATGGTGATGGACGTAACGCACTGAATACACTGGAAGTTGCCGCAGCACTGGCCCAGAAAGGCCCGATCAGCCTGGAACTGATGCAGGAAGCCATGCAGCAGAAGGCCCTGCTGTATGATAAGGGTGGTGATGAACATTACAATGTCATTTCGGCCTTTATTAAATCTGTGCGTGGCAGTGACCCTGATGCCACCCTGTACTGGATGGCACGGATGCTTGAAGCTGGCGAAGACCCGCTGTTTATACTGCGTAGGATGATTATTCTTGCTTCAGAAGATATTGGCAATGCAGACCCCCGTGCCCTGCAACTGGCCACCTCGGCCCTGCATGGTTTTCAGATGGTTGGTATGCCGGAAGGCCGGATAATACTGGGGCAACTTGCCAGCTATCTGGCTACGGCACCCAAATCAAACGCAGCCTATCTTGGTATAGATGCTGCCCTGGCAGAGGTGCGTAAATCCGGTGCTTTGGAAGTGCCGCTGCATATCCGCAACGCCCCCACAAAGCTTATGAAGGAGATGGGGTATCACCAGGGGTATCAGTATGCCCATGATTTTGAAAAAGGGTATGTACAGCAGCAGTATCTGCCGGATAAGCTTTTAGGCAGAAGGTTCTATAAACCCAAAGGTTATGGCTATGAGAAGAATATTGTTGAGCGGATGGAGTGGTTGAGGCAAAAAGCTAAAAAAGAGCTGGAATGAGGTTGCAGATATGAGGCTTTTGGAGTTGTCAGCAGGCTGCTGTGACCTTAAGAGCATGGTTGTTAAGGGCTAAAACAGCGTGAGAGTGTAGCCTGCTGCGTCACTACTTAAAGGAGAATTATATCGATATGGATCAGAAACTGCACCGCACAGACCGAGCGATGACGGAAACAGAGGCACGGGAGCTGCTTGAGCGGGGCGAATACGGGGTACTGTCCACCTGCGGCCCCGACGGACAGCCATATTGTGTGCCGCTCAGTTACTGCGTGCTGGACAATGCACTCTATATCCACTGTGCCCTGGAGGGGCATAAACTGGCGAACATAGCCAACAACAACCTGGTGTCGTTCTGCGTTGTGGGAGCGACCGAACTGCTGCCGTCGCAATTTGCCACCCGTTATGAGAGCGTTATTGTTTCCGGTCAGACGGAGGAGGTGTTTGCCGGGGAGAAACAGCGTGCTTTGGAGGGATTGGTGACAAAGTACTCGCCCGGGTTCCGTGATGAGGGGACCCGTTATATTGCTGGCATGGATGATAAAACCAGAGTCTTTAAGATCACCATTGACACTATTTCGGGTAAGGCACGGAGATAGCTCGGAAGGATGTTATCATGAATCGGAAAACCGTTGGCATTGTCATCTTTGACGAGGTTGAAGTGCTGGATTTCTGCGGGCCGTTCGAGGTCTTTTCGGTAGTGCGTCTGCATGAGGAGAAGCGGCTGGAGGAACCGTCACCGTTTGAGGTAAAGCTGATTGCGGAGCATGGTGGCACAATCACTGCCACGGGTGGTATGCGGGTTACTGCCGACTACGGCTTTGCCGACTGCCCCGAACTGGATATACT
Organism: uncultured Geobacter sp.; assembly: GCA_964600635.1. Lineage (GTDB taxonomy): Bacteria > Desulfobacterota > Desulfuromonadia > Geobacterales > Pseudopelobacteraceae > Trichlorobacter. The sequence goes on along the minus strand of CAZRKG010000027.1, from coordinate 7,737 downwards.
TTGTGTGCCTGGCGGCTGGGGAACGCGGCGAGAGGTGAGCAACCGGGTCATATTGGACTGGCTGCACCACCGTGCCGCCCAGGTGGAGCTACTAACCTCGGTCTGCACCGGCTCCATGCTGCTCGGCTTCGCCGGCCTGCTGGAAGGCAGGCAAGCCACTACGCACTGGCGTTCCCTGGACTGGATGCAGGAGTCGTTTCCACAAACCACGGTACTGCGAAACCAGCATGTGGTTGAGGATGGCAGTATTGTCACTTCGGCCGGCATCTCCGCCGGCATCGATATGGCACTTACCGTAGTGGCCCGCTACCACGGCGAGTCAATTGCACGGGCAACGGCTCGGCACATGGAGTACCACTACCCGGAGAACAACCAACGCCGTGTGCAGTTTTAGGAAGTTATTGAAAATCACGTATCTAAAAACTTAATTAAGTATTTTGATATTAGATTTTACAATATAGATATATCTGACATTTTTATTACAAAACAAATATTTCTACAGATATTTATTCAGTTGCCGAAAATATATCCAAAGCAATTATCTTGATAATCTGAAATATTACTAAGATGTCACTTAATATCAGATATAATCTGGAGCAATTGGAGGATAAAATGATAAGCAGCATATCAAGTCAGAGTACATCTGTAACTTATAATAAAGACAACTCATCTACTGTATTTGATGTCCATAACATCAGCCCAAGAGAACTAGCCGCTTTAACTGCACGTATGGTGGAAAATGGAGAAATAAGCCTGAAAGAGCATTTTCTTTTTTCACTGGTGGACAGAGAAAAGTCACTGAGTAAGCTATTGAACAGGGAAGTTCGTGTACCAGAATGGTCAAAGATATTTGCTGATCCTGATACAAAGCGTGACATGCTGGCAGAGTATAAAAACATGCTTAAAGAACAGTCAGGCAGCGGTGCAAATAAAGAACTCACCAAAGAAGCAATTGCACTGCTTGAAAGACTGGCAGGTAATACAAATAATACAAAATCTTTTGAGCAGATTCTGGCCGAACACAGAAGTTCACCATCATAAAGTTAAGCTATAATAGCAGCCACCTGCCCTGCTCTCCCCCTTGTCTACCCAACAATCGCCATGTTGCCATTACAGCAACCTGGCTCGTTTCTTTTTTAATACACTTTTGTAAGAGGCTCACAGAGAGAGGGAAAAACAAGTCATGTCACGCATAATCACAGAGGTTAAAGATCAGATCGCAACCATCACCTTCAATAATCCTGAGACAAGAAACAGTCTGGCCTGCGAGGTTCTTGAAGAGATGCTGCTGGCCATTGAGCGGTTATCACAGGACAAGGCAGTACGGGTGCTTGTCTTAAGGGCACCCGGTGGATCAAAGGTCTGGTCATCCGGTTTCAATATCCATGAACTGCCTGTATCGGGGCGTGATCCACTGTCTTACAATGATCCGCTTGAGTCTGTTTTAAGGGGTATACAACGCTTTCATGTGCCTGTGATAGCAATGGTTGAAGGGTCGGTCTGGGGGGGTGCCTGCGATCTTTCTTGTGTATGCGATATAGCCATAGGGTGCCACAGCAGCTCTTTTGCTATAACACCTGCCAGGCTGGGGCTGCCGTACAACATATCCGGTGTTATGCACTTTTTTAATATAGTGGGGCCACGTATTGCCAGGGAGATGTTTTATACAGCCGAACCTATCACAGCGGAGCGTGCATTACAGGTCGGGATCCTGAACCATCTGGTTCCGGTTGAAGAGCTTGAGAGTTTTACATACAGTATGGCCCGCAAAATCGCTGAAAATGCCCCCCTTGCAAACAGCGTGATGAAGGAGCAGATCAGGCTGATTGCCGATGCATACCCCTTGCGTACAGAGACCTTTGAATATGTACAGGGTTTACGCCGGATGGTGTACGACAGCAGCGATTACCAAGAGGGGAAGCAGGCCTTTCTGGAGAAACGCAAACCGGTTTTCACCGGCAGGTAGCAGAAGCCTAAAACGGCATTTATCAACGCAAGAGGCAAAGAATATAAAACAGTTGAGGTAGACAAAGGTACACCAAACAGTTGCACCTCTTGCAAAAGTGTATTCAAGAATCTGCATAAAGTTACTTCAGCGTTAGTATAAAAGTTGAGCTTAAAGGGCAACCATCTGATATTATTAGTTTGCAAATCCTGACATAAAGGGATTGGATTTCATCCAAGGTCATGGTTTGCGTGGCTATATCAATTACAACATCAACTAAATGAGGAGAATGGCTTTGATGCCCCCTGCCCTGTTCTCCCCTTGCCTACCAAACAACCGCCAGGTTGCCGTTACAGTAACCTGGCAGTTTTCTATAGATCACCACTAATTAAGTTACAGTGGATTTCACAACAACTTACGACACCTGTGCTGCATGTAGTGCAGCCCCCAACGCACCAACAATGGCAGGATATTCCGGCACTATGACCGGTATCCCCAGATTGTGTTCAATCATACTTACCAGCACAGCATTATTGGCCACCCCGCCAGTGAAAACCAGGTGATCTCCGTGGCCGGTTTTGGAAACCATGGCCGCCAGTCTGTCGGCAACAGCCAGATGGACAGAACGGGCGATTTCGGCTGGTGGTACACCACGATTGCGGAGCGACACAACTTCTGATTCAGCAAACACCGCACACATGCTGTTGATGGGGCTTCCGACTTCAGCTTCTGCGGCTGCCAGACCGAAGTTTTCAAGCCCATAGCCCAGGGAAACCGCCATCATCTCAAGAAACCGTCCGGTGCCAGCGGCACATTTGTCGTTCATCTGGAAACTGCTCACCCTGCCGCCAGCATCCAGCAGAATTACCTTTGAATCCTGCCCACCCACATCCAGAATGGTACGGCAACAGGAAACGCTGTAACGTGCTCCCAGGGCATGGGCCTTGATTTCAGTGATGACATCCAATGTGGTGTGCTGCTGCATCAGATGGCGGCCATAACCGGTGGCAACTATCCTGCTCCCCGTCTGAAATGCCTCTAACTGCTGCAACGCCTGACGATGCGGCTCAAATCCGCTTTCGACGATTGATTGATGTACGATGGCCCCGTTTTGCAGGGCCACCGTCTTGATGGTACGTGAACCCAGGTCTATCCCTACCTGCATATTATCCTCTGATTTGCTCAATGAACGCCTCAACACGGGTCTGCAACTGGCCCACATCATCGGGCGAGTAGTCGCTCTCAATGGCCATAAAGGGGATGCCACGCTGTTCACAGGCTTCACGCAGCTTGATAGCCTCTATATTGTAGGTGTGGCAGAATTGCAGGCAGTAGTCGATAATCCCCTGGGCACCGGACTCATCATACTCCTTCAGAACCTGGTCGATCCGGTCATCGTTGGGGGTAAAGCAGGAGCAGTCAATCTTCATGTAGCGTTCGGTCAGCCGCTCAATCTGTTGATCCACCGTAGTGGAATTTTCGTCAATCAGATCCTTGTAGTAGCGGGTACCGATGCAGCTTTCCTCATTCACCACAATGGCACCGGAATTCTCAATGATGTTGTGCAGCTTCCAGTTGGGAAGTGCCATTGGTGTACCAGAAACCAGGATACGCGGTGTCTCCGTTGCTGTAACAACAATGCCGTCTTTAATACGCTGCTCCAGCTCATCGCACAGTGTATGCACCTTTTCCGTGAAACGGAGCGGTTCATCGTAGAAGGCGATCTGCTCAATCAGCAGCATATCTTTACCGCTGATTGGCGATGGATTGTGATGACGCAGTGCATTCAGCCGTTGCAGGGCAGCACGTTTGCCGTTGATGATTTTAATGGCTCCGGCAATTTCCTCAAAATCGGTCTCCTTGCCGATTATCTTGTCAATGGCGACCTTAAAATCCTTGACCTCCTCAACCCAGAGCCGTTTGTCACGCTCCCGTTTCATCTGGGGGATTTCCATAACATGGGTCGGTATATAATTGTCCAATATTTCCCAGGTCTTCTTTTTGGCATCGCAGGTGGTCTCACCATACACAAAATCAATCACCTGAAAAAATGGGCAGATATTGCCTACCTTGAAACCAAAGGCAGATTTGACCATGGGGCAGATGTTGCGGGGTAGAATCTTTTCAGCATCGGGAACTGAACCCTGGGCACCACCGCACAGACCAACGCATACACCGCCCGCAGCCACAATCAACTCTTCCGGCACATAGACGCAAAATGTACCGATAACCGGCTTGCCACTTTCCTTGACCGCCAGTATCTCATCAATGCGACCAGTGTATATGTTCTCAACAATACCATCGAAATAGGCCATGGCAGCCGGACGATTTTTCTGGCTCAGAAACACATTGGTGTAAGTGGTAGTAAGCACAGGATGCATTTTGTCAAAACGTTCCACATCCATACCCAACTTTTTCCACAGTTCCAGGTCCGATTTTACCTTAAACTCCTCACTCATAACCTTCCTCCTTGCAAGTTATAAATTTTCACTATTTAGTAGTAGCAATACAAAATATTGTTAAGCAAATAGGTAATCCAGTTGTTTTTAAATCCATACAATCGGTTATCCCGATAAAATCATTTGGGGAAGTTCAACAAAAACTTCAGTATATTGTCGTAAAAAAATAAAAACTGGGGCATATTAAGTACGTTGGAATAAAGAAATCAGATTTACTCCATCCAGAATTATGGTTTTCATGGTTTTATCACTTATTATATTAACTAAATGAGGAGTATGGCTTTGATGCACCCTGCCTTTATAATCCGTCTGCTGATCGCTGTTGTGCCCCCTGTACTGCTGGCTGGTTGTCTGGCCAAGTCGCTGCCTCCGGTGGTAGTGCAGATCCCCGACCGTACCATCGATTACCAGAGTGAGATCAAGCCAATTCTGGACAAACGCTGCACCGTCTGCCACTCCTGCTATAATTCCCCCTGCCAGTTGAAGATTGACTCCTTTGAGGGGCTTGATCGGGGAACATCCAAGCAGGCGATCTACAACGGCACCCGCCTGCACAGCATGGAGCCATCACGCCTGTTTACAGATGCCCAAACCACAGAACAATGGCGAACAAAGGGGTTTTCCAGCGTGACCTCAAGCCGGGTTTCCGGCAACCTGAACGATTCGATAATGATCCAGATGCTGGATCATAAGATTAAGAATCCCCGTAGCAAAGGTGAGTACCGCCCCGAAGCCGATGACCTGACCTGTGCCAAGGATCAGAATGAACTGGGCAGCTATCTTGAAAAACATCCCAATAACGGGATGCCGTTCGGCTTTCCACCGCTGAAACAGGATGAGTTCAACCTGATTGCAGGCTGGCTGGTACAGGGGGCCAAAGGGCCGGATGCCGAACAGCAGAAGCAGTTAGTTACACCTCTACCGGCTGATGCCGCTGCCATTGACCGCTGGGAAAAGTTCCTCAACCAGAGCGATGCCAAGCATGCCATGACAGCCCGTTACCTCTACGAACATCTGTTTCTGGCCCACCTGATGTTTGGTACAGCTACCAATGAATTTTATGAGCTGGTCCGCTCCCGTACAGCACCAGGAGAACCGATTGACCTGATCCCCACGGTGCGTCCCTACGATGACCCAGGTGTGGAGCAGTTCTACTACCGCTTCAGGAAGATCCACAGCACCATTGTCCACAAAACCCACATGGTCTTTGATATGGGCGATGCACAATTAAAGCGGGTGCAGGAGCTGTTCATCAAGCCGGATTGGTTGCAACAGCCGTATCTGGTGGGGTACGACCCCAAAATAAGTGCCAATCCGTTCACGGCCTTTGAGCAGATTCCCCCTGGTGCCCGCTATCAGTTTCTGCTGGATAATACTCTGTACATCATCATGACCTTCATTCACGGGCCAGTCTGCAAAGGCCAGATCGCCCTGAACGTGATCAATGACCATTTCTGGGTGATGTTCATGGATCCGAAACATGATCTGACCGTGTCCAATCCGGGCTTTCTGCGGCTGCATTCCGACAAGCTGCGTATGCCGATTGAACAGGGAAGCAACATGGGGATCTTTTCGGCGGTGACTGACCGCTACAGCAAGGGTGCAATGGAGTTTTACCGAGCACGGCAGGACTTCTACGCCGCCAGCCACTATACGGGCCAGGGACTTGATGCCATCTGGCAGGGAAACCATGCCTCCGATGCCCCGCTGTTGACGGTTTACCGCCATTTTGATAACGCTTCGGTACACAAAGGTGCCCTGGGCGGGCTGCCCAAAACAGTCTGGGTGATTGACTACCCGTTGCTGGAGCGGATTTACTACGCCCTGGTGGCCGGCTTTGATGTCTACGGTAATATGGCCCACCAGTTGGCACTGCGGTTATACATGGATACCCTGCGGATGGAGGGGGAGAGTTACTTCTTAAACTTTCTGCCAAAAGAACAGCGGCACAATCTGATGCAGTCCTGGTACCTGGGTCTTGATCTGAAAAAGGTTGGATACTACCCGGCTGACATGCCCGCTGGCAGAAACTTTGCCAGCGATGATCCCAAGCGGGAATTTGTAGAAAAAGTGGTGGATCATCATCTGCTGCCAACTGCCGGTATCGGCCTTGATCCGGTCAATTACCTGCGGGCCGGAGCCAACTACCCGACACTGCCCACCAGTTTCGCAACCACCGATGACTATCTGCGGGCCTTCCGTGCCCTGGCCCAGCCAGGCACACCATTTGTATCCATGGTTAGCGACTACAACGCCAACCTGGCCTACCTGCGTATCCGGGTGCCGGATGGCAAAGACAAGGTACTGTCACTGGTGGTTAACCGCTGGCATGACAACGTAGCCTTTTTGTTTGGCGAAGATGGGCGGCTCAACCCGGCCAGGGACGATGTGGACTTCATCCCTGGTATGATCGGCTCCTATCCCAACTACTTTTTTGATGTCAAGTCAGAGGAGCTGCCTGACTTCTTTGACCTGATAGCCAATTTTTCAAAGAGTCCACATGATATGGAGCGGCTGGCACACTACGGCATCAACCGTGCTGATGACCGTTTCTGGGAAACCTACGACTGGTTCCAGCAATGGTTTAACAAAGATGAGCCGGTACGTGGCGGGCTTCTGGATCTTAACCGATACTATTATTGGGCTGATGGGCAGTGATGTTTATAAAGTTATATTGAGTTATATTTAACTGTTTAATCTTTTATCTGAAAACATTATAAGATCAGTTTTATGATAAAAAGTATTTTTACTTGCGAGCCAGATTATGGGAAAGAGGTGACACACCTATGGAACTGACCACTGTTGTACAGCGGAACATTATATCCCTGACGCAATCCAGACAGACTATGGGTACTTCAGTTTCAGCCAAAAGCACTACGATTACTGATGAACGTTACAAGCAGCAAATGAAGGCACTGGATGATGCCAATGCCTTTCTGAAGCAGGTTCCAGATAAAAAAAGTGCAGATCGTAAGGATAAGACTGAAAAGATCTCCATGCTCAGGGAACGGTTGAAGATGCTAAAGCAGATGATTCCGTTCATGAGTCCGTCAGCAGTAAAGTCGCTTAAATCTGAACTACGGCAGATCGCTTCTCAACTGTCATCACTATCTAATGATGGGGTCGGTGGCGATAATATTGATGTGAAAATTCCGACAGACTCAAACAAAGTGGAAGATTCTGCCAAAACAGACACACCTGAGGAAACAGACAAGGCAAAGGATACAGTTGCCAGGGATGCCAAAACAGATGAACAGACATCTGCCAGGGAGAAAGACAAGGATAAGGACAGTTCTGACAGCGACAAGTTAGCCAAAATAGCCAGCGAAAATC
>CAZRKG010000026.1:0-22488 GCA_964600635.1 uncultured Geobacter sp. | reverse complement strand
TTGAAAACCGGCGAGGTGCAAGCCTCCGTGAGTTCGAATCTCACCCTCTCCGCCATAAACAAACAAAAGCCCTTGATTTTCAAGGGCTTTTTTCATGCTGTTTTCCTACCCATCATAAAGCCCATCGTCTTGAACTTACCCAAAGCCTGGACGTATTCCTGCTAACAACCCCTGCCGTACAGATCTTCAAACCTGACAATATCATCCTCTCCCAGGTAGGAGCCTGATTGCACTTCAATTATTTCCAGTGGGATGGTGCCGGGGTTTTCCAGGCAGTGGGTCTGACCAACCGGAATATAGGTGGACTGGTTCTCTGTTACCAGGAAGGTTTTGTCACCGTTGGTTACCTGTGCCGTGCCGGATACCACCACCCAATGTTCGGCACGGTGATGGTGCATCTGCAAGGAAAGCCTTGCTCCTGGGTTGACCGTAATCCGTTTGACCTGGTAACGTTCACCTATGTCAATTGAGTCATACTTACCCCAGGGACGGTAGACCTGACGGTGGTTGTAATGCTCTGTACGGCCTGCATCCTTTATACTGATTACAATCTCTTTTATATCCTGCACACAGGTTTTATCAGCCACCAGCAGGGCATCATCCGTATCCACAATCACCAGGTTTTCCACCCCAAGCATAGTGACCAGCTTGCTGTGGGCAGATACCAGGCAGTTGCTGCTATCCTGCATGATTATATCGTTTGTGGTTAGTTTGCCACCAATACTGACCGCATTGCCCTGACTGTCTTTATCACTGACATCCCAGAGTGCCGACCAACTGCCCAGGTCGCTCCAGCCTGCATCAAGCGGAGCAACCACCACCTGACCATTGTTCTGACTGCAAAGCGGTTCCATCAGGGCATAATCAATGGAAATATCAGGGCAGGCTGCAAACTGTTCTGCACTAATGCGGACAAAATCCTGGTCTGTGGCAGCATTTGTAATGGCCTGCTCACAGGCGGTCATGATCTGTGGCTGATGTTTTTGCAACTCCTCAAGATAGCGGTCTGCCCGCAGAACAAAAATACCACTGTTCCAGAGATAATCACCACTTTGCAGGTAGTTCCTGGCGGTGGCTTCATCCGGCTTCTCCACAAAACTCTGCACCTGGCGTAGCTCACCTTCAAGAAGATCACCCATACGGATATAGCCGTAACCAGTGGCAGGTTCTGTGGGTAGCACCCCCAGGGTGCCAAATCTGCCTGCCTGCACCTGTGGCAGCAGACTGTGAACAGCCTGCTGAAATGCCACTGTATCACGGATCAGATGGTCTGCTGCAAGCACCAGCAAAACCGGCAGATGCTGAGGATACTGTTTCATGGCCTGCAATGCAGCCAGTGCAATGGCCGGTGCAGTGTTACGCCCAACCGGTTCCAGCAGGATCTCCGCCTTTACCTGTTGCTGCCGCAACTGCTCTGCTGCCAGAAAGCGATGCTCCTCATTGCAGATTACAACCGGGCGTTCGACTTGCAGCCCCTGCATCCGCTTCAGGGTTTCCTGCAACATGCTGAGGCTGCTGTTAAGTGCCAGAAACTGTTTTGGGTAGGCTGTACGGGAAAGGGGCCAGAGACGGGTGCCGGAACCACCGGCCATAATGACAGGTATCAACATCTCAGCTCCTTATATTGTCCTGATTTTGCAGGAACCACTGGTAGGTGTTATGCAGCCCCTGTTCCAGACTGATGCTGTAGTGCCAGCCCAGGGCATTCAGACGGGAGACATCCAGCAGTTTACGGGGTGTGCCATCCGGCAGGCTGCTGTCAAACACCAGCCTGCCTGTGAAGCCAACTACTTTTTTCATAGTCTCCGCCAGCTCGGCAATGGTGCAGTCAACACCAGTACCGATGTTGATATGGGATAGCATGGGCTGGGTATGGGTCTTGTATGTTTCAGTATCAAGGTTCAGCAGATGTACACAGGCAGCAGCCATATCATCAACATGCAGAAATTCACGCATAGGCCTGCCACTGCCCCAGACTACAACCTCACTGGCATTGGCCAGCTTTGCTGTGTGAAAGCGACGCATCATGGCCGGAATAACATGGCTGTTTTCCGGGTGAAAATTATCCTCCGGCCCATAGAGATTGGTCGGCATTACACTGCGATAGTCCCTGCCATGCTGGCGGTTGTAGCTTTCACACAGCTTGATGCCAGCTATCTTGGCAATGGCGTATGGTTCGTTGGTGGGTTCCAGCGGTCCGGTCAGAAGATGCTCTTCCTGCATAGGCTGGGGGGATAATCTGGGATAGATGCAGGATGACCCCAGAAACAGCAGCTTCTGTACATTGGCAAGATGTGCGGCATGGATAACATTGGCCTGAATCATCAGGTTTTCATAGATAAAGTCTGCCGGATAGCTGTTGTTAGCCTGGATACCACCAACCCTGGCAGCAGCAAGACAGACCTGATCAATGGATTCGCTGCTGAAAAACTCCTGCACTGCTGACTGACTGGTCAGATCAAGCTGGCTGCGATTGCGAGTAATGATTTCAACGCTTCCAGCCTGTTGCAGCTTCCGCACAAGGGCTGATCCAACCATGCCGTTGTGACCTGCAATGAAAATGCGTCTGGTCATATCTACTCCAGTGTGACGGGGATTTCGTAGCCATGTTCCTTTAGCAGGGCATGGCGTTTGGCAGCTTTAAGATCTTCCTGAACCATCTCGGCACACATCTCCTGTACTGTGATCTGTGGTATCCAGCCCAGTTCCTGTCTGGCCCTGGATGGATCACCCAGCAGGGTTTCCACCTCAGCCGGACGGAAATAGCGTGGATCAATCTGCACAATAACATCACCCGCCTTGACCGCCGGTGCATTATTACCAGAAATTGACTCGACTATCCCTACTTCATCAATTCCACTCCCTTCAAAACGTAACTTGATGCCCAGTTCTGCTGCTGACCATTGTATAAAAGTACGTACTGTGTGCTGCACACCTGTGGCTATGACAAAATCCTGAGGTTTGTCCTGCTGCAACATAAGCCACATCATGCGGACATAATCTTTTGCATGGCCCCAGTCACGTAGTGCATCAATGTTGCCCATGTAGAGACAGTTTTCCAGCCCCTGGGCGATGTTGCTTAAACCACGGGTGATCTTGCGGGTTACAAAGGTCTCGCCACGGCGGGGGCTTTCATGGTTAAACAGAGTACCGTTGCAGGCAAACATGCCGTAGCTTTCACGGTAGTTGACGGTAATCCAGTAAGCGTACAGCTTGGCTACCGCATAGGGTGAGCGGGGATAAAACGGGGTGGTTTCCCGTTGAGGAACTTCCTGTACCAGCCCATAAAGCTCGCTGGTGCTGGCCTGGTAGAAGCGGGTTTTCTTTTCCAGTCCCAACAGCCGGATCGCCTCCAGCAGACGCAACGTACCCATTGCATCCACATCCGCAGTGTATTCCGGTGACTCAAAACTTACCGCAACATGGGATTGTGCCCCCAGGTTATAGACCTCATCCGGCTGTACTTCCTGCAAGATGCGGGTCAGGTTGGAGGAGTCGGTAAGATCGCCGTAGTGCAGAATAAAGTTTTTATTATCCGTATGGGGATCTTGATAGATATGGTCAACCCGCTGGGTATTGAAGGAAGAGGCACGACGCTTGATACCATGCACCTTGTAACCTTTTTCCAGCAGAAATTCCGCCAGATAAGAACCATCCTGACCGGTAATACCGGTAATCAGGGCTGTTTTTCCAGACATAACACACCTCATATTTATATTGTTCTGCTCAACTGCTCTGCCAACTGCTGCCCATTATCCAACAGTTGCAGCTCCAGTTTTACAGTCAGCAACCTGCCTTGCCAGGGCAGGTTTAAATTTGATAGTTTAACACCATCCTTCTCTGTAGTCACCAGCCAATCAGGAGAGCTGGTCTGCACCAGCTCTCCAAGCTCTGCCAGTTGTGCAGCATTATACTGTGCATGGTCTGGCAATGCTAATCTGGCAATGACAGGAAGACCCAGTTGCTGCAATCCATCAAAGAAATCCTGTGGCCTTGCTATGCCGGCAAAGGCGGCAATTCTGGCTTGCTTTAGTGTATCACAGGGCAGCTCTGTGCCATTGTCCAGCCGTCTTAAACTGGTCAGTTGATGTCGGGTACAACAATAAGGCAGGCCAGGGTCAGCAACCTGCAAGCCTGGACGATGGCGGGTGTAGATCACAAAATCAGCCCGTTTCATTGCACTTGGCGGTTCCCGCAACAACCCCAGTGGCAGGGTAAAACCGTTACCAAATGGTTTGGCAGCATCCAGCAGCAGGATATTCAGGTCACGCTTCAGGCGGATATGCTGGAAACCATCGTCCAGCAGTATTATTTCCGGCTTCAGCCTTTCCAGTGCCAGCAGGCCGGCCTGATAACGGTCTGCCCCCACCACAACCATCAGCCCTGGCACAGAGCTGGCCAGCAGGTACGGCTCATCTCCAGCTTCCTGTGCCGTGCAGAGGATGTTCTGCCCGTCAGAAACCACCGTGGGTCTGCCTTGCAGTTGACCTCCATAACCCCGTGAAAGCACCGCAACCCGCTTACCCTGCCGGATCAACAGATTGGCAATCCAGGCCGTAACCGGTGTCTTGCCAGTACCACCAACGGCAAGGTTGCCGATGGAGATAACCGGACAGTGCAGCCTGTAGCTTTTAAACAGGCCATATTGATACAATTTTGCCCTTAGCCATAACAGCAGGCTGTAACAGATGGCAGGCAGAAACAGTATTATTCTGGTGAGCTGCCACAACAGGCCAGCATGTCCACCTTCTGCCATTTTCCGCCAGCGGACCGCCAGGCTCATGGCTGCATCGCCTTTGCAAACAGATCCAGATTCTGATTCGTGGCACCGCCACTATCCCGCAGCAGTTTAAGACCGTTGCTGCCGATCACCTGCCGCAGCTCCGGTGTGGACAGAAACTCACTGGCTGCCTGCAACAGTCCCTGCTGATCCTGCACCTGCACACCAGCACCGCATTCAAGGGTTAAGGCGGTAATTTCCTGAAAGTTTTCCATGTTGGGGCCAAAAATCATTGCAATGCCACGTGAGGCTGGCTCCAGCAGGTTATGTCCACCGGTAGGAACCAGACTACCCCCAACAAAGGTCAGATCTGATAGGGCATAAAGCCCCATCAGCTCCCCCACCGTATCCACCAGCAGTACAGTTCCGGCAGACAGATCAGAGTCAACCTGATCCAGCCGTGAACGGCGTACAGCTTGCAGTCCCAGCGTCTCCAGCATCAGCATCAGTTCTGCTGACCGTTCTGGATGGCGTGGAACCAGCACCAGCAGCAGATCAGGGAACTGCTGTAAAAGTTGCTGATAGACTGGCAGAATCAGCTCCTCCTCCCCAGGGTGGGTACTTCCGGCTGAAAATATCAGCAGGCCAGGCGGAATACGATAGCTATGTCGCAGCCCCTGTTGTTCCGGTTCTGTAACCGCACCATAGGGGATGTCATACTTGAGGTTGCCAGTAACCTGACACCGTTCTGGAGAGGCACCAATGGCAATTATCCGCTCCAGATCCTGCTGGCTCTGCATACCAAATCTTGTAAAGTGTGCCAGAATCGGCCTGAAAAACCAGGTGAAGCGTTGGTAGCGGGGGAAGGAGCGGGCCGAGATACGGCCATTGGCCAGAAAGACCGGAATCCTGCGGCGGCTGGCCATCAGGATAAAGACCGGCCAGATCTCGGTTTCCATTATGATGATCATCCTGGGTGCTGCCAGGTTCATAAGCCGCCTGACTGCAAAGCCTGTATCAAAGGGGAAGTAGATTACAAGGTCAGCCAGATTATCTTTCTCAGCCACGCCCCGTCCGGTTTCAGTTGTGACAGATAGAAGAAGACAATGATCTGGATAACGCTGCCTAAGCCCTTTAAGCATAGGTCTGGCGGCAATGGCTTCACCAACCGATACAGCATGTACCCAGATCACCCGTTGCCCTGCAAGCCTGTTTTTAACACTGGATGGAACAAAGCCAAATCGCTCGGCAAAGGCACTCTTTCTGCCGCGGCTGATGGAACGGTACCAGTGGTAACAGATGGCAAAAGGCAGGGCCAGCCAGGTCAGCACAAAATATATCGGAAGCCAGACCGGCCTCATCTGCTCTCCTCCGGTTCAGTTGAAGCTGACTGTAAAAGCCGCATATCCAGCAGCATTGCTATCATCCACACAATGCCAAAACTCCACAGACAGTCAGTTACAAAGTGTGCCCCCTGTGTCAGGCGGGAAACTGACATCAGGATACCAAAGGTAAGCCCGCCATATAACCAACAGCGGGCCACAAGCCGGTTACCCCTGCGGAATACAAACCAGGAAGCAGCAATATAGAAACCAGAGGCAGCATGTCCAGACGGAAAGGAACGACCCTCGCCACTGATCCCTTTCTGCCAGGGCTGAAGAAACTTTTTCTGACCGCCAAACTCCTGAACATCCTTTGGCCTTGGCCGCCCCCAGTGACTTTTGAAGATGGCATTCACAGTCAGTCCAGGTCCCAGGGCCATCAGCAGTATCATGAAAATTGCTGAACGACGCCATTTAACAAATGATTCTTTGTGAAAGCCCAGTAAAAATATAACCACCCAGATGGTTACCAGCATCCCTGCCAGTGAACGGTCACATTTATAAAGCAGCCACCAGGGAAACTGTCTGCCGATCGGCCATTCCCCCTGCTGATAAAAACTGGCTGCTACCCGCAGATCAACTCCGGTAGCAGCCAGCAATAATGTCAACAGCACCAGTATCAGCAATAACTGCCAGAACTGCTTCCAGAGCCGCCCACTCAAACTAAAGCCCCTCTGCCCGTTTCCAGCGGCGGTGAACCCAGTACCACTGGGTAGGATGCCGGATTATGAAACGCTCTATGGCACTGCTGTAAATTTTCACATCTGCCTGCCAACCAGCTTCGCTCTTATCCCTGGAAAACTCAAGAACTGGATGCACATCAATGACATGACGATCACCCTCACGGTGGATAAAAACCGGCAGCACAATAACACCTGTCTTACGGGCCAGCAGTACCGGTGCATGGGAAGCCCATGCTTTACGCCCCAGAAAATCAATCAGACTGCCCTCCTCAGGAAATACCGCCTGATCCGCCAGCAGGCCGATAACCCCGTTCCTACGGATCACCGCAATCATGTTTTTAAGGGCATTATCCTTGTAAATCACCCGATTATCATAGTGCATCCGCATCCGCTCAACCATCTGGTTCAGGTATGGGTTGTTCTGGCGGCGGGCCACCACTGACACGGATGCGTTAAACAGCCGAGCATAGGCAAGAGCCATCAGCTCCCAGTTTCCGCAATGGCCGGTTAAAAAGATCACCCCTTTACCCTGTGCCATAGCAGCCTCATAATGTTCACGTCCCCGTATCTCAATTCTGTCTATCAGGCGGTCTGCACGACCATGATAAAGACGGCAGGTTTCCACCAGTGAGCGGCCAAGGTTACGGAAAACTCCCTTTGCCAGCTCGGAAGAGCTGGCATCAACACCACCCCAATCTGGTTGCTGACGCATATATTCCAATGAAAGAGCTATATTTTCCTCTACGATTTTACGGCGGCTGGACAACAGCCGCCTGATCAGCAGCCCAATCCGCTCCCCCAGAACACAGGCCAGCTTCTCTGGCACCAGTGACACAAGCCAGGTAAAGCTGTACAGTGCCACAACCTGTATGATCCAGATCAGTCGTAACATTCTATTTGTCCAACAACTGTAGCGTAAGTTCAGCCATACGTCGATCTGCTCCCCCGCCACCAAGCCGCTCACGCACTAATGCAAGCTTTTCTTTAGTGGCCGCACCAACCTCAGCATCCATTAAACGGGTAATTTCAGCAGCAATCCGTTCTGGTGAGGCATCATCCTGAATCAGCTCCGTTGCCACGGTTTCTCCGGCTACTATATTGCACAGGCCGATATGCTCCACCTTGACCAGCCGTTTTGCAAGCTGGTAGGTCAACGGTGACAGCCTGTAGATAATCACCAGCGGCGTACCCACCAGAGCCACCTCAAGGGTGACAGTGCCGGATACGGATATGACCGTATCACAGGCACGGATCAGGTCATGTATCCGTTCTCTGGTGATGGTCAGCGGCAGGTTGTGGTCATTTAACCAGGGGGCAAGGTCAGATTCATCAAGTGTGGATGCCAGGGGTAAGACGAACTGGGCTGTGGGGAAGCGTTGCAGAAGTAACCTGGCTGAATCCAGTATGACCGGCAGCAGACGGCTGATTTCATTATGTCGGCTGCCGGGGAAAAGCCCGATTACAGGCCGGTCAGGATCAAGGTTAAAACTGGCAGCAGCGTTGGACTTTGAAAGTAAGACTTGCACCATATCTGCCATTGGATGGCCCACAAAGGAGACCGGCACACCGGCCTTTTCGTACAATGGGGCTTCAAAGGGCAGAATAACTGCCATATGATCCACCAACTGTTTGATCTTATGTACCCGCCCCTGCCGCCAGGCCCAGATCTGGGGCGAGATGTAATACAGTACCTTGACACCAGCCTTTTTAGCCACCTTGGCCAGACGCAGGTTAAAGCCAGGGTAATCCACCAGCACCAGCAGACCAGGCGGCTCTTGCAACAGTATTTTCTTCAGTTGCAGAAAGGCCGGTGCAATCACATCCAGATGCTTTAACACCTCCACCAGCCCCACCACAGCCATCTTGGCAGAATCCACCAGAATATCACAGCCAGCCTCAGCCATTCTGGGGCCACCAATACCAAAGAACTGTATTGAGCTGTCTTGCTGGTGAACTGCCTTGATCAGGCCAGCACCATAGATGTCTCCAGAGGCTTCGCCAGCCACTATCATTATTTTTTGGGAACTTTTCATTGTGTTTTAATATACCTTTGCAGCCTGATTAACTCACCTGCAATACTACCTCAACCACCTGATCCACCTGTGCATCGGTCATCTCAGGGTAAATCGGCAGGGACAGACAGCGTTCTGCCAGAGATTCAGCAACCGGCAGAGAAAGATGGCGACACTGGTCGGCAAATACGTTCTGACGATGCAGCGGAATCGGATAGTAGATGGCACTGGCAATGTTCTGTTCAACAAGTGCAGCCATGATTTTGTCACGCCAGTCAGTCAGGATGGTGTACTGATGGTAGACATGCAGACCTTTGCCATCTTCAAACGGTACGCTAACAACATCCTTCAGCCGTTCAGAATAGCGTTGTGCAACACGACGGCGTTCCTGATTAAAGCGGTCAATATGACGTAACTTGACCCGTAAAATGGCCGCCTGAATCTCATCCAGCCTGCTGTTGTAGCCGATCAGGTCATGATGGTAACGGACTTTACTGCCATGATTACGCAGCATCTTGAGAGCTTGACAACCCTCTTCAGTGGCGGCTGTCACCAGACCACCATCACCATAGCAGCCCAGGTTTTTACTGGGAAAGAAGCTGAAACAGCCGAAATCGCCAAATGTACCGGTCATCCTGCCACTAACTGTTGCACCAAAGGACTGGGCACAATCTTCAATCAAGGCCAGTTTGTTACGCTTGCAAAGAGCAGAAATGGCAGCCAGATCAGCAGGCTGTCCAAACAGATGCACAGGAATTACAGCCTTTGTCCTGGGGGTAACGGCCTGTTCTATCAGCTCCGGCACGATGTTGAAAGTCCTGGGATCAACATCCACAAAGACCGGCACAGCACCGGCATAACAGATCGCCTCGGCAGTGGCTATAAAGGTAAACGGAGTTGTTATGACCTCATCCCCTGGCCTGATTCCTGCGGCCAGCAGAGCCAGGTAAAGGGCATCGGTACCAGAAGCACACCCTACCGCAAAGTTACTGCCAAGAAACGATGCTGCTTCCTGTTCAAAGCTGGTTACATTTGGCCCCAGAATAAACTGGGTACTCTCCAGGACATTCTGCAAAGCCTGATCAAGTTCCTGCTTAAGTTGCCGGTATTGAATTTTCAGATCAACCATCGGGATCATATCAGGATATTCCTTGCAGCACACGGATGCAAACTCGATCAAAACAGAGGAAGGACAGATGCAGCAGATACAAATTTCAGACTGAATATAAGTTTCAGCTATGGTGTAAACCTGGTCAGACTGGCGTTGATTTTAAGGGCTGTTTCCAGTGCCAGACGACCATCACGGCCACTGACCCTGGGCTTATTACCTGATCTGACCACCTCAAGAAAAGAGCTGATTTCCGCCATCAACGGATCAGCTTCCTCCAGAACCTGCTTTTCTACAAACACATTGGGGGTACCTGGCATCAGCTCTCCATCACCTTTTTTAGCCACCAGCACCTTTTTATTCTGGAAATCCAGGTTAAGGTAGGTTTCTCGCTGGAAGATCCGCATCCTGCGTTCACTTTTAAGGCTGATCCGGCTGGCAGTAACATTGGCAACGCAACCGTTTTCAAAGGCTATACGGGCATTGGCAATATCCTCTTCACCTGTAAAAACAGGGGCACCAATGGCATCAATCCTTACCACCGGCGACTTGACCAGATGCTGGATGATCTCAATATCATGGATCATAAGATCCAGCACCACATTAACATCCGTACCGCGGGGCTTAAACGGTGCAATCCTGACCGACTCAACAAAAAGCGGCTCGTGCAACACCTCTTCTGCCGCCAACATAACCGGGTTAAATCTCTCCAGATGCCCCACCTGCAATACCAGGCCCCTGGCATCCGCCAGTGCAATCAGCTCGTCGGCCTGCTCAATGGTGGTGGTAATCGGCTTTTCAATCAGCACATGGATACCATTGGACAGGAAATCCCGTGCCACCTTGTAATGAGACCTGGTTGGCACCACCACACTGACCGCATCTACCTGGCCGATCAGACAGCGGTAATCATTATAAGGCTGACATTTACAGCTTGCAGCAACTCGGGCAGCACGGTCAGAGTCTATATCCACCACTCCAATCAATCTGGAGCCTGGCAGATTGGCGTATTTAAGGGCATGAAAGTTGCCCAGATAGCCAACACCGATCACCGCCGTACGGAGTTCATTCACCCTCGGCAGATCCCCCGCTCTGATTTTTCAATGAAGTTGACCAGGTTTTCCACCTCTGGGCAGTCTTTAATCTCCTGCCTGATTTTTGCAATGGCATCGGCAAGTTTCAGGTCAGCCATAAACAGTATCTTGTAGGCTTTTTTCAGACTGCTGATTGCTTCATCACTAAAACCACGCCGTTTCAGACCAATCAGGTTTAATCCACGCAGCTTGGCATCACGCTTGCCAGCGGCAGCCATCATATAAGGGGGAATATCCAGCCCCACCAGGGTACCGCCTCCCAGCATAGAGTAGGAGCCGATGGTGGCAAACTGATGCACCGCCACCAATCCCCCCAGGATGGTGTTGTCCTGGATAGTTACATGTCCAGCCAGAGTAGCCGAGTTCGCCATAACATTGCCATTGCCTACAATGCAATCATGGGCCACGTGGGAATAGGACATAAACAGGTTATTGTTGCCAATCATTGTTTCACTGTTACCGGTTACAGTACCACGGTGGATGGTGGCAAATTCACGGATTATGTTGTTATTGCCGATCCTGGTCCAGCACTCTTCACCCTTGTATTTGAGGTCCTGTGGAGCAGCCCCGACTGAAGCCAGATGGAAAACCTGATTATTTTCCCCCAGCTCTGTCCATTTGCCGATTACAGCATGGGCACCGATGCGAGTCCCTTTACCAATAATTACAAGCTCTTCAACAATGGCGTAGGGGCCGATTTCTGCCCCTTCTGAAATCTGGGCTGTGGGATGGATAATTGCACTTGGATGAATACTCATTTTAGTCCCCGTTCTATTCTGCTGGTGCAAATGTGGCCTTCAATGCTGCCTCGGTCACAAGTTTGCCATCCACAAATGCCTTGCCATCAACCCCCCAGATGCCACGCCGGTTAAGGGTGGTACTGATTTCAATCCGTAACTGATCTCCGGGCATTACAGGTTTACGGAACTTTGCACTGTCGATACCCATAAAGTAGCTGACCTTCTTGCGGGTCTCATCATCGGAAGCCAGATAGGCCATAATCCCTGCCACCTGAGCCATTGCCTCCACAATCAGCACCCCTGGCATGACCGGATGACCAGGGAAGTGCCCCGGGAAAAACGGCTCGTTAATGCTGACATTTTTGATGCCTACGCAACGTTTGCCATGTTCCAGCTCAACAATACGATCCACCAGCAGAAACGGATAACGATGGGGCAGGATTTTCATGATGGCATTCACATCCATCGGCATGGTTGGTTGTTCCATCTGTCTTTACTCCTTGGGCAGTCTGGCCTCAAGTTGGGCCAGCTTCTTTTCAAGCTCATTAATCTTTTTACGCATATCTGGCAGTTTGGGTAGCACCCCCATAGAACGCAGCCACTCTTTATGGGGCATAGCCGGTGAACCGCTGTAGTAGGCGTTGGCCGCCAGATTGCCCGGCACCCCACCCTGGGCACCCACTATCACATTATCACCAATGTTGACATGCCCCACCACCCCCACCTGGCCAGCCAGGGTAACATGGTTGCCGATCTTGCTGGAGCCTGCAATACCCACCTGGGATACAATCATGCAGTCCTCACCGATCTGGCAGTTATGGGCCACCTGGACAAGGTTATCCAGCTTGGTGCCTCGTTTGATTAAGGTGACTTCCAGGGCAGCACGATCCACCGTGGCATTGGCACCAATTTCAACATCATCCTCCAGCACCACAACCCCGATCTGGGGAATCGGGTAGTAAGAGGAACCATCCGGTGCAAAGCCAAAGCCGTCACTGCCCACAACAGCACCAGGTTGCAGTTTGCATCGCTTACCAAGGCGGCAACGCTCTCTTACCACTGCATTGGCGTGGATAATGCTATCATCACCAATCTGGACACCATCATAAATTACCGCACCTGGGTAGATCACCACCCTATCGCCGATCACAACATTATTGCCGATCACAGCACCAGGGTAGATACTGATCCCATCCCCCAGGGTAACATTGGTGCCAACCACAGCTTCCGGCAGAACCCCCAGTGCCGGATGAGGACTGGTATAGAAAAGTGTCAGTAACTTTGCAAAACCCAGGTAGGGATTGGCCAGCTCAATCACATTACGGCCATAGGCTTCCCCGCCCGATGCCATTAAAACACCACCGGCCTTTGTATCAGCCACCCTGGCGGCATATTTGGGATTAGCCAGGAAAGTTACCTTGTCAGGACCGGCAGACTCCAGCGGGGCCAGTCCGTTGACGGTCACAGTGCCATCCCCACGGACAGTCCCCCCCAGATAATCGGCCAGTTCCTGTAAACTCCTGCTCTGCATCATGGTCACAGGCTCCACTTATTTTTTATGCTGCTCAGCGTTCAGCACCTTCAGAATCTCATCGGTCAGATCCACCTTGGTATCAGCATACAGAAGGCCGGCTGAACGGGCATCAAAGATCATGGCATAATCATGTTTTTTGCCGTATTCCTGAACTATCTTTTCAAGATTCTCCAGAATCTTGCTGGTAAATTCAGTATCACGGGTCTGGAGATCCTCTTCAGCATCCTTCGTAAAACGCTGGAAATCCTTCAGCTTCTGCTGGTAGTCCTTCTCCTTGGCAGCCCTGGCTGTTTCAGTCAGGGTAATCCCCTGCTTCTCCAGGCTATTTTTAAGCTTTTGCAGCTCATCCTGCTTGACATTGACCTGCTCCTGATACTTCTTCAGCCTGTCCTGCAACTGGGCCTTGGCATTCATGCCTGCTTCAGATGTATTCAGGGTACGTTGCATATCAAGGTAGCCGATTTTTATATCCGCACCATAGGATATTCCGCAGGTTAAAACTGTCAGTACCAGCACCATAAATAAACGCTTCATGTTTTTACTTCCTCCTATATGGAAAATCAGATGGTATCTTGCAGCCCAATGCTGGTCATACCATCCAGGTAAGATCAGAACATATTACCGATGGCAAATTCAAAGCGGCCAGACTTGCTATCCACACCAGACCGCGGGTTGATCGGAATGCCGTACTCCAGCCGTAATGGCCCCATGGGTGAGGCCCAGCGGATGCCACCGCCGTAGCTCATCTGCATGGTTGGTGGCTTCCAGCTACCATTCCAGGTATTACCGTAGTCAAAGAAGGCAACACCTTTAATGCCAAAATCCGTCAGCAACGGGAATTTGAACTCCACATTACCAAACAGCTCTTTCTCGCCACCAATAAATACGCGGCCATTGGTGGTTCCAATAACTTCACCGTTTTCATTAAACAACGGAATCTGGGCATCACGGTATGGACTAAGCTCACGCGAAGCATAGCCCCGTACAGTACCTATACCGCCCAGATAAAACTTTTCATCAATCGGAATCGGCCCGCCAGCCTCATGGATAGCACCCATCACCAACTTTGAAGAGATCACAAACTTTTTCCAGAGCGGGTAGTAAACGGTATTCTCCAGAATTTCCCGTACATACTTGTTATCACCACCCAGGCCGGCATATTCCACCGACAGGGTATTGACCATACCTCTGGAAGGATCAAAGCGGTAGTCAGTATTATCATTGGTGATACTGGCATAAATTGCACTGGTGGATGTGCTGTTCAGCGGATATACCTCTGGCTCTTTTTTATTATATTCTCTGTAGGCATAGGTTGGATCATAAATATCCTTGATCTCGTACTTATACAGCCAGAAGGTGCTGATGAAATCTGTTATCGGGTAGCCAGCCTTAATATCACCACCGGTCCGGCGGACACTATAGTCAGTGTAATCCCGCTCTGTACGATAAATATCCGCCCCCAGGGTCCATTTGCTGTCCAGGAAGTAGGGATCGGTCAGTCCAACTGAATACATGCTGGACTTGCCACCAATAGCAGCAGAGGCATTGGCCTTTAACCCCAGCCCCATAAAGTTGGCCTGTGAGATGGAACCTTGCAGAATCACACCATCCAGAGAACTGTAACCACCACCAATTGTAAAGGCACCGGTCGGTTTTTCTTTAAGATCCACATTGATATTAAGCTTGTCCGCTGTGCTGCCACGTGAGGAAGATATGTTGGCTTCCTCAAAGTAGCCGGTATTCATAAGGTTCTGCTTGCTGCGTTTAAAGCCGGTGGCACTGTATAGCTCACCTTCAATCAGTCGCATCTCCCGTCTGGCCACCTTGTCACGGGTCTTGGTATTGCCGGCAATAAAGATCCTCTCAATACTGATCAGATCACCCTTTTCAACCTCAAACAGCAGGTCAACGGTTTTGGTTTCAGGATTTGGGCTGGTCTGGGGACTTACGTTGTTGAAGGCATAACCCTTATCAGCGGTCATATCGGTTATTGTGCCAATATCAGCCCTCAGATTTGCACGGCTGAAAACCTCGACAGGCTCTGTTCGCATCTTTTTTCTGATCTCATGCTCCGGATACAGTATATCACCGGTAAAGGCGATTTCACCAACACGATACTGATCCCCTTCGGTGATACTGACATCAACCAGCAACGACTCCTTATCCTCAGCCAGCCTGATTTTTGGTTCACCAACCTTTATATCAATGTAACCATTGTTAAGGTAATGGTCTGCCAGCAGGAGGGCATCGTTTTGAAGCACCTCCTCTTTGTAGTTACCGGCACCGGTTAACCAGGACATGAACCACTTTTCTTTGGTCTCCATGACCCCCCGCAGCTTACCGGCACTGAAAGCGGTGTTACCCTCAAAACTTATGCTGCTGATTCTGATCTTCTGGCCTTCTTCAATCCTGAATACCACTTTATATTCTGTATCAGACAGTTGCTCTACATGGGATGTAACTGCCACCAGATAGTAGCCCTCATCCATGTACTTCTTTTTCAACTGGGCTGTGGCCTGATCCAGATCTTTCTGGGAAAAAATGGTATTACGACGAACCGGCAGATCAGTCAGCAGTTTTTCCTGCTTAAGCTCCTTGTTACCATCAAAGCTAATATAGCGTATGATCGGCTTTTCAATAACCGTATAAACCAGCCTGATTCCATCAGCCAGTGGCTCCTTTGAGACACGTACCTCCTGAAACTGGCCCAACCTGTAAACAGCTCGAATATCTGCATCAGTCTGGTCAACATCAAGCCGGTCACCCACTTTGCTGCTGATGACACCTTTAATGGCCGATGCGTCCACCCGTCGGTTACCTTGCACCATAACTTCAACTATCTGCTCTTGACTGGCATGGGCCGGCAGACCTGCCAATAGTGCTGTAGTTAAACAAACTGCGGTTAAACAGAGATTCGGGTTCACTACTCCTCCGTTACTACAGGTGTCACCAGGCCGTCTGACAACCTGATCATCCGCCCCATTCTGGCGGCCATCTGCTCGTTGTGGGTTACTACCACCATTGCAACTCCGGTCTGTTGCTGGATCTCCATCAGCATATCAAAGACTGCTGCACTGGTTTTTGCATCCAGATTACCTGTTGGCTCATCCGCCAGCAGCAGTTCGGGTTCCATCACCAGGGCACGGGCAATTGCCACCCGCTGCTGCTCACCACCAGAAAGTTCGCCAGGCCGGTGATTATGCCGTTCAGTCAGGCCAACCTGGTTAAGCAGCGTTTCAGCAGCTTTTACCATCATGGCTGAATCTTTACGGGCGATCATGGCCGGCATCATGACGTTCTCCAGTGCCGTAAATTCAGGCAGCAGATGATGAAACTGAAACACAAAACCGATGGAGTTACTTCTGAAGTCAGCCAACTCCCGATCCGAACGACTGAACAGCTCCTGCCCCTTATAGGTAACAGTTCCTGATGTAGGACGATCCAAGGCACCCAGCAGATGCAGCAGAGTACTTTTACCGGCACCGGAAGCACCCACCAGGGCAACCGTATCTGCCTGCCGGATGCTAAGACTGATCCCTTTAAGAACCGAAACCCTGTCAGCACCCATCCGGTACTCTTTGCAGAGGTCGGAAGTCTCCAGCAGACTATTCACTTTCCACCTCTACAGATGCCATTTTATTCCAATTCCAGATCAAAGATGGATTCAAGGCGGCGAGGAGATCGGCGACAAAGGCGTACACGAAGTACGTTGAGGAGCCGATGACAAGCCAACGAAGAAGACGCTTTGATATGGAAGTGGAATTATTATTCATAGCGAAGTGCCTCTGCTGGCAACATCCGTGATGCCTGCCAGGCTGGATACAGGGTTGCCAGAAATGAGATGATTACTGCTGTAATGGATATGATCACCACATCGGACATCACCACATGGGATGGGAAATGGTCAAGGTAGTAAATATCCTTGCTGAAAAAATTTTTACCGGTCAGCTTCTGTACCAGATCAATGATCGGCTCCAGGTTAAATGAGATCAGAAGACCTGACACCACACCCAGGGCTGTACCCACCACGCCGATCAGCAACCCTTCAAAAACAAATATCTTCATAATACTGGAAGAACGGGCACCCATTGTCTTTAATATAGCAATATCCCGAGTCTTTTCCATCACCACCATAAACAGGGTTGAGGCGATCCCGAAGGCTGCCACAAGAACAATCAGGGTCAGTATAATGAACATGACCACTTTTTCTGTCTTCAGTGCAAACAGGATATTTTTGTTCATCTGCATCCAGTCACGGGCATAAAGCTCTGGCCCGTACTTCCGGTTGATCTGGCTGGCCAATTCTGTGGTGCCATAAACATCTGAAACCTTAAGCTGGATGCCGGTGACTGTATCACCAAGATCAAAGAACTGCTGGGCCTGCCTGATGCTGATGTAAGCCAGGGTAGAATCATACTCAAACATGCCGGTATTGAAGATGGCGGCTACACGAAACGGCTTCAGTTTGGGCATCATCCCCATCGGGGTAATGGTGCCGATTGGCGAAACAACATTAACCTGATCACCAAGGGAGAGGTTCATCTGTTTGGCCAGCTCCGCACCCACCATGATTCCAGCTTTGTCTGCCTCTTCAACCGGCTCCAGGCTGTCCATATCTCCCAGTACTATTGAGTCTGACAGCCTGGTAACCTTACGGTCAGTCTCAACATCAAGCCCACGCAACACAACACCAGAGACATATCTGCCGGTGGAAAGCATGACCTGATTATATATAAAGGGAGTGGCTGCCTGCACATCTGGCAAATCGGTAAGCTCCTGCATAATGGTGTGATAGTTCTCCATTGGAGCACCACTGCGTATCACCACCAGATGGGCGTTAGTACCAAGGATCTTGTCCTTCAGATCCCGCTCAAAGCCGGTCATCACCGCCAGAACAATAATCAGTGCCATCACTCCCAGAGTCACTCCGGCTGTGGAGATAAAGGTGATGATGGAAATGAAGGTGGATTTACGCTTTGACCTCAAATAACGCAAACCAATTTTTAGCTCAAATGGTAATGCCAAGATCTATCTTGCCTCTTTACGTAACTGTGGAAACAGGATTACGTCGCGGATTGATGCTGAGTCAGTCAACAACATTACCAGCCGGTCAATCCCGATCCCTTCGCCAGCAGTTGGAGGCAGTCCGTATTCCAAAGCACGGACATAGTCTTCATCCATATAATGGGCCTCTTCATCTCCCTTATCCTTCTCTGCCACCTGGGCCAGAAAACGCTCTTTCTGGTCAACCGGATCGTTAAGCTCAGAAAAGGCGTTGGCAATCTCGCGGCCTGCTATCATCAGCTCAAAGCGATCCACAACATCAGGATTAAGGTCGTTCTTGCGGGAAAGGGGAGAAACCTCCGTTGGATAGGATGTTACAAAGGTGGGCTGAATCAACTTATGCTCTGCCACCTCCTCAAATATCTCCATCAGCAACTTGCCGTAGCTTATGTCGTCATGCAAGTGATCCAGGCCGATGCCTCTGGCATAGTTAAGGGCCAGTTCACGATCAGACAGTTCTTTATCATCAATATCACCATATTCCAGGATCGCCTCACGGACTGTCATACGCCGCCAGGGTCGGGCAAAGCTGATCTCCAGTCCCTGATAGCTGAAATCCAGACTGCCCAGCAGGTTTTCTGCCACATGGCAGAACAGCTCCTCGGTCAGATCCATTAGATCTTCGTAGGTGGCGTAGGATTGGTAAAACTCCATCATAGTAAATTCAGGATTGTGGCGAACCGAGATCCCCTCATTCCGAAAGTTGCGATTGATCTCAAATACCCGCTCAAAGCCACCAACCACCAGCCGTTTCAAGTAAAGCTCCGGGGCTACCCGCAGGTAAAGCTCCATATCCAGGGCATTATGATGGGTGATAAAGGGACGGGCAGTGGCACCCCCTGGAATCGGCTGCATCATCGGGGTTTCCACCTCAAGAAATTCACGAGAGGTCATGAACTGACGGATTAGGTTGACAATACGAGAGCGTTTTACAAATATTTCACGCACTTCAGGGTTAACAATCAGGTCAACATAACGCTGGCGGTAACGGGTTTCAACGTCTGTAAGACCATGAAATTTCTCCGGCAGCGGTATCAGGGATTTAACCAGCAACCGCAGGGAGGAAGCATGTAAAGAAAGTTCGCCAGTTTTAGTACGGAATGGAAAGCCACTGACAGCTATGGTGTCGCCAATATCAAAGGATTCAAACTGTGCAAAGGTCTCTTCACTCAGGTCATCTTTTCTGACATAAACCTGTATTCTGCCTTTTCTGTCCTGAAGTTGTATAAAAGCCGCCTTGCCAAAGGAACGGCGGGCCATAATGCGACCAGCCAGGCTGTAGTTGCTATCTTTAGCATCAATCTGCTCCAGCTCTCCAAAGACATCAAACAGATCAGATGAAGTATGCTCCGGCTTGTAATCATTTGGATAGGGGTTGATTCCCGCTGCCCATAGCTCATTAACTTTACGACGACGCTGCAACAAAAGTTCACTGATTTCTTCCATATCTGCAATACCTTTCAATCCATAACCATGGATTTATTTTGAACATGAAAAAGTAGCTCACTGCATTGCAAGCGTCAAGTTATTCTTCTTTTGATTCGGCTGGCTTGCTGGTTTTGGCAACCTTTTTCCTGACAGATTTCTTTGTGCCTGGCTTGTCCCTATCTGAGTCAGGTTCAATATTTTTTACAGGTGCCTTTGTAACAGCATCATCAGGCTTTGTTGTGGCAGCAACTCCAACATCTTTGACCCCATCGGATTTTTTACGGCTGGTTTTCTTTGACCTGGCAGATGATTTTTCTGATGTTACCGTTTTAGCAGCATCTTCTTTGTTAGTTGAAGCTGTAATCGTTGCTGACTCTGAATGATCAGTTACAGCTTCTTTTACTGATTTTGCATCAGTTTTTGTTGTTTTAGCTGCCTTATTTTTCCTGGCTGTTGTTTTTGAGGTAACTTCTTCTGCTTCAACTTCTTCCGGCTGACCAGATTTTAAGACTGGAGTCTGCTTTGCATCAGCCCTGGTTTTAACAGGCTTTTTACTTTTTGCTGTTTTTTTAGTTTTTGGCATTGAATCATCGGCTGTCTTTTCTGTTTTTTCAGCTTCAACAGCCTTTGCTGTTCTGGAAGCCCTAACATTGCTGTTTTTCTTTGCTGTTTTAGTTGGTTTATCCGGTTTAGCGGCTTTATTATCTCCAGTCTGATCAATTTCCTGCTTTAACCCAGCTTGAGCCTCTGCTATGTCTGCTGCAACCAGAGTTTCTTCAATGATCTCAACAGCTTTAGTGGATGCTGGTTCAGGAGAGGCATATCCGATAGCCTGAACAGCTTCATCAGACTGACTTGCCGGCACATCTGTAATTTGCTCAATAGCCGTTTCCTGCCTAATATCCCTGGCATCTGCTGTTTTTCTGGAGTGCCGGCTACGCCTTGAACGTTTTTTAGGCTTGGTAACAGTATCTGAAGTAGTAGGCTCCGGCTTGGTTTCTGTTTCAATAACAGCTACTTCGGAAGACTCCACCGGTTGTTCAGGCTTAGCCGCATCCTGGGCAACAACCTTTTCTTTTCTAATGGCTTCAAGTCCGATCTGGTTCATCATGAATGAAGGCTTACCCTTCACATTAACCACAATTTCATAATCATTTTCAATCTGGGCCAGTTCTCGTTTTTTACGGTTCAGCAGATAGTAGGCTATCTCCAGCGGCAGCTCCCCTCTAACCTCTGTAATCTGCCCTTTAGCAGCCGCAGCGTGTACTTTACGCAGAAAGGAAATTGCCACGGATTCAACAGATTTAACCTGTCCACGCCCCTCACAATGGGGACACTCCAGATGGATCGCCTCTGTAATGTTTTTTGAAATCCTCTGACGTGACATCTCCAGCATCCCAAACTGGGAAATATGCCCCACATGCACCCTGGCCTTATCATATTTAAGGGCTTCCTTCAGTACCTGCTCAACCTCCTTGATATGCTTGCTGTTACGCATATCAATAAAGTCAATGACAATAAGCCCACCCAGATCCCGCAGCCTCAACTGTCTGGCCACCTCTTTTGCTGCCTCCAGATTTGTCTTGTAGGCTGTGTCTTCAATACCACTTTCATGATTGCTTTTGCCGGAGTTGACATCTATGGAGACTAATGCTTCAGTAGGTTCAATCACCAGAGAACCACCGGTTGCAAGAGATACACGTTTCTCATACAGGCGATCAATCTGCTCTTCCAACTGATATTTTGAGAAGATCGGCCTTTTCTCCCTGTGCAGCTTAACCCGTTTTTCGTAACCTGGCATCAGCTCAAGCAAAAAATCTATTGCCTGTTGAAATGCGATCTTGTCATCAACAAGAATTTCTTCAATGTCATCAGAGAAGTAATCACGCAAAGTTCTGACAATCAACCCGGAATCCTGGTAGATCAGAGCAGCACCTTTAGCTACTTCAGCCTGCTGCCTGATCCGGCTGTGTACTCCTACAAGATATTCCAGATCTCTACTCAGCTCATCCAGGCTCCTGCCAGCGGCCTCAGTACGCACAATATAGCCGTATCCTTCAGGAACATTCATCTCTGAAACCAGAGATTTGAGTTCTTTGCGGATAACATTGTCTTCAATTTTCCTTGAGATGCCTGCTGCTGTATCCCCTGGCATCAACACCATGTAACGCCCTGGCAACGACAGATAGCTGGTAAGTGCAGCACCCTTCTGATCCCTGGCATCTTTTTCTACCTGTACAATCAGCTCCTGTCCACGCCTGAGGATCTCCTGGATTCTGGGGCGCTTCTTACGCTCATCCTCCGGCAAGTCATCACGCCATTGCCAGAAATCTGAGTGCAGATCACCCATCTGTATAAAGCCAGGTTTCTTCTGACCAATATCCACAAAAGCCGCCTGCAAACCTGGTTCCACACGGGCAACAACACCTTTATAAATATTGCCCTTTGTCTGTTCTTTACCGCTACGTTCTATGTTCAGATCCATCAATACCCCATCTTGTACAATGGCAACACGTGCCTCTTCAGGATGCAGCACATTTACCAACATTTTTTTTCCCATTAAGGGTTATCCTTTCCAGACCTTTGCATAGCGGCACCAATAAGAAACAACGTAATTTCACTTGGCTCAAAGCACCGCTATAGTTAATGGTTTTATCAATTTGCTTATTTTCACTACAGAATCATTGGAGCACTTATACTACAAAATTACAATCATCCCAACG
>CAZRKG010000025.1:0-22981 GCA_964600635.1 uncultured Geobacter sp. | reverse complement strand
AAATAAAATGTTCGATCCTGCATTACATGGGTTGACTTGAATAACAGTATCTACATAAGCATAGGATGACGGTTGCTGTTTAATAGCTATCAACAATCAACTATCAACCGCTTAGGGCAGGTTAAAAGCCTGCCTTGCTGCTTTTTGCAACATCAGGGGAGCCTAATGGAAAACTATACCGATGAACAGTTGCTGAATGAACTACGGCTACGGCTGGAGCAGAGCCGTAATTCATTCCGAGACCTGACAATCGTGAACCGCAAACTGGTGGAGATAAACCACAAGTTGGAGGAGTCGGAGGCGTTAAAGGGTAATTTCCTTTCCAATATCCGTAATGAAATCAACAATCCGCTTAACTCCATCATCGGTCTGGCCGCCCAGCTTGGCAGTATCGTCAAACGACCAGAAGTGACCGAGCTGGTCTCCCTGATCTCCCTTGAGGCATCTAATCTTGATTTTCAGTTGAACAACATATTTATTGCTGCCGAGCTTGAGGCAGGCGAGGCGATACCATTTATAGAACATGTTGAGGTGGTGTCTGTGGTGCAGTCTGTGCTGGACAGTTTAAGCAGCCTGGCGGATTCCCGCAGTATCCCGATCAGCTTTGGCTGTAATGACCTGGATGCCGAAGGGCATCTGTATTTTCCCACCGATGCCCAGCAACTGAAGGTGATTATTTCCAATCTGGTTTCCAACGGGATAGAATTCAACAAGCCTGGTGGTGATGTGCGGATTACCATAGATCTGTCCGACGGGCAGCTTGTCCTGCGGGTAGAGGATCAGGGGATTGGCATTGCAGAGTCAGACCTGAAACGGATTATGGACCGCTTTACCCAGCTTGATACCGGCCCCACCAGATCCCATCCTGGTCATGGCCTGGGGCTTAGTGTGGTCAAATCGCTGCTGGATCTGCTGCAAGGGCAGATTCTGATTGAAAGCGAGCCTGGCACCGGATCTGTGTTCACCGTCATCATCCCGCCTGCACCATACGATGATTCTGGTATGACCTTTGCCGAAGGGGGAAATCTGTTCCTGTTTGATCAGATGGAAGAGTTATAACGTGGCTGAAACAGAGACTTCGGCTAAAAATAAACATTTTCTTTATCCTGGGGCACTTTTTATCAGTGCGGATGAGTGTGAAATTACCACTGTTCTGGGGTCATGTATTGCGGTCTGCCTGTGGGATCAGGTGAATGGCGGAGGTGGTATGAACCACTTTATGCTTCCGCTCTGGAACGGTGAAGGGCTGCCAACTCCCAGATATGGCAATATTGCCATGGAGAAGTTGCTGGAGCAGGTGCTGGCCTTTGGTGCCCGCAGGCAACATCTGGTGGCCAAGGTATTTGGTGGTGCTAATCTGCTGGTAAACAGCAATTCCTCTTTTCCCATTGGTGCCCGTAATATAGATTTGGCCCTTGGACAGCTTGAAGAATGGCGGATTCCGGTGATTGCTTCCGATGTTGGTGGCCATGCTGGCCGAAAGATAATTATGAACACCATGAGCGGTGTGGTGTTGATGGCCAAAGGGCGGCAGCAGAAGTAGGATTTTTCAGCTATAAATTAACCTGCCTTTACCAAATGTTGTTCCTTTTTTTAAACCACAAAACGGAGTGTGAAGCAGCCTATGCAAAAGATACCGATTAACCTGGCAGAAGCCGGTATGGTGCTGGCACGGGATATATACAAAAATGATAATCCCACCGGAATGCCGATTTGCGGCAAGGGAACAGAGCTTTCTGACAGCCTGCTGAACCGCCTGATGCAGATGGGGATTCAGTCCCTCTATGTGGAGGGCCATCCGGTCTGGCAGGAGGGGGACAAGACCCTGGATGAGCAGTTGGCTGATCTTGACACACGGTTTGCCAGAACCAGGGATAATCGCCAGAATATGATGCTGCTGGATATTTACCGTACACATATAACAGCGGCAATGGAGGATAGCGGTGGGCGATAAAAGGAGTGATCTTAAGAAGATCATCATGGATACCAAGTCGTTACCAACGCTGCCTGGTGTCATCAACAAGCTGAATGCACTCTCTAACGACAGCAAATCCTCGGTAAAGGAGATGGCCAGGATTGTCTCGGCAGATCAGGTGCTTTCTGCCCGTATCCTTCGGCTTGCCAACTCTCCATCATACGGATTTTACAAGGTTTCCACCATATCCAACGCCATGATTCTGTTGGGGGTTAATGTGGTTAAATCCCTGGCCCTTTCCTCTTCCATTTTTGAGATTATGGAGAAGAACAGTGTGGGTCTCTGGGAACATTCCCTGGGGGCTGCCACAGCAGCCGGAATAATTGCCCGCAAACTGGGGCTGCCAGAGGCGGAGGAGATTGCAACTGCCGGTCTGCTGCATGATATTGGCAAGGTAATCATCGGCCTTAAATGTTCAGAACAGATGGTTGAGATCCGCCACAGGATCAGGCAGGATAACCTGTATAGCAGTGAGGCAGAGCGGCAGGTACTGGATACAGACCACTCTGAGGTTGGAGGCTGGCTTTCCAAAAGCTGGTATCTGCCGGAGAAGTTGTCTGAGCCGATCGCCTGTCACCATGATGTTGCAACCTCTGAAGAACACCGTGTCAAGACCTCGGTGGTGCATCTGGCGGATGTGCTGATTAAGGCCAGCGGTTTTGGCGATAGTGGTGATCTCTATGTTATGCCGATTCAGCGGGTGGCCTGGGATACTCTGAAACTGAATGAGGCAGTTCTGGCAGAGATAGTGGCAGAACTGGAAGATAAACTGGTGGAAGTCAAAAACTTTAGTCTGGAGCTGGCCGGTGCAGCATAGAATCGCCTTTATATCAAGCAAACCAGAAATATCTGCCCTGTTGCAGCTACGGTTACAGAGCAAGGGTTACCATGTGATGGCGGTGGAAAAAACCGCTGCTGCCCTGGGGGCATTTTACTCTGATCCCCCTGATCTGATCATTGTGGATTTTTCATCACCATGTGTTGGTTGCCATGAAATGCTGTGTATGGTGCGGGGTGACAGCTTTTTCAGCCCGATCCCGATCATCGGAATCTTTCCGGCTGGTACAGAGCAGGAATCCTGGGATGACTTTCCGCTGGATGATTTTGTAACCACACCGATAGATTTTGAAGAGCTGGTCAGCAGGATTACCCTTTCACTTTCACGCATCAAGCGGATTTTTGACAATAATCCCCTGACACGTCTGCCGGGCAACACCTCAATCCACCGTGCCATTGAAGAGGCGATCGGGCTGCCACTGGCGGTCTGTTATGTGGATATTGACCACTTTAAGCCCTACAACGATGTCTATGGTTTTTCCCACGGTGATGAGGTAATCAGAATGCTGGCCAGAATTATCTCCAATGCAGTGCGGGAATCTGGTGGTGGCTTCTGTGGCCATGTTGGTGGCGATGACTTTGTGTTTCTTGTGCCACGGGAGCGGGCGGAACAGGTCTGTAGTACTGTAATTGACCATTTTGACCAGATTGTGCAGGCCCTGTTTGATGAAGATGTGAAGCAGCAGGGTTTTTATCTGGCCCTTAACCGCAAAGGGGAAAAAGAGAAGATGTCGCTGCTTGGTATTTCCATAGCCGTTGTGCCTACTGATTCCAGCGGTACTACCCATGCAGCACGGGTTGCAGAGGTGGCGGCAGAGCTGAAGAAGCTGGCTAAAGGCAGGAAAGGCAGCAACTATGTGATTGACCGCCGCTGCCGTCCGGTGGATGAGGAGCTGGTGGCAGATGATAGCCAGTGACGGGAAAAAGACGGTCATTGCGAGAAACGGAGCTACGAAGCAATCTCCCTGTAAGCTGTAATCGAAACAACAATCGCCATAAAAAGCACCGTACTGATAACAGCACGGTGCTTTTTAGTTTTATACCACCTGTTGCGGTCTAGTTTTTAAAGTGACATTTGGCACAATCTCTTGTTACTGCAAAGGCAGAGTTGCCATCATGGCAGGCACCGCATGATTTACCCTGCTCCATATCTTTCATGGTCATATCTTTACCACCGCCATAGGGGAAGAGCTTGGTGTGGCAGTCAGTACAGCCGTAAATCTGCCCATGAAATTCATGGCTGAAATGGCCGGTGATTGTACCGCGGCTGTTTTTGAAAGTGATATGTCCGGGTTTGAAATCAACGTGACACTTCTGGCAGTCGCTGGTTGAGGAAAAGGCTTCTTTGCCATTATGACAGATGCCGCAGGATTTGCCGTTATCTATCTCTGCCATGCTTGCCTTGCGGGAGCCTTTACGATAAGCAAACTTTTTGGTGTGGCAGTCATAACAGGAGTACAGTTGTGAGTGGAAACCGTGGCTGAAGATCGCATCGGTAGCCGGTTTGGAACTGTACTTAATAGTTTTTGTGGTCAGACCAGCGTGGCACTTGCTGCAATCCTTGCCAGCTACCACGCCAAAGGCTTTTTTGCCATTGTGGCAGACACCGCAGGATTGGCCCTTGGCCATATCAGCCATGGTGTAGGTTTGCTTGTTGGCAAGGTTGTAGATGGAATTGTGACAGGTGGTGCAGTTGCGGTTTCTGGCCACATGGCGGTCATGGTTAAAAGTTGCAGTTGGCACATCCTTTAAAGGATATTTGATGGTTTTGGCCTCTGCGTTGATCGTTGTAATCATGGCCAGCACCATTACTGCAAGTAAACTGAAAAAATGCCTCTTCATCTGAACCTCCCCCAAAAAGACTTAAGATTAAAATATCCTATGTATTAAGGGGTGCAGTGGTAATTGTCAATCTGTAATT
This sequence comes from uncultured Geobacter sp., assembly GCA_964600635.1. Classification (GTDB taxonomy): domain Bacteria; phylum Desulfobacterota; class Desulfuromonadia; order Geobacterales; family Pseudopelobacteraceae; genus Trichlorobacter. The sequence continues at coordinate 18,248 of CAZRKG010000025.1, read as the reverse complement.
GTATACAAATGCTATACACCTGAAAAACAGTTGTGTAAATCGGCTGTTGTACGGTTGTTCGAATATGTTGTAATCTATCTGACTTTACGGGAGGTGCCACAGATGCACAATATTGATGAAATAATCCTGAATGCCCTGAAAGAAGATATTCATACCGGCGATCTGACCACCCAGGCGGTGGTGCCTGAAACAGGAACTGCCACAGCCAGGCTGGTTGCAAAGGAAGCATTGGTGGTGGCAGGTATGAAGGTTGCTGCCAGGGTGTTTCAACTGCTTGATCCTGCTGTGAGCTTTACATACCGTTGCAATGATGGCGACAGGCTGGGAAAAGGGGCTGTCATGGCTGAAATTACCGGTGATGCTGCCAGATTGCTACAGGCAGAGCGGGTGGCACTTAATCTGCTGCAACGGATGTCAGGCGTGGCAACCCTTACAGATCGTTATGTCAGGGTCGTCAGCGGCACCAAAACCCGGATTGTTGATACCCGCAAGACCACCCCAGGGTTGCGGGTACTGGAAAAATATGCGGTGCGGATTGGTGGTGGTATTAACCACCGCACAGGTCTTTACGATGGCATTCTGATCAAGGAAAACCATATTGCTGCTGCCGGTGGAATCACCACTGCCATCAGTCGGGCACGGGCCTATATCCCCCACACCCTGAAGATTGAGGTTGAAACAGAGACAGTGGCAGAGGTGGAGGAGGCACTTGCCGCCGGAGCTGATATTATCATGCTGGATAATATGGATTGCGATACTATGACCCACTGTGTACAGCTTATCAATGGCCGTGCTTTGGTGGAGGCTTCTGGTGGTGTCAACCTTGAAACCGTAAGGGCGATTGCAGAAACAGGTGTGGATATTATCTCCATCGGTGCCCTGACCCATTCGCCAAAGGCAATGGATATTTCCATGCTGCTGGAATAGTGTATCAATGGCAAGTCATCTCAGATATATCCAGTTATTGAACCTGTTGCGGCATTCCAGCGGGACGGTGGTTTCCGGTGAAGAACTTAGTAGCCAACTGGCGGTGTCCCGTACAGCGATCTGGAAGCAGGTCAATGCCCTGCGTCTTGCTGGCTGGCAGATTGATGCAATCCCTTCCCAGGGGTATCGGCTGGTGTCAGAACCTGACCAGCTTGATGCAGAGCTGATCAGATCAGGTCTGCCCCAGGATAGTCTGATCGGTTGCAGAATCATCTCCCTTGCAGAGACAGGCTCCACCAACGCAGACCTCTACAGCCTGGCTGACCAGGGGGCCGAAGAAGGGCTGGTTGTACTGGCAGACCGGCAGACCGGCGGTAAAGGGCGGATGGGACGTAAATGGGCCTCGCCTGGTGGTGTCAACCTGTACTGTTCTGTGCTGCTCAGGCCGGCAATACCGCCCTATGAAGCACCCCAGCTCACATTTTTGTCCGCCCTTGCCGTGGCCCGTGCGGTCAGTAAGACCACAGGTTTGCAGGCTGCTATCAAGTGGCCCAATGATCTGTTGCTGAATGGCAACAAGGTGGCTGGTCTGCTGAATGAAATGAATGCAGAGACGGATCTGGTCAGTTTTGTAGTGCTTGGGATCGGGATTAACCTGAATATGCGTCAGGAGCAGTTTCCGTTGGATCTCCGCCATCCTGCCAGTTCTTTGCTGATTGAAGGTGGCGTAAAAATATCTCGTCAGGATTTTACAACCCTGTTGCTGATGGAGCTGAATCTTGAATATAAACGCTTTTTGCAGCATGGTTTTGAGCCAGCCCGTACAGAGTGGGCCAGATACTGCAATGCTGCCGGACGAAAAGTCAGGGTGGATGGTGGTGCAGCCAGTATCAGCGGGGAGTTTGCCGGACTTGATCAGGATGGTGCCCTGCTGGTCAGGCTGGCAGGTGGTGGGCTGGAGCGGATTTTGAGCGGAGATGTGCAGGTGTTTTAATTCCAATTCCATATCAAAGCGTCTTCTTCGTTGGCTCGTCATCGGCTTCTCAACGTACTTAGTGTACGCCTTCGTCGCCGATCTCCTAGCCGCCTTGAATTCATCTTTGATCTGGAATTAGAATATAGATGTTTAGTGCTGAAACAGAAATGGCACCGTAAAAACGGTGCCATTTCTTATTGCATGCAGCCTGTTCAGACGTTTATTTGCAGCTTACATTCTGGTGGCACTTCAGACACTCATTAACTGCAAAGGCATCTTTCCCTTTGTTGTGACAGGCACCGCAGGACTTGCCTTTAACCATGTCGTTCATACTGGCACCACTGGCAAAGGCTGTGTATGGGAATGTTTTGGTGTGACAGTCCTCGCACTTGTACATCTGGGTGTGAAATTCATGGCTGAATGGTGCATCACCAAAGATGGTCTTGTATTTGACATCATCCGGTTTGAAGTCCGAGTGGCACTTCTCGCAGTTGCCGGCAACGGTAAAGGCATCCTTGCCATTGTTATGGCAGGCACCGCAGGACTTGCCGGTTTCCATCTCTGCCATAGTAACTACCTTGGGTGCCTTGCGATACTGATAGGTTTTGGTGTGGCAGTCAGCACACTGGTAAACCTGGGTGTGGAAATCATGGCTGAACCTGGTTGAGGCAGCCCCTTTAACATTATAGTTTATATCTTTCAGCTTTAGACCATCGTGGCAGCGGTTACAGTTGCCAGCCACTGTAAAGGCATCCTTACCATCATTATGGCAGGCACCGCAGGATTTACCCTTTTCCATCTCAAGCATGGTGACAGGTTTTGTGCTGCCAGTGTACAGCTTGCTGTTATGACAGCTCTTGCAGGCACTGCCTGTTACAGCAATATGAATATCGTGGCTGAAGCTGGTTTTGCCGGTTCCCTTGATATTGTAGGCCACACTGCGGGGTTTTCCGCTGTGGCAGCGTGAACAGTCTTTGTTGGTGGCAACGTTGAAGGCGATTGTGCCGTTGTGGCAGGCACCGCAGGACTTGCCTTTTTCCATATCTGCCATTGTGTAGGATTGCTTCTTACGTAGATCGTAGAAGGTATTATGGCACATGCGGCAGTTGTTGCGGTATTTCTGTAGGTGAACGGTGTGGCTGAACACTACAGGTTCTGCATTTTTAAAAGGGTACCTGACATCCTTCACATCGGCAGCAAACAGGCTGATTGCCACCAGCATGACAGAAATAACCATTAGCAGAACCGCAGCTTTTTTTTTCGACATTTTGCCCTCCAGTACTATAATTAAAAATCCGATGTTTAATGAGTGAGTATATGTTTTGACCAAAGCTACGTCAATTGTTTTTGGTATTGGTTGGTCTGATCTGTAAAACTGTTTGCGGTTGCGACGTTTGGCAGGGCTATGATATATAAAAACTGGTTGTTTCAAATTTTGCTGCACCAGGTTAGCAAATCTCCATAAAACAGGTGTACTGGCCTATGCTTCTGACCATTGATGTGGGAAACAGCAATATTGTTCTGGGTATCTATGATAGTACTGCCCTGGTCAGAGACTGGCGTATTGAAACCCACCGGAGTAAAACCAGCGATGAATATGCGACTTTACTTGATAACCTTCTGAAGTTAGCCAATCTCTCCCTTAAATCCATCACTGCTGTCATAATTTCTTCAGTTGTGCCTGCCATAACCAGCCTGTTTCAGGAGCTTTGCCATAAATACCTTGAGCTGGAACCGTTAATTGTAACCGCAGAGATCAGAACCGGCCTGACTATTGATTACGATAATCCGGCTGAAATTGGTGCAGACCGGATTGTGAATATGGTGGCTGGTTATGAGAGGTTCGGCAGCCCCTTGATAGTGATTGATTTTGGTACAGCTACCACCTTTGATTACCTGGACAGTTCCGGTGTTTACTGTGGCGGAGCCATCGCACCTGGTCTTTACACTGCTCTGGACGCACTGGTGGGACGGACCAGCAAGTTGCCGAAGGTTGAAATGAAAAGTCCGCCAACGGTAATCGGAAAAAGCACCTTAAATTCCATGCAGTCAGGTTGTTTTACAGGTTATGTAGAGCTAGTGGATGGACTTGTCCGCAGGATCATCAAGGAGGCGGGAGAACAGCCCAGGGTGATAGCCACAGGTGGTCTGGCAGGTCTGATAGCAGCAGAATCAGAGACCATAGAGGAGGTCATTCCAACCCTTGCGTTGGATGGCCTCAGAACCTTGTATCAACTTAATCAGGATTAACCAGGCTTGCAGTAACAAAAAACAACAGATAAAGGAGACAGCACCATGGGAGTTCAAGCGATTGAAAAGACACGTAATCTTGGTATTGTGGCACATGGCGGAGCTGGTAAGACTTCCTTGACAGAGGCGATTCTGTTCAGCACCGGTATGGTGGATCGTCTGGGTCGTGTGGATGATGGTACATCAACCATGGATTATGAGCCGGAGGAGATCAAACGCAAAATCTCAATCTCATCATCCTTTGCCCACTGCCAATGGAATGAACACTCCATTCATATTGTAGATACACCTGGTTATGGTGACTTTATCGGTGATACCCGTGCCTGTATGCGTGCCCTGGATTGTGCTGTTGTAATCCTTTCTGCAATTTCCGGTGTAAAGGTGCAGACAGAAGAAATCTGGGCCTGGGCCAATGAATTTGAAATCCCAAGGATAGCCTTTGTAAACAAGCTTGATAAGGAACGGGCCAACTTCCTGCGGGCCATTGATGATATGGAAAAGAACCTGAAGGCTCGCGGAGTGGCAATTCAGATGCCGATCGGTGTGGAGGATTCCTTTGAAGGTGTAGTGGATCTGGTGCGAATGAAAGCCTATAGGTATGACAAGGATGGTTCCGGCAGCTTCCAGGAGATAGAGATTCCGGCTGATTGCCTGGCTGAGGCCCAGAACCTGCGGGAACAGATGGTGGAGACTGTTGCCGAGGCCTATGATGCCCTGACAGAGAAATATCTTGATACCGGCGAGCTGACTGAGGAAGATATTCTGGATGGTCTGCGGGTTGGCACCATGCGTAACACCTTTACGCCGGTGTTGTGCGGTTCCGCCACCCTTAATATCGGTGTCAAACAGTTGCTGGATGCCATTTGCAGCTACCTGCCATCACCCCTTGACCGTGCCAGGGCAATGGGCACCAATCCCAGAGACAAACAGCTTGTGGAGCGTGCCCAGGATGAGAAAGAGCCGTTCTCTGCCCTGGTCTTTAAAACCACATCTGACCCATACACCGGCAAGATTACGGTTATGCGGGTTTATTCCGGCATACTCAATGCCGATTCCACTGTCTGCAACGCCACCAAAGATACAGAAGAGCGGATCGGCCAGATCTACCTGCTGGAAGGGAAGAAGCACAAGCCTGTCAAACAGGCCTTTGCCGGTGATATTGTGGCAGTGGCCAAGCTGAAGGAGACTATTACCGGCGATACCCTCTGTGATGCAAACCATCCGATTGTATTTGAACCGGCCCAGCAGCTATTGCCGGTGATTTCCTATGCCATTGAACCCAAAACAAAGGCAGATGAAGACAAGATTCACAATGCTCTGCACCGGATGATTGAAGAAGAGCCAACCCTTGAATCCCACCGTGATACCCAGACCAGAGAGTTCATCATATCGGGCCTTGGCCAGGTGCATCTGGATGTTATCGTGGAGAAGATGAAACGTAAATTTAATGTGGAGGTTGTCCTTAAAACCCCCAAGGTGCCGTACTTTGAGACCATCCGCGGCAGTGCCAAGGTTCAGGGTAAGTACAAAAAACAGTCTGGCGGCAAAGGCCAGTATGGCGACTGCTGGATTGAGCTGTCTCCCCTGGGGCGTGGCGAAGGCTATCAGTTTGACGATAAAATTGTTGGCGGCGTTATTCCTCGCCAATATATACCGGCGGTGGATAAGGGGATTCAGGAGGCTGCTGCCGATGGATTCCTGGCTGGCTATCCGGTGGTAGATTTCAAGGTTTCATTGTATGATGGTTCTTTCCATACGGTTGACTCTTCTGAAATGGCCTTTAAGGTTGCCGGATCAATGGCCTTTAAAAAAGCAATGGAACAATGCAAGCCAGTGCTGCTGGAGCCGATTGTAACCATGACAGTAACGGTGCCGGATGATAATATGGGGGACGTGATCGGGGATCTGAACTCACGCCGTGGTAAGGTGGTTGGTGTGGAGCCAAAGGCCAATTCACAGACCATCAAGGCCACTGTCCCTATGTCTGAAGTGCTGGCGTATTCAAACGATCTCAAGTCAATGACCAGTGACCGTGGCCTGTTCAGCACAGAGTTTTCCCATTATGAAGAGGTGCCGACCCACCTGGCACAGAAGGTAATTGCTGAGTCACAGGCTGCTAATAACAGCAAAGATTAAACCTGGAAGTATATGGAGAGGAACTGAAACATGGATCTTAAATTTGGTAAAGCACCCAATGAGCGGGATGAAAAGACACCACCGCCATCAGAAAAGAAAAATCAGACCAGTCTGTTGATTCTGTTACTGATTCTGGTGGTGGGCTTTGCATATATCTATTTCTTTACGGACCTTATCCGTCCCCAAGAGCCTGCTCCAGCTCCTGTTGCTGCACCCAGGGTGGTTAAAAAGCCATTGCCACCAAGGCCAGGTGATAAGGCTGATGTTGCCGATGAAGCTGCGGATGCCGTGGGTGACAAAGATGCAGCCTCTGCTGATAAGAAGCAGGTTTCTGATGCAGCCGGATCTGACAAGCCTGTTAAGGATGATCAGAAAGGTAAAGCCGGTGCAGCAGTACAACCAAAGGCAGATGCAGCTAAACCCGCTGCTGAACCATCGGCCAGACCTGAATCAAAAGCTAAAGCAGATAAGCAGGTTGATGATTCAAAGCCAAAGCCTACAGCAGCGACACCAGTAGCACAGAAACCTGTTGCTGCCACAAAACCTGATCCAGCCTCTGCACCAGTCGCCAAGGTTGCACCAGTCAGCAGTGGCCCCTGGACTGTGGTGGCTGGTTACTATCAGGTGGAAGAAGCCTTGGCAGCGGATATTGTCAAAGTGAAAAACGCTGGTTTTAATCCGCTGCTGACCAGTGGCCCCAAGCGTCCAGCCACTATGCACAGGCTGATTTATGCAGAATATGACAGCCGAGACCAGGCTGAAGATACAGTGCAGCAACTCAGCAATCAAGGTGTTGGGAGTTTTCTGGCAGGAACTGGCAGTGGTTTTGAGGTGGTGCTTGGCTCATACATGCTTTTAAGCGGTGCCCAGGAAGATCAGAAACGCCTGGCAGAAGCCGGAATTACAGTGGTTGTTAAAAAGGCACTGGTTCAACTGCCAACCCGCAAGCTTACTGTTGGCACATATACAGATCAGAAAACAGCCAGTAATGTGCTTAATAAACTTAAAGCAGCCGGTATATCCACATCTGTAATGGAGTAGCGTGCAGCAGTGTCATCAGCAACAGTCAGAATAACAATACCTGCCTCTGTGGCAGCCTGTATCAAGCCTGGTACCAGCAGGGAAACCAGGCTTCAGGCTGTTACAGAGGTTACGGACTTACCCCCCAATGAGCAGCTTTTGCTGCTCTTTTGCCTTGCAAGGGATGCTGATCAGGATGTCCAGGAACTGGCAAAAACTGGCTTGAGGCGGATGAACTCCGGCATGCTTTTGTCTGCACTGGATCAACAGGATCAGTGGCATCCATCCATCCTGCATCTTGTGGCCAGCCTGCACAGAAATAAGCCAGAGATAAGCACGGCCCTGCTTGCCAGAAAAGAGCTGGCTGACCTGACCAGAAACCTGCTGGAAGCCGGTCAGCAAACAGTTGCGGAGCTTGTATCAGAACCAGAGCAGGATCAGGATCAGACTGATGAAGCAGATGATGATGAAGAGCAGGGAGAGGCATTTAAAAGCAAGTATCAACAGGCACAGCAACTGGAGGTGTCTGAAAAGATCAAGCTGGCCCTGACCGGTGATAAGGAATGGCGTAAGATTCTGGTGAAGGATTCCAACAAGCTGGTGAGTGCCGGTGTGTTAAAGAATCCCCGCATGTCAGAGCCAGAGGTGTTGACACTACTTAAATCCGGTGTCCAGAATGATGAGGTGATGCGTCTGATCTGTGCCAACAAGGAGTGGGTTAAAAATTACATGATCCGCAAGGCATTGATTGAGAATCCCAAAACTCCGCTAGCCAATGCCCTGCGTTATCTGGGCAGTTTGACTGAAAAAGACCTGATCGGGTATTCAAAAAGTCGTAATATTTCATCGGTTATTGCAACCCAGGCCAAACGGATGTTGCAAAGCAGAAATCGCTAACCAGTTGCAGGCGGATTGTTCAACATGGCAGTCATTAACCATCAAAAACGTGAAATAAATGCAAAGATTGTGCTGTACGGGCCGTCTGGTTCTGGCAAAGGGCAGTTGCTGGATCTGATCCACAAGCGGATTAAGCCAGATCTGTGCGGCCAGCTTAAAAAAATGCCAGCCGGACAGGACAGCTTGCAGTTTTTTGATTATACCCCCTTTGAAAGCTCCAGCCTTGATGGTTTCAGAATCCGCTTTCACCTCTACACCATTACCGGCGAAGTTAGCAACCCTGGCACCTGGAAGATGACCCTGAAAGGGGTTGACGGACTGATGTTTGTGACAGGTGATACCAATATCAAACAGACAGTGGAAAGTCTGCGTAGTCTCAGAAGCACTCTTTCCTGTTATGGTCGAGAGCTGTATCGGCTGCCCCGTATCTGGGTTTCCAGTCATCTGGAGCAGGGCGGCAGGCTGGAACCGGAGTTGCAGCAGTGCTTTGATATGCAGCATTCGCTTTGTGCAGACAATGATGGTGAATCTGCGGTTTTGCGTGGTATGGCCCTGTTATCACAGGAGGTTTTGCAGGAACTGCGTATGGCACTTGCCCCTGAATCCGAGACCTTGCCAGAGCCTGACCAATCCGTTGAACAGGATGATGACCAGCCAGCAGCACTGCAAACATCTGAACCCAGCGGTTATACACTACCGGCCATTACCATTGACCTTGACCAGCCAGCATCAACAATTAACATACCGCTTCTGATCCGTTCCGGTGACAGTGTCAGGCGTTATAAGCTCAGGTTGACACTCCAGCCAGAAGAGCTGACAGATTAAAATCCGGCAGGATTCTACATCACTTGTCTGTTTGTTTTGTTCGTGATAACCTTATAATATTTTAAAGCTACAGCAGTATTATAGTAAGAAAAGAGGATAATCTTAACATGCCAATCATCACAATTTCACGGGAAATGGGTACCGGTGCCTATGGTATAGCTCAGGAGCTGGCTCGCAAACTGAAATATACCCTGGTTGATGGCCCTCTGATAGCTTCCTGTGCAGCCCAGTATGGACTGGATTTGGAAACCTTACAGTCAGTTGATGAAAAACCACCATCCTATAACACAGCAGAAGACCGTAAACGGGCAGCAGCACTTAATTGCATTGAGCTGATCCTGCTGGATCTGGCCAGACAGGGCAATATGATCCTTTATGGCCGTGGTGGTCAGGATCTGCTGAGAAGCTGTGGTAATGTGCTGCGTTTACGGTTTATCGCTGATTTTGAGGAGCGTGTGGAGCGTTTTGCCGAGCGGGAATGGATTGATCCTGATCTGGCCCAGGAGCTGATTCGCCGTAGTGATCATCAACGGGGCGGATTCATCCATTTCTACTTTGACCGTGACTGGAGTGATCCCCTTGGCTATGATCTGATCTTCAATACATCGCATCTGTCTCCGTCCACCATAGTGGATATAGTTGTTGCGGCAATAAAAGATCCGCAACTGAAGGCATCTGATACCTGGTCCTGTGAGCAGATTGATAATGCGATTCTGGTGAACAAAATTGAGACCGCACTGCTTAGGTCTGAAGAGCTGGAGTATCGCCCTTTCAGGATTCTTGCCGATGGCGGTCAGGTGACACTTTCCGGCTATATCAGTTCAGAGCAGGAGAAGAAAGCTGCCCTGAAGGTGGTTGCTGCGGTGGAGGGTGTGACGGATGTTGAGGCGGATCTGCATGTGGCCAACTATCGTGAATTTAAGGAGAAGTGTTGATCTATCAAGTCAGCCTGAACAGGCAATAACACTGATATGCAGTAATAAGGGCAGACCTGTGTGTCTGCCCTTATTTATTTAGCGGCCTGAACTATGTTTTGCAGCACGTTGTCTTAACGGTTCCAGCAGTGCAGATGAGAACCTGATTCCGCCCCGCCCATACCCGATCTTCTCTCCCTCACCAGTGCCATGAAAGTCAGATCCGCCTGTAACCAGCAGCTTAAGCCGGTTGGCCAGGGTCTGTAAAAACAGGCTTTCCGACTGGCTGGCGGTGGAATTGTAAACCTCCAGCCCATCCAGACCGATCTGGTGTAGTTCAACTATCAATCTTTCCAATACTGATAAATCAGTTGTAATTGTGGTGGGGTGGGCCAGTACAGCCACGCCACCAATACGGTGTATTGTTGCCAGGGCATCATCCAGGGGCCAGTAATGCTTGGGTATATTGCATGGTATCAGGTAATGCTGAAAGGCTTCTTCCATGGTGGCAACATGGCCGTGGGCTACCAACACCCTGCCGATATGGGGGCGGCCGATTACATCTCCGGCCAACTGTTCCACCTCTTCAACAGATATACGGACTTTGCCTTCCTGATCCAGCACCTTGTTGACAGCGGTAATCATATCCCTGTTGCGTTGTTTACGGCTTGCGGCATGTTGTGCCAGCTTTTCAAGCAGCTCTGGTGCAGCAATATCCACAAAATAACCCAGCAGGTGAATATCTGAAAAACCCTGGTGGGATACCGACAGTTCCACCCCAGGCACAATCTCAACTTCGTGGTCTGTGCCGGCTGCAAGAGCAGAGGAGACACCAGCAATGGTGTCATGGTCGCAGATGGCTATGGTCTTCAGACCGTTTTCTTTTGCTGCTGACACAAGTTTTGCAGGGTGCAGCAGGCCGTCAGAGCAGGTGGAATGCAGGTGCAGATCAATCATGGATACCTCTTTGCACTAATGAGAAAATGTGATAAATTGCCAAGTTGTTTATGGGTAATTACCTTGTGCAGACTGTTCAGTTAACACAGATGCCAGCACTGCCATAAAAAGGCTGACCAAATCCACTTGAAATCTCTCTGTGAATACCGTGAGTTACTGCAATTAACATGAATTCAGATCAGAAACATAAGAAAAAATCTGCACTTTATTACCTTTTGCTGTTCCTGGTACTGGAGTTGCTTTTTGGTATTCTGATTTTATCAGTAGAACAGCATACACGCCATATTTTCTATGAAAACAGGGCCAAGCATATTAAGGGAATCCATGATGTTGCCATAAGTCGCTTTGAAGCAGTGGCCCATCTTGGTGCACATACTACATTGCAGCAGACAGATCTGATTGATTTGATGAAGCAGGCGGCAGCCACTACTGACCAGGCGAAACATGAACAGATACGCACTGCTTTAAAGGCAGATTTGCAGATTGTTTATGACCTGCTCTTAAAAGAAGCACCGATGATGATGCATCTTGTGCTGTCCGACGGCACCAGCCTTTTAAGGATGCACAGACCAGACCAATGGGGAGACCTGCTGATTCCGCAGCGGCGTATACTTTCAAGATCACTTGAACATGGTGTGGAGCAGTCTGGCTATGAAGCTGGCCCCTACAGCTTTGGAGCATACCGTTTTCTGTTTCCGCTTAAAAGCAGTGGTAATATGCTTGGGGCGTTGGAGTTTTCACTGGAACACCAGTCCCTGATCAGTTTCTTAAACAGCAAACAGCAGGAAAACAACTGGTTTATGCTGATTAACAACCACGAACTGCTGCAAAAGCCGCAGGAAAAACATGGCGAGCTTGCAGAAATTCCATTGGCTGACTACAGAATCATCATGCCCGCTGGCCAGACTGACATACCTGACGATATTACTAAATATATTTTAAGGATTAAGGACAATAATTCATTGGCAGCCAAGCTGCATTCAGGACAGATATTCAGCCTGCCCCTGGGTTCTCGTGCAGGGGTTCCGGTTGCGGCCACCTTCCTGCCCATTAAGGATAGCTCTGGACAACTGAGTGTGTATAGTATGGTTCTAGGCACCACACCGGTTTTAAAACAGCTTGAAAGGGTAAATTCGGTGGTTTTCCCATTGGGTTCCGGTCTGCTGTTAGCAACAATTCTGTTGCTTTATAAACAGTCTGTCAGCAGGCAGCAACTGCTTGAAGAGCGTGAGACCCTGTCTGCAATTACACAGGGGATGGGCGAGGGGCTGGTAGTGCAGAGCATGGATGGGAAGCTGCTTTACCTTAATAAAGAGGCCGAGCGGCTTTTGGGGTACACAGTTGAGGATTTTGAAGGCGACACTGTACATGAAAAACTTCAGAGACATGTTAAAAACCGTTCCGAGGTTTGTAAACCGCTTCAGGCTGTAACTTCCGGCAATAGTTATACCAACGAACATGTTGAATTTACCACTGCCAACGGTTCTCTGCTGCCGGTTGCCATCAAGGCCACCCCGCTGGTCAAGTCAGGTGAAATAAGCGGTGCAGTTATGTTGTTCAGCGACATAAGGCAACAACTTGCCGCTGAAAGGCAGGTTAAGGTCACCAACCAGTTGTATGCTGCTTTAAGTGAAGTAAATCACGCAATTGTGGAGGCCAGTTCCAGTGAATGGCTTTACAGGGAAATCTGCCGGATTGCAGTGGATACAGCCTGCTTTAAAGCTGCCTATATCTATCAGTTCAGCGAAAACAACAGCTTGAATCTGATTGCTGCCAATGATTCCGGCCTCCTTTTACATGAAGCTGATATGGTTGATCTTCAGTCTGAAACCTTCTGTTCCTTTACAGCCATGCAGATACAAAAGCCGTCCTGTGTTAACTGTGATTTTTGTCTGGTTGATCAGCTAAAGGGAAAACAGCAGGTTGTATTTGAGCATAATAGCCTGCGGACTGCTGCCTACCCACTGATATGTGATGGGCAGGTAGTTGCGGTGATTACTTTCAGCGATGATGATCCGGCTTCTTTTAGTGATCAGCACAAAGAGCTGCTGAACAAGATTGTCACTGATGTTTCCTTTGCCCTGGATAATCTGCTCAGGCAGAAAGAACATCAGAATGCCGTGGATGCTCTGCATATTATTTCTAACTTCGATGCCCTGACCGGCCTGCCAAATCGCTCTTTGTTTATTGACCGTCTGGAGCAGGCAATCAGGAATGCCCAGAAAGGTACTTCAACCATTGCCTTGGCATTGATGGGGATCAACCGCTTTAAGGAGATCAACAACTCGCTGGGGCATGGAATTGGTGATATTGTTTTAAGGGAAGTTGCCCGCCGCCTGAAAGATCTGGTTCCTGAACAATATACCCTGGCCCGCCCAGGGGGTGATGAGTTTTTACTGCTGATGCCAGACCTTGGGGCTACTGAGACTGCTCATCTGGTCTCCAGCCTTCTGACTGCTGTTTCAATGCAGCCGATAACCATTCCTGGTCAGTCTCTTGCTGTTTCTGTTCGTGCAGGTATCACCATCTGGCCTGATGATGCTGCTGAAGCAGAGCGTTTGCTGAAGAATGTATATGCTGCCCTTGACCGTACTGACTTTGCAGAAGACAGTGACTATCAGTTCTTCTCGGCAGACATGGCAGCCAGGTTGCTTGAGCGGGTGGTGCTGGAAAATGACCTGCGTACTGCCCTAAGCCTGCAACAGTTTACCGTGTTCTATCAACCCAAGGTTAAAGGCCAGAGTAATGAGGTTGTTGGTTGTGAGGCCCTTGTACGCTGGAATCATCCTGAAAGAGGTATGATCGGCCCTGACCGGTTTATACCTTTTATGGAAGAGTTGGGTCTGATTGGACAGCTTGGGGAATGGGTGTTGCATGAAGCCTGCCAGCAGGTGATTAAATGGGATAGAACCGGATTGCCAGGTTTGCATATAGCTGTCAACCTTTCGCCGATTCAGATTGAAAACCCCGATCTTGTTTCAGTGGTGCAACAGGCGGTTGAACAGGTCGGTCTGCCGGCAGAGCGTCTGGAGCTGGAAATTACAGAATCGGCTGCAATGCATGATGTGGAACAGACCATTGCCATGTTAAGACGGCTCAGGGAAATAGGGTGCAGGATTGCCATTGATGATTTTGGCACAGGCCATTCTTCTCTGGCACAACTGAAGCGGATTGCGGCAGATACACTTAAAATTGACCGCTCATTCATCATGGAGTTGCCGGATAATAAGGAAGATCTGGCCATTGCCGAGGCGATTCTATCCCTGGCGGCAACACTGGGGATGGAGGTAGTGGCAGAAGGGGTGGAGACAGCAGAGCAGGTGGAGTTCCTGAATCAGAAAAACTGTACCCTGTTGCAGGGTTATTTTTATTCAAAACCACTGCCGGCAGATCAGTTTGAGCAGTTTGTAAAGAGCAAAAACAAGGTAGGTCATATTTGAAAAAAAGCCAGTTGCATGAGGTGTTTGCCATATTACGGCAAGAATGCCGGCAATGGGTTACTCCATCGGTCTCTGTGATTTCACAACAATACAGCACGGCATTTCATGTTCTGATCTCCTGTTTAATATCTCTGCGTACCAAGGATGCTGTTACTGCAACAGCATCGGCCCGCCTGTTTGAACGTGCCAGTGGGCCAGAAGAGATGGCCAGGCTGACCGTGGAGGAGATTGCGGAACTGATCTATCCGGCTGGTTTTTACCGCAACAAGGCAGCACAGATTCATACCATCTGCCAACGGCTGATTACCGAGTTTGATGGTAAATTGCCAGACAGTATAGAAGGCTTGCTGCAATTTAAGGGTGTGGGACGCAAAACAGCCAACCTTGTGGTTACGCTGGGCTTTGGCAAGCCAGGCATCTGTGTTGATATTCATGTCCACCGTATAGTCAACCGCTGGGGCTATGTTGCCAGTAAAACCCCGGATCAGACTGAACTACTTTTACGGAATAAACTGCCCAGGGAATACTGGATTCCGATTAATGATCTGCTGGTCTGTTTTGGGCAGAATCTCTGTTATCCGGTTTCGCCCGCCTGCTCTCGTTGCAAGCTGGCAGACTACTGCAAACGGCTGGGTGTGGGCAAGAGCCGCTGAGGCAGACGGTGTCTGAAAGATGCTAAAATCCTGGTTGCCAGCCTGCTGTTTTCCGTGTAATAGTTATCCACTCTCACTGCTAAAACATTATTCTGTAAATAGGAGGCGTTAAAAATGTCACGTAAGATCGGTTTTGTAGGTCTGGGTACAGTTGGTTATCATATGGCTGCAAATCTTGTCAGGGGTGGTTTTGAGCTGACGGCTTTTGACGATGACCCAAACAAGGTGCAGGCACTTATAGATCTTGGTGCTTTTGGTGCCTCCACAGCAGCAGAGGCCGCTGCCGGACAAGAGCTGGTTATCTCCATTGTGGCGGAAGGGGATGAGCTGGGCGTGCTGTTCTGCGGTGAAACCGGCATACTGGCCGGACTGGAGCCAGGGACTGTGTTTGTGGATATGGGCACAACCTCCCTTGAAACCACCCTCAAAATGGCAGATGAAGTTGAAAAAAGGCGTGGTTTCTTCCTGGATGCACCGGTCTGGGGTAATAAAGACCACGCAGCCAATGGTCTGCTGACTATTATTGTAGGTGGTGACCAGAGCGTACTAAGCAAATGCCGTGATGCCTTTAACGTTTTTGGCCTGAATATAATTGAGGTTGGCGAGATTGGCGATGCCACCAAGATGAAGTTCATCGTGAATATGGTGCAGGGAACAATGGTACAGATGCTGGCAGAAGGTCTTGTACTGGGTGAAAAGATGGGCTTCTCTGCTGACCAGATCCTTGAAGTGCTGGATACCCGTGGTGTCGCTTCACCAATCCTGCATCTTAAAGGCCGTGCCATGGCACGCAATGAGTTTACTCGCAGCCTGGCCCTTAAATATGTACATGATGGTATGCAACTGGTTATGAACACCGCCTGTCTGGTGGGTCTGCACCTGCCGGCAGCAGAAGCTGCCAGCAAGATGTACCAGAAAGGTGTGGAGGCTGGTTACGGTGAAGAAGACTTCTCAGCCGTTATAAAAGTGTTAAGAAAGCAACACTAGGGATTGGCATACGATACATGAAAAGGGCATCCAGCAATGGGTGCCCTTTTTTGTTTGTCATGTTTTTTCATTTGTGGAAGCTGTTGTTATGTTTAGGTATAACAGTAAAAGTTTGAAAAAATGTTGAAATCTGTTGCACCTGTTGTTATAGTGCTAGCACTCGATATTGCAGAGTGCTAAATATTTTGTGAGAGGAGACAGTCGATGAATGCAAGATTACCAGTTTTGAGCGATAGCCTGTCTCGCTATATGGCCGAGATAAGGTCTATACCAGTTCTTGATGAGCAGGAGGAACATCGTCTTGCGGTTAGTTTGTACGAAGATAATGACCTGAATGCGGCCCAGACCCTGGTAACATCCAACCTTCGCTTTGTAGTTAAAGTAGCCAGTGAGTACCGCAACTATGGCATGAAGATGCTGGATCTGATTCAGGAAGGGAATGTTGGCCTGATGCTGGCGGTGCGTAAATTTAACCCCTATCGGGGCTTCAGACTGATCACCTATGCGGTCTGGTGGATCAAGGCCCAGATTCAGAACTATATTATGTCTACCTGGAGCCTGCTTAAAATCGGCACTACCCAGGCCCAACGCAAACTGTTTTTCAAGCTGCGTCAGGCAAAAACTGCCATTCAACGTATGACAGGTAATGATGATGATCTGCCTGAAATCGCCAATGAACTGGATGTCAGTGAAACTGAGGTGGCAGAGATGACAATGCGAATGCAGGGTGATCTGTCGCTGGACGCAGAGTTTGAAAGCGGGGAGGGTGGTTCGTGGCTTGACAGTCTGGCAGATGATCGACCGAATCAGGAAGTTCAGCTTGCCGGTTTACAGGATCAGGCGGAGGTGCAGAGGGTGATTGGTGATGCTGTGTCTCAACTGAATGAAAAGGAACAGTATATAATCGCTGCCAGGGTAACGTCCGATGACCCACTGACCTTGCAGGAGATTGCCGATAAGTTTTCAATTTCCCGTGAGCGGGTCAGACAGATTGAGACTAATGCCCTGAAGAAAATCAAAAAGCTGTTAAGTGATGCACCAGAGCTTTGTACTGCCTGATCCAGATGAAATATTTATGACAGGCTTCCCAGAGGAACAAAAGCCGGATGTTTTAAAACATCCGGCTTTTTTGTTAACAGAAATCCATTTTATACGGTAGCAGACCCATAAGAATAGCGGCAACCCGCAGCGTGGCAGCATAGAACTAAGCTTTGCCGACCGCCCAGGTGATGATGTGATAGCCAGGCTAAAGAAGCAGGGCTATACGTGGAATGGCAAGCAGAAGCTGTGGTATGCCAAGGACAGTGCAGCGACTGCTGAACTGGCAGAAGAGCTGTCTGGTATGGATTTGGAAAGACCGGCACAGGTTGCACGACCCGCTGATGCGAAGTCCGCAAAAGAGCAAAGCCTGACTGATGAAGATCGTGTCTGGCAGGGCAGACTCGATCAGGCCGAGGCGGAGGCAGAAGCTGGAACAAGAACTGGAGCAGGAGCAGAAACAGGAGGCATAGGGCAGGAAGAAACTACCCCAGATGAACAGCACTACAACCAGCCATACGTTGATGCCGTGACCAGGAAATTAGACCAGTGGGTTGTCAATGCTGCAAAGGGGATCGGGACAAGCTGGGAGCGTGGTGCCGTCAAGCGGTTCATCGCAAGCGAACTGCAAGCCATGACTGCCGGAAAAAAATATGGCGAGTGGGCAACGGCCAAGATAGTCTTGGGCAAGGCCACTACCTTTGAACAGGTACGGAAAGCTATCAATAAGCTGGTGCCTGAAGCTGCACAACCGTCTGTGTCGGCTGTGCAATCTGATAGCCCCGAGAGCTTCATTAAAAACGCGGAAGGAAGTACTAGTTTTGGAGAAATCAGCCCTGAAATAGGTCGAGCTATTGGCAGGGAACCTGCACAACTTCGGCTGCGACGAGGTGACGACACCCAAGGTTTGCAGCATATTGAAATGAGACATGGTAAAGACCTGCGAGCACTTGGCTACAACAACGCCATAGAGTTTGTAAGGGATATTGCACAAGGCTTTAACGCTATCTATCAAGCGGGTGTAGGTGCTCTTGATCTTGTTGTTACGGAAGGAAAATTGAAGTTTGCACGGGTAAAGCTGGAACTGAGTGATGATGGAAGTTATTACGACATAAAGACGGCGACACCAGGCAGGAGCGATCAATATAAAAATAAAAAGCCGCTTTGGGAGAACGCCGGGCCAAGCGTCTCGTCTGGCGATAACCAGACCCCCTTGATCCCTGGGGCT